>JACOXZ010000006.1 GCA_016182105.1 Candidatus Liptonbacteria bacterium | reverse complement strand
ACTATATTCTCCCGACTCTCCTTTAAATTCAGATAAAAATGGTAGTAAAAAAATCCGAAAGACAGGGCTAAAGTAAAAATTAAAGCATAGTGAAAATTGCGGCCTTTTAGAACGTTAAACCAGAGCCAGTAGAAAAAAACGGCCAAGGATATCCAGAGAACTATTCCGTAACTGCTCGCAACGAAAACGCCTATAAGAAACGAGAGTAATCCGCCAAAAACGAGCGCCGACGGGTGCGGGGGTCTATCTTTCTTCCCTCCGCCACTTTCTGATTTGGGCATGATTCCCGGAGATTAGAATTTTAGGCGCGGATAATTTTTTGCCCCGGATCTTAATTGTCTCCGGACGGGTATAGACCGGATAAGAGCCTTTTATTTCCTCCAAAGACTCATATTTCCCCAAAAAACCCATGAGGAACCGGCTCACGGTTTCGATAAGCACCAGAGCCGGGAGTTCGCCGCCCGAGAGCACGTAATCCCCTATGGAAATTTCCTCATCCGCAACATGCTTGGCCACCCTTTCATCCACTCCCTCATAGCGGCCGCAGATTAGGATAAGCTGATTGTATTTGGCCAGGCGCTTCGTAGTCGCGGAATTCAGCTTTTTGCCTCGAGTGGAAAACAAAATTACTCTTTTTTTAGCCTTGGCCCTTAGCGCTTTGCCCTTAGCCGCTTCTACTGCTTTATAAATCGGTTCGAACATTAAAACCATTCCCGGTCCGCCGCCAAAAGGCCGGTCGTCCACTTTTTTGTGCTTTCCAATTGCAAAATCGCGGAGATCATGGATCTTGATCTCGATAATTTTATTTTTGCGGGCGCGTGCAATTAGCGACTCCTTAAGATAGGAGTCGAAGATCTTGGGGAAGATAGTGCATCACTCCTCGGGATTTTTAAGTTTTTCCTCGAGAGATTCTCTTAGGGTTTCCCTTAAATCTTCAATATTCACTTCTTTTTTAGGTTTGAAAAACCTCGGGTCACGCGGAGGACGGCTTAAGACCTCGGCAAGAGGCTTTTCATCTCGCCGAATGACCTTCTCGTCCAAGGCAGCCTCGCCGGCGCTCCATTCTCCGGAGATTTTCTCGTCCACCATTTTTTTAGGCGTGCCGTATCTTGTTTGGGAATTTCTGATAATCACATCACGGAGGTTATAGATGGGCTTTTTGGCCGGCGGCGAGGTGGTTGCGGAGAATGGGTGGGAGGCCACTCCGTCGATCATGAGTTTTATGTAGATGTTGTACTTGGCGAGATTGACTAAGTCATTTTCAGTAAACTCCGGAAGAAATTCCTTTTCTAAAAATTCAGCATCAGCCGCTCCTATCCTGAAGCAGACGATAGTTCCGACATTGCCGAAAACAGCATCCCGAACTTTTACATTTTGGTCGTGAACCAGCTGGCCGACGTATTGATGAGCTAAGGTCAGGCTCAAGCGATATTTCCTCGCCTCAGATAGGATATTGGCGAAGGATTCGGTCGCGAAGTTCTGGAACTCGTCAACGTAAAGAAAAAAATCGCGTCGCTTGTGTTCGGGGAGGTTAACTCTCGACATTGCCGCAAGCTGAAGCCGGGTGATAATCATGGCGCCTAAGAGCGTGGAATTGTCTTCGCCAATCTTGCCTTTGGAGAGATTTACGATCAAGATTTTGCCTTTATCCATAACCTCCCTCATACTGATTGAAGAATTCGGCTGGCCCAAAATATTCCTTATTAGAGGATTCGAGACAAACTGGCCGACTTTATTTTGAATGGCGGCGACGGCTTCGGTCTCGAACCGCTGGGAATAACGGGCAAATTCGTTAACCCAGAAGGCCTTGATAACGGGGTCCTTGAGGTTTGCGACAATTTTCTTGCGGTACTCCGGCTGGGAGAGCATTCGGATGATGCCGATTAAGGTTGAGCTTGGAAATTCGAGAAGCGCAAGCAGTGTGTTATTCAAGATGTATTCCATCCGCGCTGACCAGGCGTCAACCCAAATTTTTTTAAAGACCCCCATCACGCCCGAGGCCACGAGATGGCGAAATTCAGTGCTTACCTGCTCCAATGGGTTAAAGGCGATCGGATATTCCATATCCGCCGGATTAAAATAGATTACGTCATCCAGCCGCTCTTCCGGCACAAAGTCAAGCATTTTTTCGGCGAATTCGCCGTGCGGGTCAACGATTCCTACTCCCCGGCCAGAGAGGATGTCGGAGATCGCCATATTTTCAAGAAGGGTTGATTTTCCGGAACCGGTTTTCCCGATCAAGTAGATGTGGCGGCGGCGGTCGTCAATCTTGATGCCAAAGTGCTTTTTTTCGTTCCGGAAGTCGCAAAAACCGATAGGCGTTATTTCGTTTTCGTTGGGCAGTTTCATACTAATGTAAGTAATACAAACTATGCGAACCAATGCGAACACTGCAAACTAAAAACATTCGTGGCATTCGTATTTGTTCGTAGATTGGCATTATATTTACTCTTCAACCAAAGGCAACGTTGGCGGCGCGCCGCCCTTTTTGGCCTCAACTCGCAAGAGCTGGGGCGCGGCAACCGCGGTAATAGGGATATGGTAGATGGTCGCGAGTTCCTCAATATTCAAGATTGGCTTTTTCCGATTAAAGAGCAGATCTCGGTAACGCTCGAAAATTAGGCGCCGGCGCCAGTTTAGACGAATTTTTTTGAAAAAGTAGTGAACAGCCGCGGTCATTGTTTTTTTATCCGGTCGGAGAAGGTTAAGATTTTGCGTGTTGAACTGCCGGAAAGCGCCCAGTACCGCCGCCACATTGTCGCGGCTGAAACTATCTCTCCGGTCTATATAGGCAAAGCGGATGGTTGTCTCAAAACCGAGTTTGGAGGTTTTTCTTTCAATACCCTCAACTTTCTCTTTCTCGCCAGGCGTGAGCATAAGTAACCTGAAGCGGTCTTCTTCCTTCTTTTTTGGAACTTCGATTGAAGGATGTTCAAACGGAGCTCGCGCGAGTTCCTGAAATGACACTCCGGGACTTAAAAAATTAAGTATCCCCTCTTTCTTTTTAGGCTCTTTACCGAGCATTTTGTTTATAATCTCCTCGCCTTTTTTTCGCCAATCACCGCCAGTGGGCCTGACTAGAATCTGGATCCAGATTTGTTCGTCGGCCTTGAGCTTTGACATCACCTCCGATATCATGGCCACCGGATCCACCCTGCGCTCTTCGACTGCCTCTTCGAACATAGGATATGTTCTGATGGGATAAGGATCAGGATTTTGGAGCACGAGCTCTATTCCCCACAAGTCATAGGTTTTGTTAGGCACAATTTTCGGCGCTTGTTTTACGTAATCTTCTGCTAGGGAAATTTCCGCGCTTGGATATTGAGCGTAAATGGCTGATTCCATTAAATTCCTGAATTGCTTGGGCAGACGGAGGTAGAAGTGAACGTCGCCGCCCAAA
>JACOXZ010000019.1 GCA_016182105.1 Candidatus Liptonbacteria bacterium | reverse complement strand
GAAATTTCCGCGCTTGGATATTGAGCGTAAATGGCTGATTCCATTAAATTCCTGAATTGCTTGGGCAGACGGAGGTAGAAGTGAACGTCGCCGCCCAAAGAGACCATCTCAAATGACATCCAATATTCCACCTTGCCCTCCCAGTATTTCTCGAAAAACTTCAGGCCGTAGGAATACGGGGCATGAGCTGCGGCAAACACCTGCTCCATGGCTTTTGGCGTTTGGAGGATGTTCTTGGGGATTTTTATGTCTAAGAGAATCCAGGTGATCGCTTTAATGAAACGGAATCGGATGTAGAAAACCCAAAACTCCCAAAAAAGAAGGCCGGAGGTCAGGGGCAGAACCACCCACCAGGTGGCGTTCCAAACGTCAGCAATGCTCCTCACTAAGCCTTCCACAAATGGAGGAAAAAATTGTAAAAGCTGCGCCATCCCGCTAAAAATTTTAGGACTCGCGTATGCGGTAGGCTCCATTCCCGAGCCGTTCAAAAAAACTTTTATTCTGGAGGTTGATGAGAATTGTGTTTGGCTTTAATATTCTCTCTTTCATCACTGCCTCAAGCACTTCCTTAGGTTTCATGGGTCCGTGACGCTTAATAAGCCGTTTGATGACTTCTTGAACAGTGCCTGGTTTGTAGCCGTGCTCCGATAAGGCGTAGATACCGCGGCCGACCAAAACAAATCGGGAATCTTTTATAAGTTCGTTATGCACTGTCGGCACCAAAGCTTTACGGCTGGTAAAGCCAGATTTATTAATAAGGCCGGTGATGGTTTCAAAATGGAGCGGCTCTCTCTTTTTGTTCAAAACTAAATAGATCTGGTCGCGGATAGCGCGCGGCTTGATCTCAGGCCATTCAGTAAGACCAAAGTCGCCATAGGCATTAGCGTGGAACTTTTTGGAGATGCTTTGGAAATTTTCGGCTTTGCTCTCAGTCAGTTTCTCTCGGCTCACGGCAGATTTAAAAATTTTTTTGTAGCCTTGAGCGAGGACAGCCTCTTTTTCTTTACGCAGCAGTTTCACGAGCTGGTCAATAAAATTCAGAGCCGTCTCTTTTGCGTTTTTGTCTAGGAAGTAGAAAGACCAGAAATTACCATCTTCGGGATAGAAGTGAAAAGCTTGAGAGACATCTGTAATAAAAGTAAGATGGTTCTCGGTTATTCCCTCAAAAGATTTAAGGCTTGCGAGGAGTGTTTCTTTTTTGGCAATTCCATCAAAGGCTTTAAGCTGTTTTTTGGCGCTCTGGATTAAATCTAAACAAGCTGAATTTTCATTTAACTTTTCCTTCAGATCTTTCATAGCCGAAGCCTCGATCTGTCTCACTCTTTCTCTTGTGATGCCGTAACGCTCACCGATCGAGGCCAAGGTTTCTGGTTTGCCACGGCCAAGCCCAAAGCGGCCTTCAATAACCTCCCTTTCCCGAGGCTTTAAATCCTTAAATAGTGAATCGAATATTTTAGATGCTGAAGCCATATTTACTTTAGTTTAATTATAAATTGCCTGCCTTCATTCGTCAAGTGTGGATAAACCCCCTTATTTTTTGGTTAATTTATGCCACGCCGTAAGCAATGGGCTCGCGATAAATATCGAGGAGTAGATGCCGGTTGTAACCCCCACGAGCAAGGCTAAAAGGAAGTATTTCAAAGTAGTGGGCCCGGCAAAAAGAAGCGCTAATAGCACCAAGATTAAAGTAAGTGAGGTATTAATTGAACGGGCAAGAGTTTGGTTCACGCTTCGGTTCACTACTTCGTCAAAAGCCGATTTGCCGCGGTCCAAAGAAATATTTTCGCGGATTCTGTCGAAAACAACAATCGTGTCGTGAACTGAAAAGCCGGCGACAACCAAGAGGGCCACGGCAAAGTTCGAGTCAATTTCAACACCGAGAAATCTGCCGAGCAAGGCGAGGAGTCCGGCCGGAATCAAGACGTCGTGAAAAAGCGTGAAGAGCGTGACTAAGCCGTATTTCCAGGAACTGACCGGCCGTGAAACTTTTCTGAAGGCAAAAGCGATGTAGAGGGAGATGCCGACAATGGCGAGCACCATAGCAATCAGTGCGTTCTTTCGGAGCTCATGGCCAACCGATGGGCCGATGGATTGGAAGCCTAACTCTTCAAGTTCAGGAAATTTTGTTTTCAAAATTTTAAGAGCGTCTTGATGAGAGCTTTCAGAGAAAGTTGGCAACCGAACAAAGAAAGTGTTGGAGGTTGAGTCAAAATTCAATTTCGCCTCCGCCATGTTTAGGTCGGTTTTAAAAATATTCTCCAGAATGGAAAGCTGAGGGACGTCCTTCGTGATTTTAAACTGCCAAAGCGTGCCGCCCAAAAAGTCTATCCCCTGCCGGAAGCCGAAAAAGATAATCGCAAGGAGCGAGGCCGCGATTAAAATACCGGAAACAGTAAAATAGATTTTTTTCTTACCTACGATGTTTAACATAATTGGGGTGCTAAGTTCTAACTTTTTCTTTAAGGAAAACTTTTAAAAATAATCTCGTGGTCGTGATCGCACTAAACATACTGATTAAGACTCCGATTAAAAGGGTCAAGGCGAAACCCTTGATAAAGCTCGAAGTGAAGTAATAGAGAATCACGGCGGTTATCACGGTTGAAACATTCGAGTCGCGGATCGAGGGCCAAGCCCGACCAAAGCCTTTATCTAAGAGAGAGGCGCCCTTGAGCCCGATCTTTTTTTCTTCTTTCATCCGTTCAAAAATCAAGATATTGGCATCAACCGCCATGCCGATAGTGATAATAAAGCCGGCAAGCCCTGCCAAGCTTAAAGTGATGGGGATGAGCTTAAAGACCCCTAAAGTTAGAAGAATATAGATAAGAAGCGCGAGCGAGGCGAAAATGCCGAGCTTCCGGTAGTAAACGACCATAAAAATCATCACGAGTATTGTGCCTATAAGCCCTCCAATTGATGCTTTTTTTAGGGAATCAGTTCCTAAACTCGCGCTAATCGTCTGCTGGCTTATGAGGTTTACTGGCGCGGGCAGAGCGCCGGCATTGAAACGTTCAACGAGTTTCTTTGCCTCGGGCAAGCTAAAGCGGCCGGTGATTAGGGCCTCACCGCCGGAGATTTTTTCCTGGACAGTCGGCACCTCGATTAAAGCGTTATCAAGAAAGATGGCAATAGGTTTTCCTACATTGGCTTCAGTAAGTTGCTCAAAAATTTGCGCGCCTTCGTCGTTAAAGGAAAGGCTTACCTGCGGGGCTTGGGTTGTTTGGTTAAAAGTCACTTGCGCCCCGGTGATGTAACGGCCAGTAAGATTTGTCTGTACGAAAGTCGTGCTTGTCCCAACCTGTTCGACTTCTCTGAAGTCAAGTAAAGGGGTCTCGCCGATCTGCTTTATGGCTTCGCTTATGTCCTTCACGCCCGCAAGTTCGACAATAAGATTGGCTTCATTTCTTGACTTGGCGATAAAGACCTGCGGTTCGGAGACGCCAAAAAGATTTACCCGGCGTTCGATCACATCTCTGATGCCGCCCAAGACCGAATCTTGGTCTTTCGGCTCTACAAGCGATAAGTCAACCTGATAAACCAAATGGCTGCCGCCCACAAGGTCAAGCCCCAGCCGCCAAGGCAATAATTTCTGGCCTATGCCTTTGGGATAGATAAAAAATCCCGAGAGAACCGCGAGAAGAATTATAAGTGTTAAAAATAAAGCCGGAGTTCGGCGCATTGAGAATATACTAACTGATTTGTTTAAATTTGGCAACGTCGGACTGCTGTGGTACCCTCTTTCTAGAATTTCTTGAAACTTTAACCCTAAGGAGGTGTTATGTCTGAACTTGGTCAGCCTGTTCCGGATAAAACAAGGTTCACGCTCGACGAGCGGTTGGATGAAATATTTGAATGGGTGCTCTCTTGTGAGTTATTTGGTGAGGGCCTTGATGTTGACGATTTTCAAGAAGATAACTACACCTATTTCCTTGATCACGTGACTTCAAAGGAGGAGCTAGTGCGTGGTCTTAGGGAACTAAGTCCTCTACTGGACGACGCTCTGGACGTAGCAGAACAAATGGATGACAAGGCCTTCACTGAATTCAAGCTCGCGCTCAAGCGCGAGAGGGACGATATGCCATCTCGGTATTTGGTCCTACTCATACCGAAAAGGTTTTTGGAAGCGATGCTAATAGCCAAAGAATTTAAAGTATGTCTTGGCGTTTGCATGATCCGCATCATGGAAGATGAATTGAATACACAGCCGCCCTCACTTTGAGAGCGGCTTTTTATTTAGGAGTAAGGCGAGACCTCATCCCAGCGAATACTTAAAGAATATTATAAAGAAAAAAATAGAGCCCCAAGCAGAATTGAACTCTACAAGGGGCTCGGGTGGTGGTCGCACACTCGCGCATTACGACCAATCAGTGTCTGGGTCCTCGCCAGTGACCTCGATGACGGCTTGCCGGAAGCACTCGCGACGAATCTTCTTTTCGGTTTCGATGACGGGCTTCAGAAGCCATCTTTCGAAGCGGTTGAGCGGCTGGAGCTTGCGCTCCTTCGCGACACCCTCGTCGAGCATCGAGACGTGACCGGAGAAGCCGATCGCCGTGTAGTTCGCGCGCTCGAAGAGCGGAGCGAGCTTACCCGTGATCCTGAAGAAGAACAGAAACGGATAGCGGATTGCCATCGTCACCATGACTCTACAACCTCCTCTTTCAAGGTGCGGTTTGATTTCACTTCAGCGCCATGCCGAAGTTTACTAAACTATATATAGCATATATAACCTAATATGTCAAGAATAGAACCTAGGACCATCTCCTTACGACTGGCAACGAGGATGAAATAAATGTGCCCCGGCTAGGATTTTCCGTTTATGAATGAAATAAAAAAGGGATGGTCATAGACCATCCCAATGAGTTGTTACCGCACCCTGACCACATCTGATTAGACAGCTATGGGTTCGAGGCGCGGCCGTTCTGGTAGAGAAAGGAACTCTGGCGCGGAATAATCGATGGGCTCGCGGATGCCATGGATTTGCCAGAAATCTTCAGGTATCTCAGCGTAGGGCTCACCGTATTCCGCTTCGTAGCGTTGGCAGCACTCAACAAAGAGCCTGACCATGTTGAAGAGGTCCTTTTCTCCTCGTATGCCAAAGTACGGGAAGTGGTCGAGGAAGAAACCGAAGATCCTCTCGCAATCTTCCCTGTACTTGATTGTGTCGAGCATGTGGGCATGCCACATCTCGTCAATCTCGCTCGTAGGCATGAACGGGCGACTGTCGGAACCAGCCAGGAACAGGAAGCGTTTGTAGAGGACCTCAACGCGATCAACCTTCTCCCTAGACCAACCCCTGCCTTCGGTGGGGTGCATGAGTTTGTACTTCACGCATTCCAAATCGAGTGCGCCGATTCCCTCTAGTAGTTGCTCTCGGTTTGTCTCGGGTTGCTGGTGACCCCAACTGCCAGATGGCGGAGGCGGTGTGCAACGTACACCGCCGGTGCAACTGTGTTTGATGAGGTTCCTGCGGATCGCTTCAATGACCGCGGGTTTTAAAGATCCCAGTTCTGCTGTTTGTGTAGTGTTGTTACTCACAACAACTCCTTTCTGTTAAATGGCTAAGATGACTATAGCACTTCAAACGATAATAAACAAGTACTATAAAGTAAGATTTTTGTGCGCCCACTAGGATTTGAACCTAGGACCATCTCCTTAACCCCGCACCTTTTAGTTATGTCCCCCCTGTAGGATTTGAACCTACGACCATCTCCTTAAAAGGGAGCTGCTCTACCAGACTGAGCTAAGGGGGGTATTTATTTTCGACGAGCGAACCAAATAGTATTTTACTACTTTTTCTCACATTTTTCAACACTGCGGGCGAGTTGTTTGGTTTTCGAAACCCCGCAGCAGGCGAGCTTGGTGGTTTTGCTACAATCGGGGAGCGGAGCGACCAGCAAAACCTCGCCGTTGCGAGGACAAGTGGAGCGAGCCGCTGGAGCGAGCGAAACGGGTTGAGAAAACCTAAAAACTCTCCGTCCTACTCCTCTTTTTCCAGGTCCTCCAATATCTTCTTCGCTTTGGCGTTAATTTTATTAGGCGCCTTGATGATGAAGTTCACGAGTAGTTCTCCGCGGCCAAACGAGCCGAAGTGCGGCATGCCCTCCCCAGGAATCCTTAAGTCGTCTTTCAAGTTAAATTTAGCCGGAACCTCCACATGGATCTTCCCACCCGAGAGTGTAGGCACCTCAATCTTCCGGCCGAGTAAAAGATCATAGATATTCAGTTCAATCTTCACCACGAGATCATCGCCTCTGCGCTCGAAGGTGTGATGCGGGGTAATTCTTATTCGAATATAAAGATCGCCTTCAGTCGTTCCCTTCTCGCCTGCTTCGCCGGCGCTTTTGATCTTGATGATCTGGTCGTTCTGGACTCCCGCTAGGATTTCGACTGTCACTTGCCGTTCACCAGAGAGGCGTCCGCTTCCTTTGCAGACGCTGCAGGCTTTGTTCGGAATCTGACCGGTTCCGAAGCACCGGCTGCAGGTTTTTACCTGCTCAAGTTTGCCGAAAAAGGTTTGCTGTTGCTCTTTTATCTCGCCGCGGCCTCCACAGACGGTACAGGTAGAAAAGCCGGCTTTCTGATCCGAGCCAGCGCCTTTGCAGGCCTCGCAACGGAGAAGAGTTTTTATTTTTAAGGTTTTCGAAGTGCCTCGAAAAGCTTCCTCGAGCGTAATTTCAAGCGGCAGTTCAATGTCTGATCCTCTGCGATAAGTCCGCCGTCTGGGACGCACTCCTAAGCCTTCAAAGAAGGTGTCAAAGATTTCGCCCAAATCTCCAAAATCAGAAAAACTGCCAAACCATTCTCCGCTAAATGGGGGACGTTCACCGCCGGGTGCCACGCCTTCCCATGGAAAACCGCCCATTCCTGGCATATGTTCTGAGGCGCCAAATCGGTCATAATAGGCCTTTTTGGTTTTATCTGAGAGAACTTGATAAGCCTCGTTTATCTCTTTGAATTTTTTCTCGTCGCCACCGGACTTATCTGGATGATGCTGATGCGCCAAGCGCCGATAAGCCTTCTTAATTTCTTCTTCTGAAGCACCACGGTCAATTCCTAAAATTTTATAATAATCTTTTTTCGGGGGCATTAGAGAATTAGAATTCTAAGACTTCGTGGGTGCGGCTTTCGCCGATCACCCGAACGACATTAAATCCCAAAAGCATCTGATAAAAGAAAAAAGAAAAGAGGGCGGCAAACCAAGCAAAGATTGAGCCCACTCCCCGCACAGCGATAAACAAGACGATTCCCCAGACTATTAAGAACCGATTGCCAAATTTATTTTTAAGTTCTTCGAGATTATTCACAATCAAGTTATAGAAAACTTTGCTTGTCTTTTCCGTGGGCGCGATCGTTATCTTTAAGGTACGGCCTAAATCTTTGATGATTTTATCGCTCGCGTCTTCAATGGCTTTGGCCCGTTCAGCCGGAGTTATTTTACTAAAATCGGCATTTTTGGCAAGTTGAGATCTTGCAATGTCACTGGCTAAATCGCCGAAGGAAGAAGTGAATCTGAATTTGGGGTAGAAGCTGCTCGCCGCCCCGGCCGCCCAGTCAAAAAACTTATCAAAACTCGCCGGCGAAAAAAGAATATCTTCTGCGTTCGAATGAGGAAGATAGAGAAAAACGCCTATGATGGCGACAGCTGTGACCACTTTGTTGAGCTGGGTTCTGGCGGTCTTAAAAAAGCGAATCTCCATCAAGTTCTCTACTTGCCCTCGGCTTGAAGCTTCACCCCAAAGAAGAAAGAATAAGGTTAAGGCGGCGATAATGATAACGAGCTTTAAAGACTGGTCGTAGAAAAAACCAACGAGCGCCGCGACTTCGAGGAGAATAATAAAAAATCTTCGACCCCAGCTTTTGATAAGATATATCTCAAGGGTGGAGAAAATCGAAAACAAGCCCAGGCTTAAAAGCGGCACCCAGAGCGCTACTTGCTTGGCCAGATAAATCTTATAAAAAAAGCCGACTCCCAGGGCAGAGGCCACGGTGAAGATGTCGAGAAAGATGCCGCGATAAAATCCAGACGGCCTCGATATTCTTTCAGTCGTAATCTGTTCAATCAGATTTTGTCTTTGGGGAGACCCCACCATCTTTGCCTTGATTATACAACGACTCGCCTATTTTTTGAATTTCGGCGGAAAGATCGGCGACTGCGGATTTTACGGCGTTTACATCCTCACTGTCTTTAACCTTCTTTAAAGCTTCAATTTTCTCGCTTACCGCGTTTTTAATAGCTTCATTCACCTTATCTCCGGCGTCTTTTAGGGATTTTTCCGCCGTATAGATTAAGCTCTCGGCCTGATTTTTAGCATCGGCCAAGTCCCGCTTTCTCGCGTCTTCAATAGCGTGTTCGGCTGCCTCCTTCTTCAAGCGTTCAATTTCGGTTTTAGAGAGATTAGTTGAGGCCTCGATTTTAACGGACTGGGTTTTGCCGCTCGCTTTGTCTTTAGCTGAGACGTTCAAGATGCCGTTCGCGTCAATGTCAAAGGTCACTTCAATCTGCGGCATGCCGCGCGGCGCAGGCGGAATGCCGTCCAAAATAAATCTCGCCAAGGTTTTGTTGTCAGAGGCCATTGGCCGCTCGCCTTGGAGCACGTGGATCTCGACCGAGGTTTGGTTGTCAGCCGCGGTTGAGAAAACCTGGGTTTTGGCTGTCGGGACGGTGGTGTTTTTTTGGATCATCGGTGTTGCTACTCCTCCTAAAGTTTCAATGCTGAAGTTTAGAGGCGTTACATCCAAGAGCAGAATGTCTTTGACATCGCCCTGGAGGATGCCGGCCTGAACAGCAGCGCCCACAGCTACGACCTCATCCGGGTTGATACCTTGGTGCGGTTCTTTTCCGAAAAGGTTTTTTACGGCCTCAAGGATGGCCGGCATCCGGGTCTGACCGCCAACCAAAATCACTTCGTTGATTTCAGAGAACTTGAAGCCAGCGCCTTTGGGTTGAGGCGAGCTCACGGTTTCCTTCACTAGTTCAATCGAGCGGTCAATATAATCTTTAACCAATGATTCGAGTTTTGCGCGGTTTAGCTTCATCAGAAAGTGTTTGGGACCGGAAGCATCCGAAGTGATATAGGGAAGATTAATTTCTGTTTCCGTGGCAGTTGAAAGCTCGTGTTTAGCCCGCTCAACAGCTTCCTTGAGCCGCTGGAGAGCGAGCGGGTCTTTTGAGATATCAATCCCCTCTTGTTTTTTGTATTCGGCGACAAGATACTCGTTTATTTTTTTATCAAAATCGTCGCCGCCCAAGTGGGTGTCGCCGCCGGTCGCTTTGACCTCAACAATGTCATCGCCTACCTCTAAAACAGAAACGTCAAAAGTTCCGCCGCCAAAATCATAGACCACTATTTTTTCGTTCTTTTGTTTGTTTAAACCATAAGCAAGGGCGGCGGCTGTTGGTTCGTTTATGATTCGGCGCACCTTGAATCCGGCAATCTCGCCGGCGTTTTTAGTTGACTGTCTCTGGGAATCATCAAAGTATGCCGGCACTGTGATCACCGCCTCCTCGACCTTCTCGCCCAATTTGGCTTCAGCATCAGCTTTAAGTTTCCCAAGAATAAAGGCCGAGATCTCTTCTGCTGTGTACCAGCGGACTTGCCCCGAGCTTGTCGAGGGGTCGCCCATTTTGATTTCCACGCCGCCGTTTTGCGCGGCTCTCATCTCATAGGGCAGCCAGGCTTTGTCGTGCTGAACTTCCGGGTCAGTGAATTTCCGGCCAATCAAACGCTTCACCGAGGAAATAGTATTTTTTGGATTGGTTATGGCTTGGCGTTTTGCGAGAATTCCGACCAATCGCTCGTGAGCCTTACTCACCGCCACAATTGAAGGCGTGATGCGAGCGCCTTCGCTAGATTCTAAAATCTTCGGCTCGCCGCCTTCAGTTACAGCTACTGCCGAATTAGTTGTTCCTAGATCGATTCCTAAAATTTTTGGCATGTTTATCCTTTGCTTATTACCACCCGCGCCGGTCTTAGTATTTTATCATACATCCGGTAGCCGGCTTCAATGACTTCGACCACTGTTCCGGCTGGTTTGTCTGACGGAACCTCGTGGATGGCTTCGGAGATCACGGGATCAAAGCGGTCACCGGGTTTCAAAATTATTTTTTCAAGTCCACGCTTTCGGAGAACATCTTCAATCTGCGCCCGGATCATATAGATCCCCTTCTCTATTGGCCCGGCCTTCTCAAGAGCGGCTAGTCCTAGGTCAAAATTATCCAAAATAACGATTAAATCCTTTACAAGCTCTTCATTGCCGTAGCGGGCGATCTCCTCCAGGCGCTTCAACTCCTCTTTTTTATAGTTAATAAAATCCGCCTTGGCCCGCTGCCAACCAGCCAGGTATTCGTCCCGTTCTTTTTTTATCTTTTCTAATTCGCTTTGGGAATCGTGATTTTTTTCTGCTTCTTTTTGAACCTCTTCACTCATCAGTATAAATTCGGTCTATATTTTAAACCCCAATTTTCTTTCTGTCAACCGCGAATGATATGCTATATTTAATTTAATGGAAATCATCCAAGGCAAGGCAACATGGATTGATGTAGTAAAGAAAAGCCAGCACGACATTGATTGGATCAAGCAGAAGTTCAAGATCCATCCCGTGATTTTAGATGAACTCAAAGGCCCCTCAGCCCGTGCGCACGTCGAGCACTACGGTTCATACCTTTACCTCGTCTACCAATTCCCCATTTTTGAAGAGGCAAAAAAGGTCTCTCGCCGGAGCGAGGTGGATTTTATCATCACAAAGAATACCGTTATCACGGTACACTACGAAGAACTGCTCCCGCTCGCTGAATTCAAAAAAGATCTAGGCCGCAATGCCGAACTTAAAGACAAAGCACTCTCGAACACCCTCCTCCTTGCCTATAACCTCCTCCTATTTTTAATCAGCTTTGAAGAACGCCAACTTCGCCACATCCAGGAAAAAATCGAAAAAGTCGGCGCTCAGCTTTTCAAAAATAAGGAAAAATACGTTCTCCAAGAAATATCATACTTGAAACCGGATCTCTCCGAGTACCGCATCATCATCCGCCCGCAGGAGCATCTCTTAAAATCCCTACTCGACACCGGAGTGGATTTCTGGGGAAAGTCCGGCCGCGTGTACTTGAATGATCTTATAGGCGATCACTTGCGTTTGACTGACCAGATCGAGGACTACCGCGAGGCGCTCGAAGATTTTGAGGACACGAATAATCAATTGATCAGCATTAAAAATACGGAGGTGACGAAGACCTTCACCATCCTCGCCTTTCTCACTTTCCCGCTAATGCTCTTCTCGGCGCTCTTTACAATCGGCGCAGAGGGCACGCCGCTCGTCGACCGCCCGGGCGCGTTTTGGATTATTCTCGTCATCATGCTCGCCGCGATGGCGGGGATGTTCGCTTATTTCAAGAGTAAGAAGTGGCTTTAGAAAAAATCAATATTAACAATTTCTCACGATTGTGAGAAATTGTTAATATTGCCGCCGAGCGGCTTGCTAAGCGCTTACTAAAGTAATTCTGACGACCGTCAGAATTACTTTAGTAAAATAAAAAAGCCCCCCGATCGCGATCGGGGGGCTTGAGGTTTTAGGTTAGTCAGCACGCAGAGCCGCGGGGCTATGGACATCCCAGCCGTAGTCGAGCCAGAAGTAGCTCCAGCTCCACCTGCCGCTGTCCCAGTACACATAGCGAACGCACAGGCCGCCGTCCGAGCGACGGTAGATCGTACCCCAGAAGAAGATGTAGCGGATATGACCCTCGCTGTCACGCTTCCACTCCTCGGGAATGAGGTGCGGATGGGCAAGGAGATAGTCGAGGACGTTCGCGTTCAAAACCGGCTTACCCGCCAGTCCCTTGCGGAGCTTCACGCCCTCGATGACCTTGCCCTTGCGTTGCGGCTCGGAGAGCCAAAACTCTACCTGCGTCGGGTCGAACCTGAACTGTCCGCCCTTCTGGTGTTCCTCCACCTTCCATCCAGACGGGACGAAGGGATCGGCGTCGCAGTTGATGACGTGCTCGGCCGGCTTGACTTCAGCGTGGCCCAAGAGGACCTTGCGCAAGTCTGCGAGAGTGTCGCCCTCGCAAAGTCTTTTGACCTCCTCGTTAGTCCAGCCAGTGCGCCGGAAGGCGAGCTTCAGCTCATTGGCTTGTCCGACATCGAGCGTTTCCAAATTACTCATGGTCGTTTCTCCTCTGCGACGATGTTCTTTTTGGAACTCTGTCGCGTGTTTTGTAAGCGGGCTCTTATTTTCAAAGAATTACTCTAATATTTATACTACGAAATATGACTTTATGTCAATTCCTTTATTGAACTTTACTACGATTATAGCGCAATTGCGGTATAATCGTAGCAGGTCTTTATTCAGTTTCGTGATAAGATTTGTCTATTATGGTTCGCCTTTACAACACCCTCTCCGGCAAAAAGGAGGAGTTACCGAAAACATCGGGCAAGAAATTGCGGCTCTTTGTCTGCGGTCCAACAGTCTACGACTACCCGCACATCGGCCATGCCAGAACCTATCTCTTTTTTGATTTCCTCACGCGCTTCTTGCGCTTCCGGAAATATAAGGTTTCTTACCTCCAAAATATCACTGACGTTGACGATAAGATCATCAACCGGGCTAAGAACGAAGGCAAAACCGCCGCTCGAGTGAGTGGTTTTTTTACCAAAGCTTATCTAGAAGATATGAAAGCGCTTGGCGTGACTGCAGTTCAACGCTATGCGGCGGCGACCAAACACATCCCAGAAATAATCTCGCAAGTCGAAAAACTTATAAAAAAAGGCTACGTCTACAAAATCGAAGGCGATGGCTGGTATTTTGATATCTCGAAATTCAAAGATTACGGCAAACTCTCCCGTCGGACCACAGAGCAGGCCGAAGACGCGGTCTCGCGCATTGAAAAAAAAAAAAAAAAACGGAACAAAGGCGATTTCTGTGTCTGGAAATTCTCAAAGCCCGGAGAGCCCATGTGGAATTCCCCTCTCGGCGCCGGACGGCCGGGTTGGCACATCGAGGATACGGCAATTTCAGAAAAATATTTCGGTCCGCAGTATGAGCTCCAC
>JACOXZ010000018.1 GCA_016182105.1 Candidatus Liptonbacteria bacterium | reverse complement strand
AAACCCTCTTCAAGGCCTCGCCGCCAAGCCGCTCGAATCTCGGTATTGATGTGAATGATGCTGACTCCGGCCCTAATCGCCGAAACAAAATCATTGTCATTCGTGCCTGAGCCGCCGTGCAAAACTAATGGCGTCGTCACTGCTTTAGCAATCGCGGCGATCCTTTTGATATCAAGGCGAGGATTGGGAATATTCGCAAACATTCCATGGATATTGCCGACTGCCGGAGCGAGAAGATCAACTCCGGTTTTTTTTACAAACTCGGCGGCCTCTTCCGGTTTAGTCAAATCTTCGGGCCCCAGAGCGGCGCCCTTCGGCAATTCCTTCAAAATCACCGAGGAACTGCCGATATAACCGATCTCGCCCTCCACCAAAATTTTTTTATTCTTTGATTTTACATAGCGAACTACTTCTTTGGTTTGACTCACGTTTTCTTCTAAAGAAAGCTTGCTGCCGTCAAATAAAACCGCATCATAGCCAGACTCGACCGCTTCTTTGATTTTCTCCAAAGAATGGGTGTGGTCGGCATTCAAAAAAATCGGAAAATTGTATTTCTCGCGGAGACTCGCGACTAGTGCAACCGCTTGCTCTAGACCTAAAAATTCTCTCTCCCCCTCTGACGTGCCGATTATGACCGGCAAATTAAGAGCGTAAGCCGCCTCATATATGGCCTTCAGACCCACAAGGTCAGAAATATTAAAATGCCCGATCGCGGTTTTGTTTTTTCGAGCTTCGTCTATAATCTTAAGAAGTGAAGTCATATCATCCCGTTAGAAGCAGATCGCGATCTGCGCAAGTCTGCAGGTTTACTCTATTATTATAACGACTATACATTGGTTGATATTTAACTTATTTACAAAGCGATCGCGGCTTCTAACGGGATCAGGTAAAAACTATTAAACCTTTGGAGAAATTTTTGAGGAGCAGCTCTTCGACTTTTTCTTCGCCGCCAGCGTATTCGGAAAAAATCTTGGTCCAGAGCGCCTCCATTTGATGATATTTAAAAAACTGCGTCTTGCCTTCCTTGAAGGAAACAGCTGACATGGCATGATCTTCAAGATCAAAACTCACAATTTCCTCTTTGTCATTGCCGAAAACTCCGGCCACCCAATCAAGGTCATGCCACATCTTAAGCCCGAGTGGAACGCCCTTGGGCTTAAAAGCCGTAAGCGCCCTTTCTGCTCTTCCCCAGTGGAGCGACTCGGGATTCACCCGAGGAAGGTATAGCCGGGGGTCAGCCGGATTTTTCTTGAATAAGTAGCGCTGGACGATCAGCCACTCGCCTTTCTTTAGGCTTTCTCTATCCAAGACATCGCCGCGGAGAAAGGCCTTAAATTTCTCGGCGAAATCTTTGTCTTGGGAATACTTTTGGAAAAGCTTGGCGTAGAACTCAACCTCATAAAGATAGTGTAGAAGAAGGGCAAAATCCCGCAGGAATTTTCCTGGCATATCTTCTTTTACGGGATTTAAGAAAATCACGCCGAATTCCTTAAGCTGGCTGACATTGTGGTGTTTTTTAGCTACAAATTGCAAAGCCACCTCGTGCCACTCCGGACCCAAAACTCGAAGCTCGATTGCCCGCTCCTCGAAATCATCGGCAGTGAAACGGCTATAAGCTTCTTCAAATGTCTCGTGCATCCATTCATCCGACTCAATAAACCTAAGAGCACTAAAGGCCTCTGTTACATCATGGTTTTTTAAAAGTTCGGCAACAGTCCGATAGCCCAGAAATTTAAGAAGGTTTTGGGGCGGCCGTTTTTCTAGAATTTGAGTAGCATAAAATTTTTTGAGGAAAAAACCCTTACCCACTTTGGCAATTTGCGGGGCCAAGGCCACTGCTCTTTCAAAATCGTTTGGGCCTGGCATTGTATGTAAAACTCCTAAAAGTTCTCCTTCGTGGCGAAAGATGGCCTCGCGAAGGCCACCCTGGGTTTCTTCGAGTGCTGGCTTTTTAACTTTAAGACCTTTTAAGGTTGTCTTGATCTTTTCTTCATTTTCTTCTTTGAGTTCTTGAAAAACATTTCTCCGTGAAGTTAAGTCCGCCATCCCTGTCTCAAGTCGCTCGAGCTCCTGTGCCTTAACGCCAAGAATTTTTCCAAAATAGTCGTAAGGGCTCATAAAAGATGTTCAAGGTGTATCGGCAAATTTTTAAAGCGGTATTCTTTTTCAAACTCTTTTTTGGTTAAAATTCCGGCCTCAGCACCAATCTTCTCCACGACCGAGGCGGCGTTCGCTGAACCAAGTTTGATTGCCGATTCAATCACGCTTGGGTCATACATGCAAGAGTGATAATCCTTTTTTTTGGAAGACAGAGCAAGACTTGCGACAAATCCGCTCCCAAAAGCGTCTCCTGCGCCAGTCCGGTCAACTACTCTTTTCTCTTTGTAGGTGCCGGCTTTATACACTGTCTTCCCGTCAGAGACCAAAACGCCTTTCGAGCCCTCGGTCATAATCGCAAGACAATTTGCCAGTTCATCAAACTTTTTAAAAATTCTTTTTTCATCTTCGTATTTTATTCTTGTAAGGTAGGAAGCTTCTTCTCGGTTCATAATCACTACGTCTAGTTTATCAAGGATCGGCTTAAAACGCTTGAGTCCCAGCTGGATATAATATTTTGAAGGATTCATGGCGACGAGCGTCCTATTCTTTTTCAAATTGCGGAGAAGAGTTTGAATCACTTCGAGATGAATACGGCCCGGAGAAACATAGGCCCAGCGACTTTTAATTTTAGAAAAGGCGATGTCGGCTTTTTTCAAAAACTCCGAGGCGCCGCGGTAATTCAAGATCGTCCTTTCGCCCGAGGGCGAAAGGAGAATTACCGAATAGGCGGTGCCAGTTTCTTTATCTCGATGGGCTATGGCAGTCACGCCTTCTTTTTTGAAATCGTTCAAAACCGCTTGGCCGTTATCATCATCGCCGATTTTAATTAAGGCGGCGGCCTTCAGGCCCTGCCGCGCAAAAGTTATGGCCGAGTTTGCGGCACCACCCCCAATCGTCAAAATCGGCTTCCCAACCTCAAGCTTGCCTCCTAAGGCAAAACACTGGGCCTCGCCTGTGGGAAAACCCAATCTTTCCAAATGCTCCGGGTCACGCACAATCTTGAAAAGCGGGCTAGTTAAAAAAACATCCCTGGTCGCCGTGCCTAGAGTTAAAACGTCAAACATACTACTTACGTCGCCTTAAAACCCGCTTCACTGCCGTTTTAATATCTTTAACGCCCATTCCGTATTTTTCGATCAAGGCGCCGGGCGGGCCAGATTCGGCAAAAGTATCCTTCATTCCCACGAATTCCATTGGCGTTGGCGCGTGCTTCGCCAAAACTTCGGCGACAGCTCCGCCTAAGCCTCCCATCACCTGATGTTCTTCAACAGTCACTACGGCGCCGGTTTTCTTGGCTAGCGCTGTAATTTCTTTTTCATCAATCGGCTTTATGGTATGACAATTCAAAACAATGGTGCCGATCTTATCTTCTTTTTCTAAATCCCTCGCAGCTATGAGTGCGTTATAAAGAAGAATGCCGCAACTAATTATCACGACTTGCGGTTTCGACCCCTGCCAGAAAATTTCAGCCTTGCCCGGCTGAAACGGCGTCGCTTCAGTAGTAAAAAGCGGGGTTTTCTCGCGGCCAAAGCGAAGGTAAACCGGCCCCCAGATTTTCGCGGCCGCAACCGTGGCTTTTTTGGCCTCGAGAGCGTCGCAGGGCACGAACACTTTCATATTGGCCATGACCCGCATCGTCGCAATGTCTTCAATGGCCTGATGGGTTGCGCCGTCCGGCCCAACCGAGATGCCCGCGTGGTGGCCGGCGATTTTCACATTGGAATCATTGTAGGAAATCGTGGTCCGAATCTGCTCCCAGTTCCGTCCTGGAGAAAAAGTGGCATAGGATGAAATAAAAACAATTTTTCCTGCCACACCCAAGCCCGCGGCAATGGTTGCCATATTCTGTTCGGCTACCCCGCACTCGAAAAATCTTTCAGGGAATTTTTTGGCAAAGGCTTCGGCCCGGGTGGACTCGGTCAGATCAGCTGAGAGCGCGACCACGTTCTGATTCTCTTCGCCGGCTTGAAGCAGACCTTCTCCGTATCCGTCGCGCGTGGGCTTTTGAGGTAAGCTCGGGTCAAAGATTTTATCCGATAAATGAAGAATATGGTTAAGCATAAAAATTATTGATGTTCGCTCTGAATCTTTTGACCAAGCGTGCGGAGCTCTCGCAGGGCCTGCCTTGCTTGCTCCTCGTTCGGCGGTTTGCCGTGCCAGAGGAAATCGCGCTCCATAAAACTCACACCCCTCCCAGGAATCGTGTGGGCAATAATCACAGTTGGTTTTTCATAAATAGCATGCGCTTCAGCAACGGCTCCTATGATCTGGTAAAAATCGTGGCCGTTAATCTCTATCACGTGCCAATTAAATGCCTCGTACTTGGCCTTCAAGGGCTCTAAAGGCATCACGTTCTCGGTGAAGCCATCTATCTGAATATTGTTTCGGTCAACGAGAACCGTTAGGTTATTCAGTTTATGCTTTCCGGCAAACATCACTGCCTCCCAGGTGTTTCCCTCTTGGTGCTCGCCATCAGAAGTAAGGCAGTAAATCCGGTATTTTTTCTGATCGAGCCGGGCAGCCAAAGCGAATCCAATGGCCTGCGAGATCCCCGAACCTAGGGGGCCCGAGGTTGTTTCAAGTCCGGGCAAAGACTTGCGATGCGGATGGCCTTGTAGCCGGGAATTTATTTTTCGAAGCGTCTCGAGCTCTTCAAGCGGAAAATAACCGGCGCGTGCCAAAGTCGCGTAAAGAATCGGGCAGATGTGGCCATTCGATAAAATCAGGCGATCACGATCGGGTAACTGGGGCTTCTTTGGGTTGTGCCTCAAAATATGAAAATAAAAAGCCGTAAATATATCTGCCATGCCCAAGGGGCCGGCAGAGTGCCCGGAGCCGGCAGAAACAAGAGCTTTAATCACGTCCTGCCTTAAGCGGTTCGCCATTTCCTCTAAGAATTTAATTTTTTTATCGTGCAACCCCTCCATTTTAAATTCTTTTTAGCTCTTCATAAGCTTTTTTGGGATCTTTGGCTCCGAAGATATGAGAAGCTGCAGCGAGAATATTCGCGCCGGCAGCCTTCGCTAGCTTCGCAATTTCTCTGTTTATTCCGCCGTCAACTTCAATTTTAGCATCGGGACTGGCTTCTCTTAAAAACTTAACTTTCTCTAGAGTTAGGGGAAGAAACGGCTGACCAGTATAGCCGGGATTTACCGATAACACCTGGAAGCTCGAAAAAAATTTAAGATAGGGTTTTAGGGCATCTTTCGAAGTATGCGGATTTGAGGAAAGCATCGCTTCAACCCCGTGTTCGCGGCTCATTTTTAAAATTTGCGCGACTGCCTCTCTAGTCAAGGTTTCAACGTGAACAATTAGACGTTTTGCGCCGGATTTTATCCACTCGTCTGCCGCCTTCTCCGGCTCCTCAACCATAAGATGAACTTCCAAATGAAAATGGTTTTTGAACTTGAGCCACAAAGAGGGATCACCCCAGGTTTTATTGAAAGTAAATCTGGCGTCCGCCACATCCAAGTGAATCCATCCGTCTTTTGGCAAAAAGGTGTCGGAAACTTTGAGCTTCTCCTCCACGCACCCAATGTCTAAACAATTGATGGCCGGAATAACTTCCATTGTCTCTATTTTATCATAAGGACTGTCGGCTAAGATTTTTTCTGCAAATATACTCTCCGCTACCACTCGAGCTCCCAGCGTGAGCTCTCATTGGCGATGCTCCCTCGCTCGCCCCGCCGATACTTTTGAGGAAGCTATCGGAGGCTCTAAAAGCTAGGTCCGAGCACATAAAGCTTTATGTGCTCGGTTTTAGGGCCGAGATGCAGCGGGCAGACCGCCGCTGGAGCGGGCTGAACCGCGGTTCCGAAAAGGTATCGGCGGGGCACCCTGCCCGCTCAGTCGCATAGCCGCGCGGAGAGTATATTTGCAGATACATTATTTATTTTCGATTTGCGTGATTTTTTCGATGCGGCGGCTGAACCTCTCTTCGCCGGAAAAAGGCGTGCTCAAAAATACCTGAACAATCTTTTCGGCGTCCTCTAGGTTCATATAATCAGCCGCGAGACTCAAAATATTTACGTTATCATCGTGCCTCGCGTCATAAATCTGGTCGCTCGTGATTCCTAGGGCCGAGCGCACATTTTTAAACTTATTGGCGGTCACATCAACACCCACCCCCGAACCGCAGATCAAAATCCCTCGGCTTGTTTCTGAATTGAGGCTTACTTTCTGCGCGACTTTCACGGCGAAATCGGGGTAATCGTCTTTCTCGTCGTAGAAGCTATTCCCGAGATCAAAAACTTCATAGCCTTTATCTTGGAGAAAATCCTTGATTGCTTCCTTAAGACTGAATCCGCGATGATCAGCGCCGAGGTAAATCACCATCTCAAATAATCGAGGCTACGTTTTGAACGTGTCTTACGAGCGTTGAGACATACCCTCCGTCGCGGTTCGCTATACAGCAAACCGCTCCTTCAGAACCCTCGGTTCTGAATAACCTCCGAGACGGGAGGAGCCTCGGACTTTCCTCCCGACCCCTCCTTCGGCATGATATGTATCGACTCAAATTCATAGAAATTTCGCTACCTGTTGAACGTGTTTAACTAGAGTCGATACATATCCTGCTTCATTGTCATACCAAGAGAGAACTTTGACGAGGTCGCCGTCGATTACTTTAGTGAAATTCAAATCAACAATCGCAGCGTAAGGCATGCCGATAATATCCGAGGAGACGAGCTGTTCTCCGGTTACGCGGAGAATGCCGTGCCATCTTTGGCTATCCGCCGCTTCCTTGAAAATATTATTAATCTCTTTAACCGTCACTTTCCTCTTGGCTAAAAAGGTAATGTCCGCGATTGAACCGGTTAGAACCGGGACGCGGATGGCCATACCGTCGAACTTGCCTTCGAGCTCGGGAATGGCGCGGGTAACCGCAATCGCCGCGCCGGTCGTCGAAGGGACAATATTTTGAGCGGCGGCCCGGCCACGTCTTAAATCCGAGCCTTTGGTCGGGCCGTCAACTAAGTTTTGCGTCGCAGTGTAGCCGTGAACCGTATTTAAAATCGCCTTCTTAATACCCGGGTTCTCGGACATAATCTGGATCACCGGCGAGGCGGCGTTTGTGGTACAGGAACCGTTTGAGGTTAAAACAACACTCTTAAGCTCGCCTTCGTTTACGCCCATCAAAACGGTTTTGCCCTCGGTGCCATCCGGGTCTTTAGCCGGAGCAGTGATGATCACGCGCTTTGCCCCGGCTTTAAGGTGCGCCTTGGCTTTGTCGTAGGACTCGAAAAAACCCGTGGCCTCGATCGCGATGTCTATCTTCAAATCTTTCCACGGCAACTGGCTTGGCTCTTTAACTTGGAGAACTTTAATACGTTTGCCTTCAACAATAAGTTCGTTCGTCTCTTTGTCGGCTTTGACATCCTCCTTATAACAGCCGTAGACCGTATCGTATTTAAGAAGGTAGGCTAAGTTTTCGATGTCGCCCAAGTCGTTTACGGCGGCGATCTCGATGTCCTTTAAATCAAAAGCCTGCCGGAAAAACAAACGTCCAATTCTGCCAAAACCGTTAATAGCTACGCAAGCCGCCTTCATTACTAATTATTATACATAATCGGGTCGCCGACTTTGAACTCGTATTTTTGAACCAAACCGGCGTTAATCTCAAGAACCATATCCGCTACTTCAGGCGGGTAATATATCGGCGGCGGCCGCAGTCCCTCATCCACCGGAGGAAGATTTTCGCTAAACCCCACGATCCTCCCTTCTCTTATCCAAACTATATCCAAAGAAAACTTCATGCCTTTCATCCAAAAGCCGTGATTGCCTGCCGTGTCAAATATAAAGAGCATCCCTTGCTCTCTAGCCATATATTCCCGGCCGGAAAGGCCTCGGCTCCGGCTTACATCATCTTTAGCCACCTCAACCTGAAACTCCTGCTCGCCGATTTTAAGAGTCGTAAGTCCGCTCGTCGAAGGCGGCGCAGCCACAAAAAACTTATAAATAAAAGCGATAAGAACGAAAAGTATGACCAAGGCGAAGATAACTAAATTTTTCATCATCTTAATTCAAAATCTTCGGCATTGTTGTCAGTATCTTTGATTGAACCGCTCACGGATTTCCGACCAAGTTTCTGGAGAGCGCCGGGATTTTCGGGATATGCCGCGCCTTCGACGAATGGATTCGTATGTCCTGAGCCCCAAGCCAAAGCGTCGACTAACGTGCCATCGGATTTTAAGAGCGCGATACTATTGTTCGCGGCAATTGTTTGGGTACTTGAGACGTTGGCGCCGAGCCCGGCTGAAAATCCCTCATCGGAATTTGCCCAGAGGAAATATCCGTTGGCTTCGATACGGCTTCCATCCGGAAAAACGCGGATCGAGGATTCGGTGCCGCTCTGCGTCCGCTTGCGGAGCTTCCAGCCGCTGACATCGAGCGTCTCGCTTCCGGGATTATAAATTTTTATAAAATCGTTGTCCGCCTTGCCAGTGCCAGCCGTGATTTGAACTTCGGCGATCACGAGATGGGAAAGGGTTGAAGTTGAGGGCGGCGGTTCTGGTGGAGGTGGGGGTGGAGGTTCTGGTGGAGGTGGAGGTGGAGGCGGAGGCGGAGGCGGAGGCGGCGGAGGCGGAGCTGACGCTCCACTATTTCCGTTCGCTTGGGCCGGGGGCGGCGGAGGAACTAGCGAAGAGTTTTCCGCTTTAGGCGTGCCGCCGACTTTCTCGCTCGTGTGCCAGCCGAGACTGTTTAGATTTCTTTCAAGCGTCTGTTTGGTGATATTATCTCCTCCAAAGAATCCCCAGCCAGAGGAAGCATCAAGGCTGTCCGCAAGCTCGCAGCGGCTGTTAAAAACCTTGAGCCACTCGCCGCTATTAGAAAGACCGCCCGAGTAAATTTTATTGGCCGCAATTCCAGGGACTGAGTCGTCATTCGTGCGCTCGAGTAGAAAAAATTTGCCTGCTTCAATTTTATCGCTAGCGTCGAAAATAATTTTTATTCCGCCGTCTGAATCCAAAACCTCCCAGCCGGAAAGATCAATGGTGCCGCTAGAATTGTTTTTTAGCTCCAGCCACTCGTCGCTCGCGGTCTCGGAAGCAGTCTTACCTCCTCCGGAGGGCGAACCCATCCAGGCAATCTCGTTAAAAATCACTTCACGGCTGGGATTCTGGGTTATCTCAAAACTGCAAAGCTTAGTTGGCTGGTTTAAAGTCGCTGGTTTCTCTGAAGAGACACTTACTTCTTGTTTTTGCCGCGGAACTTGATTGAGTGAGCCTCCCGCCTTTGGCGAGGCTCGCTCTGATGAGCGGCGCTCCTCTGGGGCGGGAATGATTTTCGGATTAGGGGGCTCTACTGGGCTTAAAACTCGTGAAGAAAGATCAATTTCTGCGAGAAGCTCGAGGTTTTCACCCGAACTTACGATATCTTTGAACGTTCCGCTTATCAAAGCTTGGCCTTTTTCAAAAAAGCCTTCAACTTCTGAACCAAAATACCCGGCAAAAGCCAAGGAAATAAAAGAAGAAGCAATAAGAAAGCTTGAAATTGCTAAAATAATTCTCTTACGTGAAGTTTTTCGGCTTTTATTTAGAAAATCCTCATCCATCGAGCGAGATAATTATAAAATATTGTAGCCTTTTCTCTTTATTCCGCAAACTTTGGACATTTTCGACAAATCTTTCTCTAATCAAGAAATTTTCAAAAAAATTATCCACATCTGGAGTCCGATGAAAGTGCTAGACTTACTCTGAAGTTAAAAACTAACTCTTTTTTTATTTTTCATGCCGCCCAAGAAAATCCCCTTTGCAGAAGTCAGAAAACGCGATGGCCGAATCGTTCCCTTTGATCAGAATCGCATCACGAGCGCGATCTCGAGAGCCATGCAGGCCGCAGGCGAAGGCGATCCAGCCAAAGACGCCGAGAGAGTATCCGAACAGGTGGTCGGAACCCTTTCCAAGAAGTACTCAAACGCACAAATTCCGGACATTGAAGGCATTCAGGACGTAGTTGAAAGCCAACTCGTGCTTATGGACTTCGCGAAAACCGTGAAGGCCTATATTTTATACCGCAATGAGCGCTCTAAAATCCGCGACCAGAAGAGAAACATCCCGGAACACATCCAAAAGATGGCTGAGGAGAGCAAAAAATACTTTAGGAATCCCCTTTCGGAGTTCATCTACTACCGAACCTACTCCCGCTGGATAGAAGAAGAGGGTCGCCGGGAAACCTGGATCGAAACCGTTGAGCGCTACCTGAACTTTATGAAGGAAAATCTGGGCAATAGGCTTACTGAAGAGGAATACGCCGAACTTCGGGAAGGAATCTTGAAGCAAGAAGCTATGCCCTCAATGCGGCTTCTCTGGAGCGCGGGGCTTGCCGCCCGGAAAAACAACGTGGCCGCTTTCAACTGCTCTTTCATCGCTCCGACCAAGCTCGAGGACTTCGCAGAGATCATGTTTCTCTCCATGTCCGGCACTGGCGTAGGCTTCTCTGTTGAGAGTCAAACCGTAGGTCAGCTTCCGCAGATAAAAAAGCAAACCGGAAAGGTTTGGAAAACTCACCTGATCGAAGACAGCAAAGAGGGCTGGTGCGAAGCCCTGACCTTAGGTCTTAAAGCCTGGTTCAACGGCAAAGACGTTAAATTCGATCTATCAAAAGTCAGGCCGGCCGGTGCTCGGCTCCTCACCATGGGCGGCCAATCTTCAGGGCCAGAGCCGCTCCGCGCTCTTCTTGAATTCACGAGGAGGAAAATTATGGTGAAGCAAGGCCGCCGACTCTCGAATATCGACGTCCACGACATAATCTGCAAAATCGGCGAAGTGGTGATGGCTGGCGGCGTGCGGAGAAGCGCCCTGATTTCCCTTTCTGATCTCGACGACCCGGATATGCGCGACGCAAAAAAGGGGCAGTTTTATCTAACCGAAGGCCAACGCTCAATGGCCAACAACTCGGCAGTCTATAATGAAAAGCCTTCGGCCTCGCAGTTCTTAGAGGAATGGATCGCGCTTGCTAAGAGCGGCTCTGGCGAGAGAGGCATCTTCAACCGCGGAAGTTTAAAACAACAGCTTCCGGAGCGCCGCTGGAAAGTTTTTGAAAAAGACTCCCAGCGGTGCGGCACAAATCCCTGTGGCGAAATAATTCTGAAATCCAAAGAGTTCTGCAACCTCTCCGAGGTGGTCGGAAGATCTGATGATACCGAGGAGACCCTGCTCCGCAAGGTGCGGCTTGCGACGATCTTGGGGACATACCAATCAAGCCTCACTAATTTCACCTATATTTCCAAAGACTGGCAGAAAAACTGCAACGAAGAACGGCTTTTAGGGGTCTCAATCACTGGCCAGTGGGACTGCCCGGCCCTAAGAAACCCGGTAACGCTCCGCAAGCTAAGAGAAGTCTCGATTGAAGTCAATAAAATCTATGCAGCAAAAATGGGTATTTCGCCTTCGGTCTGCATCACCTGCGTTAAGCCCTCGGGCACCGTCTCCCAGCTTGTGGATGCGGCCTCTGGCCTTCACCCCCGGCACTCTAAGTACTACATCCGCCGCGTCCGAATCAACGCCACAGACCCCTTGTTCCAAATGCTCAAAGACCAGAAAGTCCCCTACTACCCGGAAGTCGGCCAGTCAATGAGCTCGGCCAACACCTTTGTGGTTGAGTTTCCCGTGAAGGCTCCTGAAGGGGCAGTGTTTAGGAATGACCTCTCCGCGATCGAGCAGCTCGAGTACTGGAAAATGGTCAAAGAAAACTACACCGAGCACAATCCGTCAGTCACGATCTCGGTTGGCGAAAACGAATGGATCGTGGTCGCGAACTGGCTCTACGAGAATTGGGATATTTTAGGCGGACTCTCGTTTTTGCCGAGGAGTGAGCACGTTTATCTCCTCGCGCCCTATGAGGAAATCACGGCCGAGCGCTATGAAGAAATGGTCGTGAAGCTCCCGGAGATTGATTTTTCCCAAATCGTAGCCTACGAAAAAGAAGACTCAACAAAGGGCTCAAAGGAATTGGCCTGCGTCTCCGGGGTGTGCGAGATAGAAGAAACTCCAGCTGTTATTGCGGCCAAGTAGCTTGCCCCGTACACTTTAGAACGACATCGCTTTTCTCTCTGCCGCTTTTCTAAAAAAGCATTTGGGTAGAGCAGTCGTTCTAAAGTGACGGGGCTTGCCCCCGTCTCCTCGATTCTGCTAGACTTATCCTGATTCCCCGGTAGCTCAGCGGTAGAGCGGCGCCCTGTGAAAAGGTTCGGGCCTCTGGTATACTCAAGTGTGTATGCCAGAAAAAAGAACCTACGCCGACCGCGCTGAATACTTGAAAATAGCGGTGACGAAGCGGAGAAGAAAGCTAAAATCATTGCTTGTCGAGTATAAAGGCGGTAAGTGCAATATCTGCGGCTATAAGAAAACCCAGTGGGCATTAGATCTTCATCACGTTGATGAGTCTAAAAAGTCATTCAGCATGTCAGTGCGCGGACTGACTCGCTCATGGGAACGTCTTAAGAAAGAAGCAGATAAGTGTGTATTACTTTGTGCAAATTGCCATAGAGAGATACATGCCGGCGTAACGCAGCTTCCTAAGGCAACTTAGGTCGAAAAACTTCGGGATAACGGTGGAACCCTAAAACATAAGCATTTTGTTCGGGTAATACCGTGGGAACTCCGACGCAGAGTCGGGGGCTCCGTAGAGACTAGATACCGAAGCACCCTGAATCGCATTGAAGGGTGATGATATAGTCCACCCCCATCAGAAACGTTGGGATAAGTGTAAGGCGACGGTCGTAGGTTCGATCCCTACCCGGGGAGCATTGATTGAGATCGGGCAAGAGATTGCTCGATTTCTGTTTTATTCATTGGGTTTTTCGCGGTTCGAACTCTTGAAAGTATCTCGCCGGACACGAGTGAGACGGTTTTCATCGGCACAAGCGAATTTTCTAAGGAAATACTTAACTTTTTGTCCATAAGCGAGAGGTTCGAACCGAGGGTGGAGAGAATCTCTTTTTTCTTCTCCCACGGGCCGGTTTTAAATTTCAGCACGGCGTGCTCCACGAACTCGAAGGCTTCATTGGCAAATTTAATCCGCTTGTCTATCT
The DNA here is from genome assembly GCA_016182105.1 of Candidatus Liptonbacteria bacterium. GTDB lineage: Bacteria > Patescibacteriota > Minisyncoccia > UBA6257 > 2-01-FULL-56-20 > JACOXZ01. The sequence goes on along the minus strand of JACOXZ010000018.1, from coordinate 101 downwards.
GGTCGCCGGTGTCGTTCAGGAGCTCCTCAAGGCGCTTCTTTTCTTTTTGCGCGTCCTCCATCCGCCTTTGGAAATCTTCTTTGCCGAGTTCCTCCCGGGCC
>JACOXZ010000027.1 GCA_016182105.1 Candidatus Liptonbacteria bacterium | reverse complement strand
GGGTGATTGGAGCCAGACTCCAAAGTAGCTTCATAGCGAAGCACTTCTTCCTCCGCAAAGCCGCTAAAAGCCTTGAGATCAATGACTTTAGGATGGCCTTCGGTTAAGGTGCCGGTTTTGTCCAAAACAATCGCGTTGATCTTCGAAGCGTTCTCGAGAGTGGCCGCGTCTTTGATCAAAATATTGTGCTTGGCGCCAATCCCTGTTCCCACTGCGACCGCGGTGGGTGTGGCAAGCCCCAGGGCATCGGGACAAGCAATCACCACGGCGGAGATGGCAAAAGTCAAAGAAGTAAGCAGCGCGGCTTTCGCGCCGAAATACCAACCCAAAAAAGTGATGAGGCCCGTGCCAACCGCGACAATCACGAGCCAAGCCGCCGCCCTGTCGGCCAGCCTTTGGCCTGGCGCCTTGGAGTTTTGGGCTTTCTCCACGAGTTTGATGATTTGGGCAAGGACCGTCTCTGAACCAACCTGGATGGCTTTAAATTTGAGGGTCCCGCTTTGATTCACCGAACCGCCGATAACCCTGTCGTCTTTCTTTTTGAAAACAGGGATTGATTCGCCGGTAACTAGCGATTCGTCTATGGCGGATTCACCTTCAGCCACCACGCCGTCAACCGGAACTTTGTCACCCGGCTTTAAAACCACTATATCGCCGTGGACGATCTCCGAGCTCTGGACCGTCAATTCTCTTCCGCCTCTTATAACCCGCGCTTGAGGCGGCACAAGATCGAAAAGAGCCCGGAGAGCGTCCGAGGTGCCTCGGCGCGACCGCATTTCCATCCAGTGGCCGAAAAGGACGAAGGTGACTAAGAGGGCCGCGGCCTCATAGAATGTTTCGCTCGTCCCCGTCAATGTCAAAACAACGCTAAAGAGGTATGCGGCCAAAACGCCAGTCGCGATCAGAACCGACATATTAAGCTTCTTTGCCTTCAAAGAGTAGTAGGTGCCGGTGATGAAAATAGACCCGGTCCAGAAGACGATGGGAGTTGTAAGGAGGAAAAGAATGAAATTCACAGGAATCGGCGCGGGAAGATTCAATTTAAGGAAATTTATGCCGACAGGAGAATAGAGAAAGATCGGGACGGAAAGCAGGAAAGAAATTAAAAACCGCTGGCGCATATCCGCTTCCATTTGTTTCGCCATCTGCGGGCTCGTCATAGCCGCTTCGTGATCCATGTGGCTCATCTTCTGCATATCATGACCCGTATGGCTTTCCGTCGAAGTTTTAGCGGAGACAGGAATGAGGTCCATGCCGCATCCCGGACACTTACCCGGAGCGTCTTTAACGACCTCCGGATGCATTGGACATGTATAGTAAGTTTTTCCTCCCGATGGCGCGGTAATGCTTGTTTTCTTATCGTGCTCTGTGTGGCAGCAGGAATGTTCTAAGTTGAATTCGAACTGCTTCGCCTCGCTAGCCCAGCCGCAATTTACCGAAAGTTTTTCCGCCGAACAGCAAACACAACTCTGGCCGCAGGGGCACGCGGCTTGCCCCTGCGGTTCATTATGATGATGAGTTTGGTGTTCCTTATGGTCCATGGCCATCTACTTTTTCAGCTGAAATCGGTTATAGAATGAAGCGAAAATCCAGCCGCCGGCGTAGGAGTAAAAGAAAATAGGAATGAGACCCACAATGAATCCTCCAAACGTTATAGAGACTTCAGTCGCTTTCTCAAGATTCACAAGATGGATTACCCAACCCAAGACTTTAAGCGCTAATTCTGGAGCAATGGCGGTAAAAGCCGCGCAGATCACGTACAAAACCGCCATCGTCGCCGCAAGGGCCAAGGCAAATTTATTTTTATTTATTCCCATTGTTATTTAAGATATTTGGTTTTCGACCTTTATCTTTAAAGTGTCCACTTAAAAATTCTTTCAGGGACGCCTCCGACGTCCCTCATTTTTAACTCTATCAGAGTTGTCAAGGGCCAAACGGATTAAACCCCGCAACTTCCGCCGCCCCCTCCCTCGACCGGAGTGATCTCGGAAAGAATGCGGCGGTAGCCGGAAGCGCTTGAGTAATTCTTTCCCAAGATTTCTTTGGGGTCGGTGTTCTCTAAATTCATCCCTTTTGACTCGAGATATTTCGCCACTGTCAAATACGTATCGGGAAACCAGTAGGAGTTTACCGTAAGCGCAATTCTATACATTTCACTTTCGTTCACGCCATTGCTTGCCAAAAGCTCGAGAAGGCCGAGCATGGCCATGCCGTGATTGCAGTCGGGAAAATATGTTGAATTGTCGCAACACGGCCGATAAATGTTTTTCGCGACGCGCTCGACTAACGCTTGTTCGTCTAGGGTGAGCGTAACGAACCGGTGTTTGCTGTAGTGATCCATCGGATTGCCCCTCGCGAGCGTCCATCCTCCAGTAGAAGCAAACCTATTCGCGCCGCCGTAGCTAGGATCCGCCATTGGTCCTTCTTCAAGAATCCGGTTTTTGTTGCTTAAACCAAAAGCCCAAAGGAGATTCAGGATTTTCCCGGAATTCTCCTCGGCGAGAATAAGATTTTCATCGTGGATCCATCCGAGATCGCCGTAAAACGCTTTGAATTTCGTCTCGTCAATCACTCCCGTCTCAATAAGCTTCTGGCCAAGCTCACCCCATTTTATGGGCAGAACCGTTCCTTCGGTTGCCTTCTTTTGAGATTCGATCTTTGTTGGCGGCCCGGCCCTAAGACCTGTCGTATAAACCCAAGCAAAGGCGAGGATGACGGCCGCGGTTACGATGCTAAGCGGAAGGCTGTAATTTCTTTTTTGGGCTTGAATGTCGTTTTCCATTTTATTCATCGCAACAATCGACCAATTTATCGACGATATCCTGAAACGTCCAAGGTTTGTCGCTCGCCGCGGTTTTCTTGAATCCGGCGGCGTCAATCAACTTCAACCGTAACGCCCAAAACATCGAATAAGTTTTGTAGGCGCGGTCAAAAATTTCTTGAGCTTCTTCTTTTTTGTCGTCCGAGCGAAGTTTGGTCCCTACCTCAATCAAGCGCATTGTCGTTGCCAGCAAGTGCTTCGATATGCACCAGCTTTCGCCTTCGTGCTTGCTGATTAATCTCGCGAGCAAGTCCTTTCGCAATGACCTCACTTCTGAAAGCAAGTCAAAATATCCCGGCTTCCCGGTTTTCTCGCCGGTGAAGAAAAAATGCTCTTCCAAACTCACGAGATTCATCACAGCCAAACTCAAATCCTCTTCCGTGGACAAATCAATCGCGCCGCTTTTCTTCATTGCTTCGACTTTTTTTATGATTGATTCGAATTCTTTTTGGTTATCCATGGATTTTTAGAGAAGGAATATTAAGAGGCCCAAGCCGACCATGGCGAGGCCACCCCAAAGACGCATTTTCTTCGTTTCCTGTTTTTTCCACGCCTGGACTTTAGCTAAGAGAGTCTTCTCGCTCGCGATCAAAAGAATCAAAACAAGAGGCAGGACAAAAATCAGGTTATAGAAAAGAAGATAACCCAACCCCCGGAGATAGGTGGCTTGATCGTGAAGCAGTCCCAAAACCATAAGATACGGTCCGCCTGTGCAGGGAAACTCGCAGAGCCCCACGAGTCCGCCCAAGGCAAAGGCCGTCGGCACCGAGGCCTTTTCCATCAGAGACGCCATTTTCGAATGAGCCGCCTTGGGGATTCGGAGTTTAATCGGGAAGGACGGAAAAAATTCGTTCACGAGATTGATGAGCCCCCAGGCAATGAGGAGCGAAGCGCCGACTTTTGCCATAAAGTGGGGCGTATTGAAGAGATGGAGCACTTGAAGAATCCCCAAACCGATCAAGATGTAGACGATGAAAATGCCAAGGATATACGAACTGCCGACAGTGAGGATGCTTGATCGAAGCCGCCCGAGGCTCACGAGGAATGCGATCGTGAGAATGAGAATGGAGAAAGCGCAGGGATTGATGCTGTCGATCAAGGCCGCAGCGGCCACAAGCGGCAAGAGCCACTTGCCTTCCTGGCTCAAACTCCAGAGAGCCTGAGTTCCGAGACTTGACGAACGGAAAAGAAGGACTGAGCCAAAGAGCAAGATCGCGATAGAAACAAGAACAATAAGCCGTTTCGTCATATTAAGGCCTGACATTGGCTTTAATTCCCAACTCGAGCGTGGCGCCGGAATTATTTTCTAAGTAGACAACCCTGTCTATCGGACCGACCCCGGCCGGACCGTGCGCTGCCGGATCAAAGACAACTTCGAGAGCAGCCTCTCCGCTTGGCCCAATGACTTTATTGATCTTCGGGAGAAAGCCATGGCCGGGCATGCCAAAAGGCCCGGTGCGCTTCTCGCCTAAAATCAACGTGGCTGAAGTGCACATGCAGGAAGTATAAATTTGTGAGATCGTAATCGGCTCGGCTCCGGAGTTTTTGATCCGGAATGAGTGATCGACTTTTCCGGCGGCCATCGAAATTGTCCCGAAATCGTAAGAGAGTTCATCTGGCGAGAGAACGCTGTTTCCGCCAAACGAATTTATATTCGCTTTTTGACTCGGGCCAGACGCAGGTTTTCCGATCCAAATCGCGACTCCGAGAATGACCGCGATAATAATGATGGATGTGATGATGTTTTTAGTTTTCATTTTTGTTTTTGATTAGATTCTTACCGCAAAAGAAAAATCCCCTGACTAAGGGATTGGGATGACGCGCGATATAAAAAACCGTTCGACTCCGCCAGTTGGCGGATGGTTTTATATCGGCGTCTTATAAGAAAGACGGACTATTTTCGTGCAGCGCGAGCCAGTGTATAAACGGCTTTTTTGATAAGATCGGCTCCGAAGATTTTTGTGAGTGAAAAGCGATAAAAGACGGCTGCGACCCTGAAACGGCCGCAGGCGCGAGCGCAAAAAGAGCAAGGAGAAAGAGAACCGTGAGAATCAGCGCGAGAGCATTGCCGCCGAAAACCGCCGTTGAAAAACTCTTGAAAGCCGAAATGTGAAAATCAATGAAGGAAAACGGGCCGCTTGATTCCGGGCACAGTGCCCCTTGAACGGTCTGCGCTATACAGCTCACGTGGCCATCTGCGGCTTCAAGATTCATCACCAGAATCCCAAAAACAGCAATGGCGATAAAGCTAATAAACAAAGAAATTGTGAGACCAGTTTTCACGTTGGTCTTAATTATAGCAAATCAAAATATGCTCCGCAAGGCTCTTAAAGTATCGAGGAATCCGAAGAGCTTGGCCGGCGAGCACATTATATTTTGAGCCTTGATTAATTCTGGAGTTTCCTCAAAAGTAATGGCCTTAGACATAGCCGCGCAACTTCCCTGCCTAAGCGGAAGGACTATAAGCTGAACCAGTATATATAAAAATAGACTGGAGAAAAAAGTAAGGATGAAAAATTTAAACACACTATTCGCGCGAATAAAGACCCACTAACTCGGCTTGATCCAAAATATGGCCGGCAATGGCTTCTTGAATATCCCCTGCCCTAGCCGAAGAAGATATAATCAAAATCGTATCGAGGGCGTAGAGTTTAAAAAAATAGTGGTGAATACCCAGTGGCGGGCACGGGCCTCCGTAGCCGGGACGTCCGAAGTCAGTTATGCCTTGTACCGCTCCTTTGGGAACGCTGTCTTCGGAAATTTCTTTGGTTTGCGGAGAAATATTCCAGAGCGTCCAGTGAACCCAAGTGCCTCTCGGAGCGTCAGGGTCGTCCACTATTAAAACCAGGCTTTTGGCCGTGGCTGGCACGTCAAAGAAGACGAGTGGCGGATTTACGTCTTCGCCATCACAAGCGTATTTTTTCGGAATTGGCTGGTTATTTTGAAAAGCCGGACTTTCGATTTTCACGATAAAATTATATCACGAAAATTTAGTTTATTTGCTATAAACTTTTATTTTAGCAATAATTTATCCAAATGTTTGACTACTACTCTAATTCCGAAAGTTTCAAAGAAGCTAATGGTTATACGATTGACGAAGTTTGGTATCCAAGAGTTACAAAAATTGTTTCAATTAAAGCCAAGCCTGCCCTTTATCGCTTCTATGGCGAAGTGGCGAGTTTCGGCGAGGGCCAATCCATTAGTCAAAAATCAGCGACCGAAGGCACAAAGATCCACTCGGCCGTTGAAGATATTCTCCTTGGGAAAAGTCCGGAAATTGATCCCTCGATCAAACCTGCAATTGACGCCTTTTTAACTTTTTTTGAGCAAAAAAATATCCAAGTGACCCCGGAGCTCGTGGAAAAACGAGTGGTTAGCCATGAACACCGCTACGCCGGCACGGTTGACGCCTTGGCCTTGATCGAAGGCAAATTCGGCGTCTTGGATATTAAAACTTCGCAGGCAATTTACAGAGACTACAACCTCCAAACTTCGGCTTATATGGATGCCTTAAAAGACCAGCATGAAAACCTTCAGACGCGCTGGATCCTACGCATTGACCAAGTTCAAACGTGCAATCTCTGCGGCGCAATAAAACGAGTGAAAGGCGGCCGCGAAAAGGTCAGGAATGGAAAAAACTCTGTCCCCTGCCGCGGAGGCGAACACGAGTGGTCAGATTTGAAGGGCGATATTGAACTTCGGGAATTCCCCTACTGGCAAAACGACTTCGAGGCCTTTTTGGGTGCAAAAAAACTCTGGGAGTGGGAGAATGAGTTCTGGCTCAAAAAAATTGGGTATCTTTAAATGTTATAATTAAAAAAGTTATGGATAAGATCACTGTCCAAGAACTTTCCTCTCCTGGCTGTGTCCACTGCGCCGAATTTGAGAAATTCTGGCACTCCATCGAGAAAGACTGGCCGAATGTGGAGTACAAGAAAACCGATATCACGACTCCGGAAGGTGAGGGGTTAATTCATAAATATATGATTTTTGCCTCGCCTGGGATAATTGTGAATGGCGAGCTTTTTTCAACCGGCGGATTTCACAAGGGAAAGTTCGTTGAAAAGTTGAAGGAACTTTCCCTAAAATCCTAAGAATGAAATTTTTCTCAAAAATTTCACCAGAGTGGTCTCTTAGGCTCGGCTTCGGAATAATGTATCTCTACTCTGGTTCTGATCTCATTCGGCATCCCACAGCTTGGTACTGGGCCTTGCCTCTTTGGTTTAAAAACCTGATCACTTCGGCAGTCAGTCTCGAAACCTACCTGCGTTTTCAGGGAATTATTGAGATCGTCTTTGCTATTGTCCTGCTTGGCTGGTTTTTTAAAACCGCGATTGTAAAAATTGTCGCTCTTCTTTCAGTTTTAGAGATGGCGGGTATTCTCGCATTCGCTTTCCTTCCCTGGAATGAAGCTAATTTTTTGATTACTTTTAGAGATATTGGACTTTTAGGCGGGGCAGTCGCGCTTCTCGCAATCCTATCAAAAAGGGAGAGATGAATCCCGTTAGAGATGCCCCATCTATGTATCATAAATCTAGTTTTGTAATTATGCGCTTACATCAGTCAAAGGTCTTGCGTGATATCAACGGAAACGCAGAGCGTTTCCTATCTCTAACGGGATGAAAGGAACTCTTCTCGTCATTCTCTTTACCTTGCTTGCGGCCATAGCCTTTGGCCTTGTATGGTTTTTCACCGGCGGCTCTGCCTCCCCTGTTGGCGCTGGCTGGTATCTTTTCAGTTTCGCGGCTGGACTTTCAATGATCATACTCCCCTGCACCCTGCCCTTGGCATTCGTCATCGTCCCGCTCTCGATGGGCAAGGGCATTGCAAAAGGATTCTTGATTGCACTTGCCTTCGGGGTCGGGGTCGCGATTACCTTAAGTATGTATGGCCTCATCACGGCCGCGATTGGAAAAACTGCGATCGAGAAAGCGGGCGCGGATCTCGAAACAGTGAAAAATTGGATGTACTTTATTGCCGGTCTCTTTGCATACCTATTCGCCTTAGGCGAACTCAAACTTATCAACTTCAGGATGCCGTCGTATAGCGGCGCCTTCCCCGGTTTTATCCAGAAACAGAAAGATGTATGGAAAGCGCTCCTTCTGGGACTATTTTTAGGGAATATCGGTGTCGGCTGCCCTCACCCGGCAACACCCGTGATCCTTACTCGCATTGCTGTTTCGGGAGATATTTTTTACGGCTGGCTTCTCTTCTTCGTGCACGCGATTGGCCGGATATTGCCGCTTTTATTCCTAGCTATTTTGGGAATCTTAGGCGTTAATGCCTTAAGCGGCCTTGTTAAAAATAAAGAGAAAATCGAACGCGCGACCGGTTGGGGAATGGTTTTCGTAGCCGGGTTTATCCTGGTCTTAGGGCTTTTCTCGCACGATTGGTGGGTCATCTCCGGTCAGCACACCTATCTTGAAGAACTCACCCAGGAAGAGCGATTCACCGGCATTCTCGCCGAACGGCTGAATGTCTCAGCCCCTCACGCCCACGGTCTCGAAGAAATTGTGGACGGCCGCGGCCTATTCGGGCTCCCTATCGAGTGGGGCACGCGGGTGATGCTTTTCCTTTGGATCTTGCCGCTCTTCTGGTACTACTGGAAAAAGAAAAAGCTCACCGCCGCCATGACAGATTCGCCGGACAAGGAAATGACGAAACGTACTCTCCCTTATCTTTTCTGGAACTTTGTCACTCTCTCCCTTCTTCTCGTAATAGTTTTCGGCTATTACCTGCCATTCCGTTTCCTCGCCCAGGCCCAGGGGCATGGTCAAGAGATGATGGAACACATGGACGGACAGATGACGAGCGGTGAACCTGGAGGCCACGCTTCGCTCTATCACGAAGAAACAGAGGTCAAAGAAGGCATCACGGTAAATATGAATGTGACTCCAGCGAACCCCAAGGTAGGTGAAGCGTCAAAACTGGATTTCTTTGTGAATTTGAAACCTGAAAATAAACCAGTTCCGGAGAGCGAGTTAGAAATCCAGCACGAAAAGAAAATGCACGTGATCGGCGCGCGCAAAGACTTAAACGAATTTTTCCACATCCATCCAGTCTCCCTAGAGAACCCGGCCATCTTATCGGTTAATCATACTTTCCAAAAGCCGGGTGACTACAAAATCTGGTCGGAGATTAAATACCGAGGCGAAAACCACGCCTTTGGCCATCCAATAATTTCGCTCGCTGGCCTTGGGCCCACTTTTGAACCTCAAAGAGAAATAACCACCAATAAAATTATCGGCAATTATCAGATAACAATTGACTACCACAATCTAGCTCTTGGCCAGTCCAACCATATTGATATCTTGGTAAAAGACCTGGTTGGCCGAAAAGTGGAGCTTCAAGACTTCTTGGGCGAGAAGATACATCTTACAGCGATCTCGGAAGACTTATCTCAATTTATCCATACTCATCCACAAGGTCACGGGGAAATGTCTATGGACAGCCATAGTTTGTTATCAATCCCCATGGCGCTCGCGAACGGCGCACAAGAGCACGAAAAACCGACTGACGAAGACCATGTCGGCTTCGTAATCCCCTTCAAAAAAGCCGGCTTCTATAAAATTTTTGCCCAATTCCGGCCGACTGAAGCCAATCTCGCTAAAGACGAAGCTCTACTCGCTGAATTTTGGGTAAAAGTTGATGAGAAATCCGTAGCTACGATTTCGCCAAAAATCAAATACACCGCCATCTCGATTATTTTTATAATCATTTTGAGTCTGGTCGTGAAAAAATACATCACAGTCCCCAAGGTCATTAAGCAATGAATAAGTATATCTGGCTTATAATTCTAGGCGTTCTTATCGTGGGCGGCGGAATCGTCTACCGAGTATTCTTCCTCAAGGCCGAAAAAGTGCCTGTGGTAAGCGGCAAAGTTAAAGAGTTTACCGTTCTAGCCAAAAAAGATACCTGGTCTTTTGTGCCGGAAAATATAGAGGTGGAGCGCGGAGACAAAATCATTATGACTGTTGTCAATGAAGATTCTTACGACCATGGCATTGCGATTGACGCTTTCGGCGTCTCGCAGAGGATGCCTGCCTTGTCCACTATCAATATCGAATTTGTGGTCACCCAGGCCGGCGACTTTCCTTTTTACTGTTCGGTTCCCTGCGGGGAAGGCGTTGTGGACGGCAAAAAACGAAGCCACTTTGATATGGTCGGTAAAATTAAGGTTAGAGACATAGTGAAAGCTCAATGAGTAAATATGTGCTTAAGGTAAAGGGAATGCATTTTGCGTCGGTCGCCTCAGGCGACCTCCTTAGACACCCTCGGTTTCTAATATCTTCCGACACGGGAGGAACCTCATACTTTCCTCCCGACCCCTCCTTCGGCGCAATGCATATCCTTAAAAATCTATGAGTAAATATGTTCTGAAAGTTAAGGGTATGCATTGCGCTTCTTGTTCAGTGCTGATTGATAAGCTGATCGGCAAACAGCCGGGAATAAACTCAATTAAGACGAGCTACGGCGCGGAGAAAGTGGCGATTGAATTTGACGAAACGAAGAAAACAAAAAAAAAAATTGACGAGCTCATCAATAAACTCGGCTATGACCTCATAAGACCGGATGAGGCAGGAGCGACTCCCGAAGACGAAGAAGCCAGAGAGGCCAGGCAAATCTTAGAAGCCAAACGAAGAGTTATTGCCGCCTTTGTTCTTTCCGCGCCCATCATTATCTACTATATGGCCTTGCATATGTTCAATTTAAAGCACGTTCACTCAATTTACGGCATTGACCTGAACTACATCTACTGGATTCTCTCTACCCCGATCCAATTCGTGATTGCCTGGACATTTTACAAAAATTCTTTCACGTCGATCAGAGTAGGCTCGGCCAATATGGATGTCCTGGTTGTCTTGGGCACCTCGGCTGCTTACTTCTATTCGACTATCGGTTTTCTCTTCTTTAACATTGACCATCCTTTCTGGGAGTCTTCAGCCGCCTTATTATCTTTTATCCTCCTCGGCCGCTACTTTGAGGCTACGGCCAAAGGCCGGGCTTCAACCGCGATCAAAGAACTCCTAAAGCTCGAAGCCAAAGACGCGCATGTCCTTAGGGGCGGCAAAGAAGAGTTAGTGCCCGTGGATAAGCTTAAAGAAGGCGACATAATCGTTGTCCGACCCGGCGAAAAAATTCCGGTTGACGGCGTGATCATAGAAGGCAAAAGCCACATTGATGAAAAGGTGATTACCGGCGAATCATATCCGGTTACTAAAGGCGTCGGCGATGAAGTTATTGGCGCGACCATCAACCAGGAAGGGCTCATAAAATTTAAGGCCGTGAAAATCGGCAAAAACAGTCTTCTTTATCAGATCGTCCAGATGGTCGAAGAAGCCCAGGCTAAGAAGGCGCCTATCCAGGATCTGGTTGATAAAATCTCTGAATACTTCGTGCCGACAGTTGTGGTTTTATCAATCCTTGTATTTGTCGGCTGGTATTTTTGGGCTGCTCTTCCTTTCCGAACCGGCCTTATTAGAATGATTGCGGTCCTTGTTATTTCCTGTCCCTGCGCCATGGGGCTTGCGACCCCCACGGCCTTGATTGTCGGCATTGGCCGGGCAACCAAATTCGGAATAATTTTGAAGGGCGGCGAGGCCTTGGAGAAAACCTACAAAACCCAAGCAGTGGCTTTTGATAAGACCGGTACTTTAACCATCGGCAAACCAGCAGTCACTGATTTTAAGGTGATCGCGCCTGGCCATGACCCTAAAAAAGCTCTAGCCTTGGTGGGCGCGATTGAATCCGGTTCCGAACATCCTTTAGCCAAAGCTATCTACGAAAAAGCCAAAGCCGAAATCGGCGAGAAAAACCTGCCGAAAATCACTGACTTTGAAGCGGTTTCCGGCTTGGGCGTTAAAGGCAAGATCGAACGCAAAGAAATCCTTGTCGGCAATCAAGCCTTTTTGGAGTCGAGCGGTGTGAAGACCAACGAATATAAAGAAGTGATGGAAAAACTCCAAAACCAAGCTAAAACCGTGATTTTTGCGGCCTACGACAAAAAAGTAATCGCCTTGATTGCGCTCGCTGACACCTTGAAACCTTATGCCCGCGAAGCCATTGAAGCCCTTAAGAAAATGAATAAGGAAATTATTATGATTACCGGCGACAATCCCAAAACCGCGGCTGCGATCTCAAGCGAGCTCGGCATTGACCGATTCCTCGCCCAGGTTCTACCCAGCGCCAAAGCGGATATAATCAAAAAACTCCAAGCTGAAGGCAAAAAAGTGGCCATGGTCGGCGACGGCATCAACGACTCCCCAGCACTCGCTCAAGCTGATGTCGGCATTGCCATTGGCTCGGGAACTGATGTGGCGATCTCAACTGGAGAAATTATTTTGGTCAAAGACGACTTACGGGATGTGGTAACCGCGATCCAACTCTCCGGCAAGACAATTAAAAAGGTCTGGCAGAATCTTTTCTGGGCCTTTATCTATAACGTGGTTGCGATCCCGATCGCGGGAGGCATCCACCTCCTTATAACCCAAACCTCTTTTGGCGTGCCGGCTCCTTGGGTCCTCGCGGTCGCCCAGAACTTGGGCGGCTTAGGCAAAATATTCTTCAATTTTTCCCAAGCCACGCTAAGGCCCGAAATTGCCGGTTTTGCCATGGCCTTTAGCTCGGTCTCCGTGGTCGCTAATTCTCTGACTTTAAAGCGCTACACGCCGCCGATCGAGAAGGGAGCATAGCAATGCATTCCTGTGATATAATAAATTTATGGAAAAGATTACATTAAATATCACAGGAATGCATTTTGGGTCGGTCGCCTTAGGCGACCTCCTTAGACACCCTCGGTTTCTAACGTCGCTATCGCTCCTATCTTCCGACACGGGAGGAACCTCATACTTTCCTCCCGACCCCTCCTTCGCCGCAATGCATCCCTATTAATTTTTCATGACAAAAATAGAACTCAAAATTGAAGGGATGCATTGCGGGTCCTGCGCAGTGGGGATCCAGATGATGGTTTCGAGCTTGGATGGCGTAAAATCCGCAGAGGTCAGCTACGATAAAAAAATCGGCGTCTTTGAATTTGAAAGCTCTAAAGTAAATAAAGATAAAATAGTGAAGACCATAGAAGAGCTAGGCTACAAGGCAAGCTAAGTGAGGAGAAATAGGTGTGCCTTTGGCGCGGCTATGAGTCCGAGCGGGCATGGTGCCCAGCCGTAGTTTGTATGTACAAACTACGGCTGGGCGAGCGCAGGACTCATCGCCAGCGAAAGTCCTCGCTGGGGACTTGAGCGGTAGCCAAAGGCACACCTATTTCTCCGAACACTTCTCAATAATAATCGAGGCGCGGCTGAATTCGCGGTTCGCGAGGTAGCCCAGTCCAAAACTCAAAGACGAGACGAGAAAAATAATCGCGGCCAAAATTATTTCCTTTTTATATTGTCTTAGGCGTTCTTGGAGCATTTATTCGCAATTCGCAGCATTCGCATACATTCGCAGATTAGCATCATTTTAGAAACTCAGATACGTTTGCCATTTTTCGTAGAGCGCCTTGGTGGCGCGGAGGTCGCCGACGTTATACCTGGCAATCTCGAGATATTTCTTCTTTTTAAAAAGCGGTGTGACGTCGTCGCCGGTAACGCCGCCGGCTTTGGGACTCGGAATGCCGAAGGCGCGCGTCCATAAATGCAAACTGCCTTTTCTCCGGCTTGCGCCGTAG
>JACOXZ010000026.1 GCA_016182105.1 Candidatus Liptonbacteria bacterium | reverse complement strand
GGCCGAATAGTTTCCCCGGTCTTCCAAAGCATCTGGGTTCTTGATAAGATATCGGAGAAAGAGTTTAAAAAGCAGGAGTATTTTGGCTTCAGTTTTGTACCTTTGATAAAGGATTAAGCGTGGGTGTAGCCCCGACGTCCGCCTGGGGCGGAGTCGGGGTCCCAACCTCCAACATACTGGTTGGAGCGTCGGGATACAGTGGCAGAACCCCGGTAGTAGAGCATAGCTCACTACGGGGCAGGCGTGAGCTTCTTCCCGATTTGTCTAAAAATTCAAGACCAAAATTTATGCGGAATTAGTATAGTGGTAGTACGCAACCTTCCCAAGGTTGAGGCGCCGGTCCGATTCCGGTATTCCGCTCCAGATATGCTATACTTAATTCTATGAAGATCAGTTTCGAGAAGTTACTGCCCATTCTGATCGTTCTTCTTTTGATCGGGGCTTTTCTTCTTTTCCGATAAAAAAACAGCCACCCACTTTTTAAATTGCCGCCGATCGCCTTGAACGATAGGTCTTTTTCCTATTGTCAACCCCGTCACCTTTTTTCAGGTGTTTCGCTTAAATAGACTTAAGGCAAAGATAAGAGAGGCCGCGCTGATTACTGTGGGGCCAAGAGAAAGGCCATAGGCTCTGGAAACAAAGAGGCCTAGAACCACTGCCGTGAAACTCACGAGAGCGGAGGTCAGAAGAAAAGGCGAGAATTTCCCGGTAAAGCGCCGAGCAGCAGCCGCAGGAATTATGATTAAGGACCCCGCGAGCGAGGCGCCCAAAAACTGAAGGCCCAAGATTATCGTGAGACTGAAAACCAAGAGATAATAAAGGTTCAGGCGATCGGCATTGATGCCGGTTGAAGTTCCAAGGTCAGAGGAAAAAAGATTAATGATAAGTTGGTCTTTAAATTTGGCGATAAACCAGATGATAAAAAGAGCTACTAAAAGTCCCAAAAGGAAACTTGAAGTTGAAAGCGGCCCAAAACCGCCGAAGATAACTTCGATTAAATCTTCCTTTGGCGTAATCAAGGCGCCCAATGCGAGAGAAGCGGAGAATACCACTCCGATCATGGTTTCGGTAGCAATCCCGGTTTTTTTCTCGAGATGTGAGATAAGGATGGTGCCTAGGATCAAGGTTACAGCGCCACCCAAGATAGGATTCACCTTGAAAAGAATGCCTAAGCCTAATCCAGGGAGAGCGATGTGGGAAATTGCGTCGCCGGCCAAGGTCATCCGCTTCATTAAGGCAAAGGAACCTACGAGCCCGGCTGTTAAGGCGGCAAACAAGGCGATAATGGCGGCGTAGATTTCATTTAGGGTCATGTGAGTTTTAGTGATCGTGCTTATAATATTTGTGTTCACGGCCGTAAAGTTCCTGGAGTACTTTAAGAGTCAAAACCTCGGACGGCGCCCCAAAGCAAAGTCCGCGCCGATTCAAGCAGAGAACTTTCGAGGCGTAGCGGTAGACCAAGCTTAAATCGTGGGAGACCAAGATTACTGTGAGCCCGTATTTTTCCTGCAGTCGATGGATAAGTTCATAGACCTGCTCCTCGCGCGGGAGATCTAAGCTCGCTGTCGGCTCATCGAATAAAATTACGTTCGGCTCGCCAAGAAGGGCAAAGGCAATCAAGGTTTTCTGAAACTGGCCGCCGGAGAGATGGCCGATCGGAGTTTTTAAAACTTCAGGCGAGAGATCAACTGACTCGGCTACCGTTTCAATGGCGTTTCTTTTTAAATTCATCACTCTCGCTTTGGCCGTGAGGAGGTCCTTGATTGTAAGAGGCAAGTGGATGTCAGCTTCTATTTTCTGAGGCACATAGCCGAGCTTCACGCCTTCGGCCCATCTAATTTCCCCGTGATAATGCAGAGCGTTCAGCAGAGCTTTAAGAAGCACGGTTTTTCCCGAGCCGTTCGGTCCTATAATGGTTAAATTTTCACCCTGCTTCAGTTCAAAGCTTAAGTCTTGAAGAACCCTCTTATCGCCAAAAGAAACCGTTAAGTTTTTGACAGAAAGTATAGACGACATTTTTTGCTCTGGTTAGTTCATTCTAAATAAACACGCTTGCTTTTGCCATACCCAGGCCTATAATTTTAAATCGTGGCTCTCCGTCCAACCGAGCAAATAAAAGAAAAGCTCGACATCGTTGATTTTTTAAGGAATTACCTTTCGCTTCAGTCGGCTGGCAAGAATTTTAAAGGCCTTTGTCCATTCCACAAAGAAAAGACCCCGTCTTTTATGGTTTCGAGGGATCGGCAGAGCTGGCATTGCTTCGGCTGCGGCTTGGGCGGCGACATTTTCGCCTTTTTGATGCGTTATGAAAACCTCGAGTTTGGCGAAGCCTTAAGGATGCTTGCCGAAAAGGCGGGAATTGAGATAGAGCGTTTGGGGCAGGCCGATTACAAATATCTTGACCTTCTTTATGGATTGAATGATCTCGCTAAGGATTTTTTCGAGCGCGAGCTCGAGAATTTCGAGCCGGCAAAGAGTTATTTAAAAGAACGGGGACTAGAAGGAGAGACGATTCAAGAATTTGAGCTGGGCTGGGCGCCCCAGAGCGCGGAGACCCTGAATCTTCATCTTTTGAATCTTGGCTACCGGCCAGAGACAATCGTCTCTGCCGGATTGGTTTTAAAGACTGAGCGCGGCAAGAACATTGACCGCTTCAGGGGCCGACTTATGTTTCCGATCCACAATCATTTCGGGAAGGTTGTGGGTTTTACGGGAAGGATTCTCCCGCAGTTTGATACCGAAGAACTTGGTAAGTATGTGAATAGCCCGGAGACGCCGATTTTCAATAAATCGCGGTTGCTTTACGGTTTTTCAAAAACCAAGAATTTTATTCGCGAAGCCAAGGCAGTGTTTTTGGTCGAAGGCCAGATGGATATGCTTATGAGCTGGCAGGCCGGCATTAAAAATGTTGTTGCGACCTCGGGCACGGCTCTCACCTCCGATCACCTAAGGACATTAAAGCGTTTTACTGACCAGATTATTTTGAGTTTTGATAACGATGAAGCCGGGTTTTCGGCCGGGGAGAGGGCGATTGATCTTGCCGATACAAACGATTTTCAGGTTAAAGTCGCTATGTTCGGTGATTTCAAAGATCCAGCTGAAGCGAGCCTTGCCTCGCCTGATTACCTTAAAAAATCAGTGGTAGAGGCGAAACCGGCTATGGAATTTTACTTTAAGCGCTTCTTGCCGGGAGGCCCGATAGTCAGACTCGACCGTCGCGAGCTCAAGAATTTAAGGACGGTGCTCTCAAAAATTAAGTTGATCTCAAGCGCGGTTGAGCAGAGCTTTTGGTTAAAGGAGCTTTCAAAGCGAGCCGGCCTTGAGGAGAAGGTTTTGGCTGAAGAGGCCGAAAAAATTGATGTTGGGTCTCTTGAAATAAAAGATTCCTCTTCTTCTGAGGAACGATTGCCTGACCTAAAGTTTTCCCGCCGCGATCTTATCTCCCAGCATCTTCTTTCGGCTGCCCTCGCTAGAAGCGACTTTAATCTAGTCGCCCACGAACTCGAGTATTTTCCTCCTGAATACCAGACGCTTTATAAGCTTCTTCAAGCCGGCTCGAAGTCGGTAGAAGATCTTAAGTTTGACCACCTTTTGAATATCGTTATGCTTCGTTCGAGTGAGGGGACTGGAGAGGAACTCGCGGAGCTAAAAGCGGAGCTCGTTAAGGAATATACTAAAGATAGGCGGCGAGAGCTCACCCATCTCGTAAAGATTGCCGAAGCCGAAGGCGACGAGGCAAGGCTTGCCTCCGTCCTAAAAGAGCTGAAGCAACTTGATTATCTTACGTCATGAAGAAGAAGAAAAATAAAAAAAATAAATTAAATCGCCGAAACCGCTTCGTAAAAAAAAGCAAGAAAGTTCAGTCCAGAAAAGCTCCGACGTCCGCTTCGGGCGGAGTCGGAGTCCCGACTAAAACGTCGGGAAAAAAGAAAACTAGCAAGAAGGCTTCGAAGAAGGCCCTGAATGCCGAGGCCTTGAGAGAGCTTATTCTACGGGGCCGGCCGCGCGGCTTTGTGACGGATAACGAAGTCCTCCACTACTTTCCGAAAATCGAGGAAGATTTGGCCCTGCTTGAAGAAATCTATGACGCCTTAGAGAAGGCGAATATCAAAGTGGTGGAGACGAGCGCACTGATCGAGCTTGATAAAGACGAGATAGGCGCGAAGGAACTGAGTAAGGCCCTGAGTCTTGAGGGCGAGATACCGGACGCGGTGCAGATGTATTTTAAGGAGATCGGAAAAACGGCGCTCCTCACCAAAGACGAAGAGAGAGAGCTTGCCAAGCGCGCCGAGAAAGGCGACGAAGAAGCGCGGCAGAGAATAATTAAAGCCAACTTGAGGCTTGTGGTCTCGATTGCCAAGCGCTATGTGAAGGGCAGTTGAAAAATTTGATTATAGAAGGGGTTTTAAATTCTCTACCTACGCCACTTGGTGGATCAGGCAGGCCATTACCCGCGCTTTAGCCGACCAGTCGCGGACCATCAGGATCCCGGTTCATATGGTCGAGACTATTTCCAAATACACTCAAACTAGGAGAAAACTTATTCAGGAGCTCGGCCGCGACCCGTTGGCTGAGGAGATCGCCGCGGAGATGGGCTTTGATATTGATAAGGTGCGCCACATCCAGAAAATTTCCCAGGAGGTTTTGTCCATCGAGTCGCCGGTTGGCGAGGATGAGGATTCAAGCCTTTCGGATTTCATTCCTGACGAGAAGAATTCCACACCCTCTCAACTTGCCGCTCGTTCCATGCTCCGCGATTTGATTAAAGAAATCCTCGTGGACTTAACCGATCGGGAGAGAAAAATTTTGAATATGCGATTTGGCCTTGAAGACGGCGTGACCCACACCTTGGAGGAGGTCGGCAAGGTTTTTGGCGTGACCCGCGAGCGCATTCGGCAGATCGAAGCCAAGGCCTTAGAGAAGATCCGGCTGCACAAAAAAGCCAAGGCTCTGGAAAGCTTGGAGAACCCGACCTAAATGCCTTCCTTGATTCCTGATGACCCCTCGGTGCTTTTAACCACTGCCGGCATGCAGCAGTTTAAGCCGTATTTTTTAGGCAAGGCCGACCCGATAAAAGATTTTGGCAGTAAAAATACTGCTTCAATACAGAAATCATTCCGGACCTCGGATATTGATCTTGTTGGCGATGAGTCGCACCTTACTTTTTTTGAGATGCTCGGCAATTTTTCTTTTGGCGGTTACTTCAAAAAAGAGGCCATCGAGTACGGCTATGAGTTCATTGTAAAAGAGCTTGGTTTGGAGATTCACTATGTAACGGTTTTTGGCGGCGACAGGGAGGTGGGAGCTGACGAGGAGTCAGTGAAAATTTGGCAATCATTGGGTGTAAAAGATATCCGAAAGGGGAGCCGCGAGGATAACTTTTGGGGTCCGACCGGCTCGGAAGGCCCTTGCGGACCGACCACAGAGATTTATGTGCGCGGCGTGGAGGTTTGGAACCTAGTTTTTAACGAGTATTACTGCCACCCCGGCGGAAAACTCGAGAAACTAAGGACTCCCGGAGTTGATACGGGTATGGGCTTGGAGCGCTTGGTGATGGTTGTGCAAAATATGCCGACGATTTTTGAGACAGATTTGTTTAAGCCAATTTTTAATTTTTTGGATCAGCGTTTATCGAAACCTCGCCCTGAATGGTCAAAGAGAATTATAGCTGATCATATTCGCGGCATAGTTTTTCTTATCGTTGATGGTGTGCGGCCGAGCAATAAGGATCAGGGTTACATTTTGCGTCGTCTAATGAGGCGGGCCATGCCACATCTTTTAGAGTTTCAACTTTGGGATCCCGTCGTAGTTGGAGAAAAGAATGATCACGCATTCAAGATGCGTGGCCTTGAGTTGGTCGCGGATTGCGTTATTAGGGAATATTCGAAGATTAAAGATTATAAATATCTATCCGATCGTAGAGAGGAGATTCTGAAAGTTATTCGAGAAGAGAATGACAGTTTCGATCGCGTGTATGAAAATGGAAGTAAAGTTCTCGAGAAAATTATAAACAAAGCTGTTAGCGATGGCACTTTTGTAATATCAGGCAAGGACATCTTTGACTTGGTAACTTCACACGGTTTTTCAATTGAATGGATTAAAGATAAAGCCAGGAAGATACACGGACTAAAGCTAGAACTTGATGTATTCGATGAAGAATTCAAAAAGCACCAAGAGGTCTCCCGCGCCGGCTTAGAGAAGAAATTCGGCGGCCACGGTTTGATTTTAAACACAGGTGAGCTCAAAGCCGGGGACGAAGCCGAACTTAAAAAAGTTACCCGTCTTCACACCGCGACCCACCTCTTGCAGTGGGCCCTGCGTGAAGTTTTAGGTAAGGAAGTGAAGCAGGCTGGATCTGACATAACTCCAGAACGAACGCGTTTTGACTTCACTTTCCCTAGGAAACTTACCCCGGAAGAGACTAAAAAAGTGGAAGAATTGGTAAATCAAAAGATTATGGAAAACCTACCCGTAAGCTTCAAAGAAATGCCGCGGCTTGAGGCCGAAAAGACCGGCGCCCTGTATTTTTTTAAGGAAAAATACCCTGATAAGGTCAAGGTTTACTATATCGGGAAGTCGTTAGAAAGTGCCGTAAGTAAAGAGTTTTGCGGCGGACCGCATGTCGATCATACAAGCAAGATAGGGGAGTTTAAGATAGATCCACGAGCGCCTCGGCCGCTTTGTTTTTTTTCTCTCCGCCTTCTATAAGGTCATGCATTCTGATATTAGGGAGACTGTTTAGTTCGATTACGGCGCACCTTTGATCTCGCCAAGATTTTTTTAGGGTCTCGCCCAAGAAATCAATGCCGAGCAAGCGATTGCCGAAAATCTCCACGATTTTTTTAAACATCGCGAGGTTATCTGGATGGATTTCGGCAGTCGCGTCTTCAATTTCTGCGCCGAGCGAGAGAACAATCTTGTTGTGGAGATAAACTGTTTCGTTGATTTTGGGCACCGAGTCCATTCCAAAGCCTTGCTCGCGGAGAAAGATGCGTTTTCTCTCCGTCCACGACCGTAACTCGGAAGAGACTTAAATTCGGCAAAAATCGCTCAAGCAGGAAAACCGGCGAATAGCGGTTAACTTTTTTTATCGCTTGTTCAAGCCCCGTTTCTTTTTGAATATCGAAATAAATATGCTGGCTCAAAGACCCGCGCCGGGGTTTTATGATCAATGGATAGCCGAAGAAGCGGGCCCAGCGGAGCGCCCTATTTTTTTGAAACCACCAAAAAGCTTTTCCTTCCGCGACCGGTAAGCCGGCCTTAGTGAGCTCTCTTTTTACTACCCACTTATCGTCCACCTGGAGAGCCAGTTTGTTCTTGACCGTATGCTCGGCCCGGGGCAGTTTTTCAAAATCAAAATAACGCTTTCCCACTTTCATTCGGAAATAGTCAGAGTAGCCAAGGACGTTTTCAAATCCCTGAAACTCAATCCCTCTATTTTTCCCTGCCACGATAAAGATCGCGGCAGTTGGATTTATTTCCGAAAGCCGAAAGTATTTATCCAAACTGAAAAAGTTAATGGCGAGAAGCAGATTATCTACAATTTTTTCCCCGCGGGCAAGGATCTTCGAAGAAATAAATTTTCTGAAAATCGGCGTAAGCAAAAGCTCGACAATGTCGCTTAGCCAGTTTTGAAGATGAGTCGGCTCATAGGGTAGGCAGTCTTCGCAGTTTTTTCTATTCGCCTGGAGCATTCTTTAAATGTACCAGAGAAAGACCAAAGGTCACTTAATCGTTTGTTTTGGCTCTTCATGTCAACAGCCCATTTATCCACAGCCCCTAGCTCAATCAAATTCCTGCCTTTAGCCCTGTTTCATTCTGACTTCAGGCCCGAATTTGCTATAATTTAATTAATAAGAGTGCTTCCCGAACAAAGGTTGAAGCACTTGTTTTCGCGCCTCGAAGGCGATACCTAATGGATAGTATATCTAGCAGTACCAGAATAAAATTTGGCGATCGGGTAAAAATTCTCTTTCCCAATAATTCGGAGAAGCTATTAACTATTGGCACGACTCGGGAAGTGACTCCCCAGAACGGCGTGATTTCAGATGAGTGCCCTTTGGGCAAGGCGCTCTTGGGTGCCAAAAACGGCGATAAAATTTCATATAAAGTAGGAAAGAACAGCTTTACTGTAAAGATTCTCGCGGTATTATAAGAGGGTTCTGTGTCTGAATTCAAAGAAAGCCAGAGATTTATCAATTTAGGCGTGGTTTTGAACAAGAAAGGCGAGGTTTTGATGATCCGACGGACGGTTGAGGAGACCGGCAAAAATGGTTCGATTTTAAAGTGGGCTTTTCCGGGCGGCAGGCAGAGGGGGAATGAAACCCGTGAAGAATGCTTGAAACGCGAGATTTTCGCCGAGACCGGCTACGCTGTTGCGCCTGCTCATAAAATTTCTCTGCGGGTCCATCCCCAGTTCCCGATCGTGATCGTTTACTATCTTTGTTATCTTGCTTCCGAAAAGCCCGCAGCCGATCCTGTTGAACCAGATGAAGTGGCAGAGATCCGCTGGGTTAAGCGCGAAGACATCCCTAATCTCGTGACCACCGACCTTGACCGAGGAGTAAAAAAACAACTCGGCCTCAGGTAGGAATCCGCCGCGGCCTTCAAAAAAATTCTTGAGGTCGCTGTCCACGCGCCGTCAGATGAAAACCGCCAGTCATAGAAGTTTGTGGTGAGAAAATAAAAGCCGCCTGCGGTTTAGTTCCGGAAATAGACAAAGGCTTTTTTCGAGTCAGAAAACTTAATAATTTTAGTTGGTTGCCAAGAGGGAAACGGGAAAATATACGAAACCACCCGGCTTCCTGGTCGGAGTTCGTTTTCAAGCTTCTTTTCCAGCCGTTTCAGACCGCGAGGGACAAGGAAGCAGAAGATGACATCCGCTTCGCTTAAGTCGGTTCTGTAGAAGTCGCGTCGATAAATTTTAGCGTGCGCCTTGGAAAGAAAAATATTGATTCTGGAGATCAAGTAGAAAAGAGTAGAGAGTTCAAAACCGTGAGCACGGGCGCTGAACTGCTTTGCGCTAATGATAAGTACGCGTCCGGTTCCGCTTCCGAGATCATAGAGCACTTCACCCTTTTTGAGGCCCGCCACCCTCAATCCCTCTTCTATATATTTTCGTGGCGTTGGGAAAAATGGGGCGCCGCTTCGCTCCGCTTGGAAACTGGTGATAGCGAAGGATAACAAGACCACGATTGCTGTGAGCGTAGTGATTGTCAAAAACAGAATGAGCATAATATTAAGATACACTCGGTTAGTCACCGCCACAATCTTGAAATTTTGCTATAATCTAACTGATGCGCGAAAACTACCCTCCGTGGCAGGTGAATGTTCACTGCCGTGAGCAACAGCCGTTTGAGCTTTTTCACGAGGCCGTGTATCGACGGTCCCTGTCTTTGTGTGTATTGGTGGAAAACATATGAAGAATATCAACCTCGCAAAGCTTCCCGAGTTCAATAACCACGAGTTGGTGGTTGTTGGCGTAGATGCGCCGTCGGGTCTCAGGTCTTTTATTGCTATACACAACACGAATTTAGGGCCAGCGGTCGGCGGCACACGGTACTGGCAGTACCACTCCGAGCAAGCGGCGCTAAGCGACGCCTTGCGCCTCTCGCGGGCAATGACCTACAAGTGCGCTTTGGTTGGCGTTCCCTACGGCGGCGGCAAAGGGGTTATAATCGCCCATCGCAACAATCCGAAGAAAAAAAGATTTTTGGGAGCGTACATCAAACGTGTGAACCTCCTCGGAGGAAATTTCTATACCGGCGAGGATGTAGGATTGAACGGAGATGATGTTGCGTTTATGGAGCGTCGGTCGCGATTCGTGATCGGGCGTCAAAAGTTAGGAGGAAGCCCCGCTCCGTGGGCAGCACTCGGCGTTTTCGCTGCGATTCAGGGAGCATTTGAGTCGCTGTTCGGCGGTCCTGCCGTGGGGGGACGCAGTTTTGCGCTCAAGGGGATTGGAAAAGTTGGAAGTATTCTGTGCCGGTTGCTCTACGAACGGGGTGCCCGGATTATTGCGGCTGATATCAACCCCGAACGGGTGCGATGGGTGCGCCGGCATTTTCGGGGAGTGAAGATTGTCTCCCCCGCAGAGATTCACCGCCAGAAAGTTGATGTATTTGTCCCCTGTGCCTTGGGCGGGGACTTGAATAAGGGCACTATCCGAGAGCTCCATTCACAGATCGTCTGTGGCGGCGCAAACAACCAGCTTACGTCATCCGAAGACGGCGTACGCCTGCACGAACGAGGCGTTCTCTACATCCCTGATTATCTTGCGGGCGCTGGCGGGCTTATCAACGTTGTGGCAGAGCTCGATCGCAGGGGTTATAGCCGGAAGCGCGTTCTGCGTAAGGTCAAGGCGATTCGAGGCACAGCCAAGAAAATCATTAAACTCTCGAGACGCTACAACCGGCCGACAAGCGAAATTGCCGATGGTTTGGCTGAAAAAATTTTCTTAAAACGAGCAAAAATCAATCTTTAATCTCGTGACCACCGACCTTGATCAAGGAGTCAAAAAACAGCTCGGATTACGCTAGAAAATCTGCTATAATTTAGGCGTGAATGAGAGAGACTGGACTCCGCCTTATTCAGCTGAAAAAATTCTTCGTTTGATTAAAACGAAGAAGGATGATTTTTGGTCGCGCGAGCGGGAAAGGCGGCCGCTTCGCCTTTTCCACGAAGCAGCGGCCCGCGTGCCGGCTTATAAGGATTTTTTGCGAAAAAATAGGGTAAATCCCGCGAAAATCAAAACTTGGAAAGATTTTCAAAATGTCCCAGCCGTAAGCAAAAAAAACTATCTCCGCGAGTACCCCTTAGAAAAACTTTCTTGGGATGGGACTTTAAAAAAGCCGCTGGTTTTTACCTCCACCTCCGGCTCAACCGGCGAGCCGTTTTACTTCCCTCGCGGCGAAAAACTGGATTGGGAGTATTCAATTCTTGCGGAGATGTTTTTAAAAAATAGCTCGAAAGACGTAGAGGAGCCAGTTATTGTTATTAATGGTTTTGCGATGGGGGTTTGGATTGGAGGAGTGATTACTTATAAAGCTTTTGAAATAGCAAGCCATCGAGGCGAGCATCCGGTTTCAATCATCAATCCGGGGATAAATAAATCCGAGATTTTCCACGCGCTTAGGAATCTAGCGCCCTATTTTAAACAGACTATTTTGGTTGGCTATCCGCCGTTCGTGAAAGATGTGATTGATGAGGCGATTCGACGAAGGATTAACCTGAAGAAAATTAATCTCCGCATTCTTTTTGCGGCCGAAGCTTTCGGAGAAAAGTTTCGTGAATATGTAGGGAGAAAGGCGAGTTTGAAAAATCTGTATCTTGATACCTTGAATATTTACGGTACAGCCGATATCGGCGCCATGGCTTGGGAGACGCCGGTTTCTATTCTCATACGTCGTTTAGCGGTTAATGATGAGCGTGTTTTTGGCAGTTTATTTTCCCAAATCCAAAAGATTCCAACACTTGCTCAATACAATCCGCTCTTTATCACTTTCGAATCGCCAAACCACGGAGATATACTACTTACAGGTGATAACACCGTTCCATTGATACGATATGTAATTGGAGATCACGGCGGAGTTATGAATTTTGGCGAGGCTGTTCAGAAGTTGAAATCAGAAAGGGTTAACTTAAGCGATGAAGTTAGAAAGAAAAAGATTGAGAAATCGGTTTACAAACTTCCGTTTGTGTATGTTTATGAGCGAAGCGATTTTTCAACAAAACTTTACGGAGCGATAATCTACCCAGAACCTATCCGTGAATCTTTACATCACGACCAACTGGAACGTTTTGTGACCGGTAAGTTTACGATGCTCACTAAATTCGACAAGAAACAAAATCAGTTCTTAGAAATTCATATAGAACTGAAACCAAGAGCCCGGTCGGATAAGAAATTAAAAATGCTCACTCGCGAGCTCATTGTCTCGAATCTCCTAGAGAAGAATGCGGAGTATCGAAGCAACCACAGCTCGATGCCGCACAAAGTTCTTCCCGAGATTATCTTTTGGCGATATGAACACCCTCTTCATTTTAAGCCGGGGACAAAGCAGAAGTGGGTTAAGAAAGTAGACAATAAATGAAAAATACACTCGAAAAAACTATAAAAAATAAAGCTAGGACAATTGTCGGCTCCAGTCCATCAATACTTAATTTAATTAATGCAGCTGATAAGAGAGCGCTTGAAAAGTTATTTGTTGACAATAAGATTCAACGCGTTATTGACGACTATATTGAACAACAACGGGAGCTTTTCGCGGTGAAAAATCCCATAAAAATCTATAATCCTGATTTCGAAAAGGAATTTACCGTTTACCTCTCTTCTCTTGAGAAAAAAAACCCAATATGGCAGCACGGCAGGTGGGTTTTCTATCCTTGGCTTTCAACAGTTGTTCATATACTGGAAGATGAAGATTTTCAGTTAGTGAGGACCGCCAGGAACAAAAATCTTATCAATCAAGAAGAGCAAGAGAAGTTTTACAACTCAGTCATCGGCATTGGTGGGTTGAGTGTTGGCAATAACATTGCGCTCACCATTGTTTTGCAAGGAGGCGCGAGACACATCCGTCTTTCCGACCCCGATAAATTGGCTCTTTCAAATACGAACAGAGTGAGGGCCGGGACTCAAAATTTGGGACTGAATAAAACAGAAATGACAACTCGTCAGATCTATGAAATTAATCCATATACAAAAATTGAACTTTTTTCAGAAGGGTTGAGTGAAAGGAATATAGAGAAGTTTTTTAGTGGTCCGCCTAAGTTAGATATTGTTATTGATGAGCTCGATAACTTAGCAATTAAATTTTTAATTCGTGAATACGCCAAGAAATATAGATTGGCGGTTGTTATGGCGGCTGACAACGGAGATAACGGTGTAGTAGATATTGAACGTTACGACCTTAACCCCAAAACCCCGTTCTTCCACGGCAGGATGGGAGATATTTCTTACAAAAAATTATTAAGTCTCGACAAAATGGGGATCGGAAAGTTGATCGTGAAACACATAGGAGTTGAAACGGTTACTGAACGTGTTCATGAATCAATGCCGCAGATAGGAAGGACCATCGTCTCATGGCCACAACTGGGTGGCGCGGCTGTATTAAATGGCTCTGCGGTTGCCTATTGTGTGAGGAAAATCTTGAATGGTCAACCCCTCGAACATAATCGGGCTTTGATCTCGTTGGACGAGAAATTGATTCCTAACTACGACTCGCCGGCAGAAAAAAGGAAACGCGAGGTCTCCGCCGAGGCCTTCAAAAAAATCTTCGGGATGTAGGGAACTTAATTTGACGGCTTTTGATTTTAGCTATAAAGTTACAAGAGCAACAACAAATTTTGTTGTTGAAAACTTAGAATTCATGACTGAGGAGGAACAGATGGCTAAAGAAATAGATGAGGTGGTGGAAACCCTCAAAGAACTTGAGCCTGTTTCCATTGTTCTTATGGGATCTTTTGCTAGACAAGAGTGGACTTCTAAAAGCGATGCCGAGCTAGCCGTGATCTTTGAAGATGCGAATTATCATTCCAGAACTGAACTTAAAAAATACGGGAGTGATAAGGTTAGAATCTACCCATTCCGCCTCTCCGAGCTTCTGGGATTAAGGTCAGTCATCCCTTTTCCGAGGAAGTTCTATTTCTGGTGGCTCAAGAATACCGCGAAGACATTATGGGGTAAAGAAGTTTTAAGTAGACTTAAAGTCAAGATGGAGCAGGCAGATTGGCGGGAGAACATTGTTTTTCAGAAAGGTGTTGCTCTTTCAGCTTTGCTTTCTTTTCGTAATAACGATCTAGAAACTGCCGGCTGGGCCTTTTCCAAGTCTTGTCTTTTTGCAACTGTATCTACCATCGCTTTAATAAAGGGAAAAGAAATAAAAAGTTTTAGAGAAGCTTCTGCTTTGGCCACCAAAGAATTCCCAGATTTTCAAGACGTGATCAAAAAAGCCGAGAGTGTGTGGCAAGGCAAATTTAAACTCGAAGAGAAGGACATATTTCGCAATTTTGAGTACTTCTCTTTCTTGGAAAATATTTAACTCCCCGCTGTGGGGCAACGAAAATCCGCTATCTAGATAGCGGATTTTTTATGATTTACCTACGCCTTCAAAAAAATCTTCGGACTGTAGAACGCCGTGAGAGCGAAAACTGTGAGCCGCGGGTGGATTGAACGTGGTAATTTTTTGAAATTCGTGGTATAATTAACAATATGCCCATTAGCGAAGAGAGGCTAAAACGTTATTTTTGGGATACGGACTTTTCCGCTCTCGACACCGAGAAGGATAAGAGGTTTATTATTGAGCGGATTTTGGAATTGGGTGATGAGACGGCGGTCGAGTGGATGAAAAAAGAATTCAAAAAGCAGGAACTCTTTGAGGTTTTGCGGAGGGCAAGGAGCATCTCAAAAAAGAGCCGCCGCTTTTGGGATTTGGTGTTGAAGAGCTAAGCAAGATGGAAGCGCATACAGAAGTTCTCCCAGAGGAAACAAAGCGTCTTTTGCCCAGCCTTATAAAGACACCCTTTATTAGCCAGTTCTATCTTGCCGGCGGCACAGGGCTCGCTTTGCAACTTGGGCATCGAATCTCCGGAGATCTGGATTTCTTTTCTCGCGAAGAATTCAGCGAGTCTCTTTTAGTTCAGAAATTATCCGAGCTCGGCGAGTTACGTTTGGAAAAAAAGGCGGAACAGACAGTGCTTGCCGTAGTAAACGGCGTAAAGCTCTCTTTTCTCGGTTATCCTTACCCCCTTTTATTTCCGCTTGAGAAAACGCTGGGCTTGTGCGTGGCCGATCTCCGCGATATCGCCTGCATGAAAATTGACGCCGTTTCGAGCCGCGGCACGAAGCGGGATTTCATTGATCTTTATTACATTATCAAAACATCCGTCCCCCTTGCGGATTTATTGCCTCTTTTCGCAAAGAAATACGCTTCGCTCCACTACAATCTGGTGCATATAAAGAAAAGTTTGGTTTATTTTGATGACGCTGAGGGAGATCCTCTGCCGCAGATGTTAAAGCAGGTGGAATGGAACGAGGTCAAGTTATTCTTTGAGAGAGAGGTGGTGAAAGTTGTGCAATAGTATCCGCCGAGGCCTTCAAAAAAATTTTCGGGCTGTAAAATCAAAGAATCTTTTCGCGTTCATTCTCTAATTCGCGCGAATTAGAGAATAGATTGACAGCTTGAAGAAATCTTTAAGTTTTGATACCGTTCTGGTTAATTATGAACGGTAAGTTTTTTATTGGTGCGCTGTTTTTATTTGGTCTATTTGCTGTTTCGACTGCCGAGGCCGCGGACAACCTTTTCGACCAGACCGCAGACCAGAGCGCCTCGGACATCAGCTATCCGGGCAACACAAACTGGTACGAGCTTGGAACGGGATTCCACGGCACAATACTGTCGCTTACCTTTCGGGGCAACACCGATTCGAACGAGCCTTACGCTTCATACCTCTCCCTTGAGGAGTTCAATGACCCGGCATACGGGAGCCTGAACCAGGTTTTTGTGATTTCGGTGAACGCCCCCTTTACCGGCACCCTCAGCGACGTCCACATCGATGGTCTAGAGATTACCCTCGAGCCCAATAAGTACTACCGACTGGTCACCTCGAACGGGCGTCAGAACGTGAGCGTTCATTTAAGGGGAACCAATACAATAGGGAGAGCGAAGGTCGTACAGTGCGCCTTTGACGTAGGGTGCATAAATGTCATCTACGCCTTTTATCCGTATATCGTGTCGAACGCCTTTCCGCTCCGCAGGCCAGAGGCGCTTGCGCAACAAGAGTTGGTGAGCACTACCACGATTCCCGAAGACGGCATCGCCAAAACTTCTCAGCTCGTTTTTAGCGGAACTCCCAACTCACCTTTCGCTGACGCCGTTCAGATGCAAGTGGAAGTACGCCCTTTTGAAGAACCGTTCACGGGAGCGGATGACGGCGGGATTCTAAAATCTAATTTTTTACCGCCTGGTAATCTTGCGACCGTTTCTACAGCAAATCTACCCGACGGCCCCTACCACTGGCGGGCGCGGACTGTGGACGTAAGCGGCAATATATCCCTATGGCAGGAGTTCGGGGAGCAGGGGAATGTCGACTTCGTGGTGAGCACCCGCGACAAGCTCTTCAATCAGATCCTGGACCAGGGTTCCTCGGACATCAGCTATCCAGGCAACACAAACTGGTACGAGCTCGGGACGGGATTTAGGGGAACGATACGTTCACTTACGTTTCGGGGCAACACCGATTCGAACGAACCTTACGCCTCGTCCATCTCCCTTGAGGAGTTCAATGACCCGGCATACGGGAGCCTGAATCAGGTTTTGCTCATCTCGGACAATGCCCCATTTACCGGCACGCTTAGCGATGTCCGCATTGATGGTTTGAATATCACCCTTCAGCCGAATAAGTACTACCGGCTGGTTACCTCTAACGCACGCCAGAACGTGAGCGTTCGTTTGAGGGGAACGAACGCAATAGGGAGAGCGAGGGTCGTACAATGCCTCTTCAACACGGGGTGCCTAAATATCTTCTACACCTTCTATCCCTACATCGTCGCTGAAGGCGTCCGCGAACCCGTGATCATCGTGCCCGGGATTACTGGGAGTAAACTAAACCTTGAGACATCTCTTTTTACTACAACCGCATGGATTGATCTGGTCAAGCTAATCGATCCCTTGGATCTCTGGCTTTCCGATTTAGAATTACCCTCCTCTGGAATACCAGCGCAACCACCTAATCCGCAGATTCGGCCAATTGATATTTTGCGCAAAATCATAATCTCTCTAGGTTTGATTCAGCCGGAAGTTTTTGACTATACAGAGACTTTGATTTCAAAACTAACTGATTCCGGCTACATAGAGGGCCAGGATTTATTTGTGTTTCCATATGATTGGCGACTCGGAATATCCGATGTCTCTGAAAAGTTTGAGAGACATGTTCGTGAAATCGTGGCTCAAACGAGGACGAATAAAGTCGACATTATAGCTCACAGTATGGGAGGCTTATTGGCTAAAGAGTATATTAGAAGATTCGGAGGATCATTTGTGCATCAGCTTGTTTTGGTAGGCGTTCCGAATTTTGGCGCCCCTAAAGCGTTTAAGACCCTAGCCTTCGGTGATGATTTAAGCATACCTGGACTTAATCCATCAGCAGTAAAATCAGTTTCCCAGAATTTTCCATCCATCTACCAACTTCTTCCCAGCGCTAACTACTTTGTCTCTAGTACTAGCGGTTCTGACTTCCTGTTCTACGGTCACTATGTTAATGATGCCACTGATGTTGATGACAATGGCGTGCGCGGGGAACTGGATTTTAATCAAACAAGACAACTGATGATCAATCAGGGTAGGAATAATCAACTCTTTTCGCCGGCCGACGCCCTCCACTCATCCATTGATAGTTGGCGTGGATCAGACTTCGGAGTAAAAACCTTTAACATAGTTGGTTGCGAGTCGCCTACTTTGGGCCAATTTATCCTGCAAAATCAACTCTTTGGTTTCATTGGGAAGAAATTTCGACCAATTTATATTGATGGGGACGCTACTGTGCCTCTTCGGAGCGCAGAGTCAGTCGGTGCAGATCAGACGTTTTACTACAAGACACAATCTTCACCACAAAAGGCAAAGCATTCACAGCTACTCACGGCGCCTGGTATGCCCGAGTTGATCGGCGACATCTTACAAGATGATGTTTTAATTTTGCCAACTCATATTACAACTCAACGGAGCAGCTGTTCTCTTAACGGTCTAAAAATTGAAGATGACAGCCCCGTTGAACTTCATATCTATGATTCACAAGGTCGCCACGTCGGCCCCCTGCCTAGTGGTGATATTGAGATTGGTATTCCGGGTACCGAATATGACCGATTCGAGGATGAAAAATACGCATTTCTGCCGCCCGGTGAGACCTATCGCGTTGTATTTAGAGGTACGCAGGCGGGTGAAGCAACTATTTCAATTCAGCCGATTTTGAACGGTCTTCCAGCGCAAACAGTTTCTTATTTTGATGTTCCGGTCGGTTCGGCAAGTACGACGCTAGAACTCGTGCTTAACCAAGCTCTTGACGATCTTACCTTGCGATTAGATCACGAAGGGGATGGAATCGTTGATGCAACCTCAACACCCACCGTGATTCTCGACTCTATTCACAGTCTCGATTTCGTACCTCCCGAGACGACTGCCGTTGCGAGCGGGACGATTGGTTTAAACGGCTGGTTTACTTCTGACGTTGCGGTTCAATTTTCTCCCAATGATGAGAGTGGTGGCTCCGGAATTCTTAAAACCGTATATAGTCTTGACGGCGGGAGTATATGGCGTATCTACGACTCACCAATCATTATCAATACAGAAGGCGCCAGTAGCATTCTTTATCAGTCAGTTGATCGAGCCGGTAACGCCGAGACAGTGAAGAAGCTTATCGTGAAACTGGATAAGACGCCGCCCGAGGCGGAGATATTCTTTGACCTAGCCAGCCAAGATTTGAAAGTATACGGTATCGATAACCTAACCCCGACCCAAACTGCCCAGAACGGCAAAACATTCGTGATACAAGACGAAGCTGGTCATACGCTAACCCTTATTTTTGATGAACTAGAGAAGCACGGTGGGGAGATCAAGGCGGAGTTGGAAAGTTTGCAGTATGATGATAATTCACAAGTCCAGATTCCTGAAACAGAGTTCAAATTTGAGTGGTCTCTTTTGGGTCAAGCTATTAAGGAACTGCGTCAGCAAGTTCAAGTGGCGAACCAGTTTGACGCGAAGGCCAAGTACAATCATCGGAATAGTGAGACAACTATAAAAATTAAGGAGCTCGGGAGCAATAAAACAGACCAAAAATTACCAGGCCTTGTCCTTGTTAAACTTATTACGAGCTCTGGCTCTTTCACTTTGAAATTAGATTAATGCTTGGAATGAAGATAGATCTGTGGGATAATTAATTCTGTGAGAGCTGGCAAGATCGTAATAAAATCTCTACTAATATGGTTTTTATTGTGGATGTTTCCTATTCCCTTCCTGTTTATGGATTTGGCTTCCAGCGATCCGTTTTGGGGAATAGTTAGTATATGGTATTGGGTGGTGGCACCACTTTGGACACTTACTTTGGTGCGTCGTATCCAGAAAAGTCCGATGTCGGCATTAAGACGTAGCGGAGTTTGGACAAGTATGTTCTTTTTACCCGTTGCTTTCTGGATACTTTACTTTTTTTCCTCGTTCATTTCGGCTTTCCGAGGTTCAAATATCGGCGGTTTTTAGCGACTTGTACGTTGGGATTCGGACCTCCCGCTTTTTTTTATTCCTTCGTGACCGCCGCCTTCAAAAAAATTTTCGGGCTGTAGTTGTTCATTGGCAAAATCTGGTACCAAGCAACAGTAGCATTACTGTTGTATAATTTACCTAATGCGTGACAACTACCTCTCGTGGCATGATTGAGGACATCAAAAAAATTCTTGAGGTTGTGGTGTATGCCTCCTCGGGCGAAAACTGTGGGTTAAAGTATTAGAAAATAATCTAATTCATTTGATCAGTTTTGACTTAGTATTAAATTAACCAGTGAATAGGATTTTATCACCCACTCCTAGAAAAAGTCTTCGTCAAGAGAGGTATTGGTTTATAGGCGTTACCATAATCCTCGCCGCTTTTACTTCGGTGGTTGTTCTCTGGGCCCTGCTTCAGCTTAGTAAGGCCGAGTTCATTTTCTTTCCGATAGGCGAGATCTTGGCACCAATCGTTATCGTGGCTTTCATTGTAATGTTTGGTGTGTTTTTAGTATGTTCCTCCATCGGAAGGCGGCTCGCAAGAAGACATAGTTGGAGTTGGAAGGGTTATGTTTTGGTTTATATGGTTTCTCTCTTGGTGGCATATTCGCCGTTAGAGTACCGGATTGTTGGGGGATGGTATTATCAAATAAAGCAGGGAAAGCTTTATGAAACGGCTGCTAAAGAAATTTAACTCGTTAATTTTGAGAATCGGGAAGTTCGTGACGAGAAAAGCGGGAAAATAAAGTTTCTCGACCTATCACTAAAGGTGCAAGTCAAGAAAGGAGGCGAGTATTATGTGTACCCACTCATTGTTTCACGTGGTCAAGTAAAGTTTAACATCGAGACGTTGAATTTTCCCGAACAACAAGAGAAAGTCATACGCTTTGCTGATGAGGAACTTAAGAGCTTCTCTTATCGTTTACGTACAGATGCGGACCCATATAATCCTCAATACTGGTGGGATGAAGAGTATCTATTGTACTTTTGGGTCCGTAGGAGCGACAACCCCGGGTTCAATGTACACTTCAGGAGTATAGCCGATCCCCAAAGAATAGCAGAGGCATCTTTTCCAGCATTACCTCATTACAATCCCGTGAGTCCATCTTTTTTTAAGTTACCTCGATACGCGGCACATGATTTTCTGCTACAATTTCCTTGATGCGAGAAGATTTTCCGCCGAGGTTTACTTGTAACCCTTCGCTTGTAGTTTAAATAGGCGGGCGTAGGTCTTGTTTTTCTTAAGAAGCCTCTCGTGCGTGCCGTATTCGGTCAAGGCGCCGTCTTCGAGCACGCAGATTTTCTCGGCCTGCCGCACGGTTGAGAACCGGTGCGATATCAAAATTACTGTGCGGTCTTTGGGTAGCGACTCTAGTTTTTCGAAGATTTTGGCTTCTGCCTCGGCGTCAATCGAGGAAGTCGGCTCGTCAAGGATTAAAATTCGCGGATCGCGGTAGAAGGCGCGGGCGAGCGCGAGTTTCTGCCACTGACCGATCGAGGGTTCAATGCCGCCCGTGTATTGCTTGCCGATCATCTGCTCATATTCTTTTTCCCACTCGCGGATAAAGAGGTCGGCCTCGCTCGCTTCGGCGGCGCCTTTGACCAGGGGGAAGCGGAGCGGCTCGCTCGTTCTCCCTAAGGCGATGAGATCTTTCACCACGAAGTTGTAATTACTGTAGTCCTGAAAGAGGAC
>JACOXZ010000025.1 GCA_016182105.1 Candidatus Liptonbacteria bacterium | reverse complement strand
AGGCCATCCTAAAGTCATTGATCTCAAGGCTTTTAGCGGCTTTGCGGAGGAAGAAGTGCTTCGCTATGAAGCTACTTTGGAGTCTGGCTCCAATCACCCTCTCTCCAAGGCCATTTTAGAGGAGGCTAAAAAACGCGGGATTCAGCCGGCCGGCGGTCTTAAAAATTTCGAGTCCATTGCCGGACGAGGTCTTAAAGGCGTGATTTCCGGAAAGACGATTTTGGCCGGAACTCGAAAATTTCTAAAAGATAGCGGCGTTAGTTTGGAGATTGGAGAAAAAGAGATCAATCGTTTAAGCCAAGAAGGAAAGACTTTGAGCATCCTCGCTGTTCAAGGTAAATTAGCTGGGGTTATTGCCGCGGCTGACCCTACAAAGCCAACTTCCAAAAGAGCCATTGAGGCCCTGAAATCTTTGGGGATCGAGGTTGCGATGATTACCGGCGATCATAAACAAGTGGGGGAGGCCGTGGGGAAGGAATTAGGCGTTCAGAGAGTTTTTTCAGAGGTTTTACCCGAAGAAAAAGCCCGATATGTTAAAAAACTTCAAGATGAGGGGAAATTCGTGGCCATGGTTGGCGATGGCGTAAACGACGCGCCAGCCTTAGCGAAAGCCGACATCGGTATCGCGATAGGCGCCGGCACTGATGTGGCAATTGAAACAGGCAATATCGTTCTTATGAAATCCGACCCCTATGACATTGTGGCTGCGATCCGCCTAAGCAAGGCCACGGTCCGAAAAATGAAGCAAAATCTTTTTTGGGCCGCCATTTACAATGTCTTTGCCATCCCAGTTGCGGCCGGCGTCTTCTATTCGTCGCTCGGCTGGTCGCTCAGGCCCGAGATCGCCGCTCTTCTTATGTCGGCTTCGTCAATTATTGTGGCTGTAAACGCGGTGCTTTTAAAGCGAGTCGAACCGCGGCTGAAAAAGATGTAAAATAAAAACATGAACAATAAACTAGTTAATTGGGTTCTGCGGATAGCGATTGCCGGCGAATTTGTGGGTCACGGCGTTTTCGCTCTCCAGGGAAAAAAGGATTGGGTTGGTTGGTTCGCTAAATTCGGCGTTTCTGACGCAGGAACAGCAACGCAATTGCTTTTCCTTATCGGAATCATGGATATCGCGCTTGCGCTTCTAATTCTCATAAAGCCGGTTCGGATAGCTCTTCTTTGGATGGTATTCTGGGGATTTTGGACCGCACTCTTGCGGCCGCTCGTCGGAATGCCTGTCTGGGACTTCGTGGAGCGCTGGGCGAACTGGGGCGCGCCATTGGCTTTACTTCTCTTAGTAGGTTGGCCTAAAACTTTTAAAGAGTGGTTCAAATAAATGGAAATCAACTTAAAACCAATTGGTTTTGCCAAGAACAACGAAAAAAAGCATTTCGGCGGCTGGCAGGACGTGGTGACGGATTTAATTATTGACGAAAAATATAAGGACGCCTTGGATGGCCTTAGCGGTTACTCTCACTTGATCGTGCTCTACTTTATGCACGAGGTGAAAAAATGTGACATTCGCCATGTGCCGCAGGGAAAAGTCGGTGAAGTGCCGGAGGTAGGTATCTTTGCCTGCCGTTGTGCCGAACGTCCCAACCCTATCGGCATCTCGACGGCAAGAATTGTGGCGATCAAAGACAATGTTGTCTCTGTAAAAGGTCTTGATACCGTGGATGGGACGCCTATTCTTGATATCAAGCCTTATACTCCGCAGTATGACGCGGCCAAAGACGCGAAAGTTCCGGAGTGGGTCAATAAATTAGATTACTGAAAAAATCAAAAACATGACAAAATCACAAATTTACTATTGCACTTATGATTATAATTTCACTATGATTATACCGCAATTGCGGTATAATCATAGTGACGAATAAATAAATGAAAAACGAATTAGAAACGAAGAAAACCATGCCCCTTATGAGAAAAATACTATTCGGAATTTTCTCGGCGATTTTGGTGCTTAGCCTTTCTGTTTCTGGGGTTCGAGCGCAGATGATGAATATGAATAATACTGCCGCAGACGACCATACAGCCAAGGAAGAGGCCGAAGGCCAGGCTCTCTGGGGAAAGTTCCAAGCGAAAGAGATTGACTGCTCTGATCTGACCGAGGAGAATTTTGCCGTCTTAGGCGAATACTTCATGGGGCTGATGCTCGGTGATTCGCACGAGGCAATGAATCAAATGATGATAAGTATGATGGGCGAAGACGGCGAAGAGGCAATGCACGTGGTCTTAGGGAAACGGCTTTCCGGGTGCGATAAATCAGCGGCTTTCCCTATTGCGAGCTCCGGCTTTATGCCGATGATGCAAATAATGGGGGGAGGTACGAACAATATGATGAACTTTGGTTATGGGTTAGGCTTATTTGGATGGCTCTTCATGGTTATTTGGTGGGCGCTCGTCATTGCGGGCATCGTCGCGCTCATTAGGTGGATAGCTCTTCAAACCAGGGGCGGAACTTCTGGAAAGTCAGCGCTCGATATCCTCAAAGAACGCTATGCCAAAGGAGAAATTGACCGCAAGGAATTCGAGGAAAAACTCCGCGATCTCAATAAGGCTTAAGAAGACAATATCGATTCAAGATAATTTATTGGGTTTATGTCTTTGCCCTCCGGCGTGGGGCCGCAGCCGCGCTTACTATCCATCGTGAATTTTTTTTCTTTAAATATCGAAAAGTGGAGATGCGGAGCAGTTGCGAACCCGCTTCGACCGGAGAGTCCGATTACGTTTCCCTTGTGTATCGTTTTTCCGGCATCAACTAAAAATTTGCTTAGGTGCGCATAGAAGGCAATTGTGCCAGTTTCAGTATCTTTCACGGCAATGAATTTTCCGTAGCCTCGGCGATAACAAAATTTGTCTTGATCGCCGCGCGCAAGCACAACCCCGTCGCTCGGGGATAATATCGGCGTGCCGATCGGAGCCACAATATCAATGCCGTTATGCCACGGCCGGATATAGTGGATTGCCGCGAAAAAGGTTGCGCCGTACCCTTGGCTCACGTGATTTTTCTTTATTTTTTCTGAGAAATGCCCCAGGTCTATTTCTTTAAGTTGTTCACGGGCTGTATAGCGCCTGGAATACCCAAAAAACGATTGCAGAGAATTGGAAATCCATTGGACTATGACAAGTATCGAAAAAACGACAAAAAGAGCGAAAACTATTTTACGCATACGAAGTCAGTATTATTTCCTAAATAATAGGGAGGTGTAATTTACGATATCGCCGGCGCCCATCATCACTACAACATAATGCCAATCCGCGAATGAATGCGAATGCCGCGAATTGCTAATCACTAAAGTTCTAATGGCTTTTTTGAGGTTATTGGGATTTGCCAGGTAGAAAATGAGTTTTTTCGGTTGTTTTTTTTGGATTGTCTTGACCAGCGTCTGGGAATTGAATTTTTTACTGGACTTGTCTCGGCCGGCCACTTCGTAAACCGGGAGGATAATGGTGATATCCGCTTCCTCAAAGGCAGTTTTGAATTGCTCAAAGAGG
The DNA here is from genome assembly GCA_016182105.1 of Candidatus Liptonbacteria bacterium. Taxonomy (GTDB): domain Bacteria; phylum Patescibacteriota; class Minisyncoccia; order UBA6257; family 2-01-FULL-56-20; genus JACOXZ01. Next base: position 11,279 of record JACOXZ010000025.1, on the reverse strand, counting down.
CGAGCGAGCCGTTTGGCTTGATGGGGTTGGTAGACGCAGACCAGGGGCTGATTCGGGAATTTTTCTTTAAAAGCTTTAAGTGTGGCCTTAATTTCTGTTGGATGATGCGCGTAGTCGTCAAAAACCTCACACCTAAAACCTAACCCCCAAAACCTTCCGCGGTACTCCATTCGGCGCCATGCTCCTCGATATTCAGAAATAGCGCGTAGAGCTATTTTCTCCGGAATCCGAAGCAGGCGAGCCAAAGTGAGAGCAGCTAAGGCGTTCGAGACATTATGCCCGCCGGGAATGCGCAGTTTCGCTCTAATTTTTCTAGAATCAGAACGAATGTTCAGCGAATACCAGCGAATTTTTAATTTCCTCGCTTTAGCAATTCCCGATATTTCCGAGCGGAGCGAGTAGAGGTTTTTATCATCACGGTTCAAGACCAAAGCTCCCCCTTCTCGAGTTCGTTCAAGGAACTTTAAGAAAGTTTTTTTAAGGCGGCCTAAATTTTTATAAAAATCCAGATGCTCTTGGTCAATCGTCGTAACGATACTTATAAAAGGGGAGTAGTTTAAGAAGGCCGCCCTCCATTCGTCAGCTTCGATCACGAGCCAGTCGCTTTTCCCCGATCGAAAATTTTTATCGCCGAATTCCGTGAGCTTTGTTCCGACAATGACAGTTGGGTCTTGTTTGGCTGCGATGAGCGCTAAGCTCGTGAGCGCCGCCGTTGTGCTTTTGCCGTGACTGCCGGAGACGGCAATAGTGTCATAAGTTTTAGTGAGCCGGCCAAGAGCTTCTGGGTATGAAAGGATATTTAGGCCAAGTTTTCGCGCAGCTCTAATTTCGGGATTTGAATCAGAAATCGCCGTACTTTTAATCACCAAATCGGCATCCTTGGGCAGGTTAGCTGTTTTGTGGCCAATTTTTACGATTAGGCCGTCTTTTTTTAAATCCCGGGTTATTTGATTACTTGCCGCATCCGAACCGGAAACAGCCCATTTTTGGCTCAAAAACCAGCGCGCCAAGGAGCTTACGCCAATTCCGCCTACGCCAATAAGATGGACCTTAAGCGGGGAGTTGTGAAAAGAGGACATTTTCTAAATATTCAAAGTGTCGTCAATTGTAGCTTTTCCGACATTATTATAATATCGGAAAAGCCTGCGCTTATTTTGCAACGGCACTTATGAGCCATCGCAAAATAAGCTTCACCCGTTTCGCAATTCGTGGTATTCGCATTCATTCGTAGATTGGCATTATGTTTAAGGAAACAGCGAAATTGCCCATTCAAAAAATTTAAGAATTAAATTATAAAGCCAGACAATCAAATTTTTTATTCCCTTGAGGGTGGCCTTGAGGGTTTGAGTTAAGGTGTAGCCGGTCACCTTTTGAAACCAACTGTTAATCCCACGCCAGATATTTAAGAAGCCGGCTTCAGCGCTTTCAAGGACCTTTTTTGTGAAATTGACAAAAGGCGAAGGGATTTTTTTGATGATTTCGGGAAGGTCTATGGTTGGCAAATTGGGCGTGTTAGTTTCCGCCTCTGCTTTTAGAACCAGCGGATTTAAATTTAAGAGAAAAATTAAGGCGATTATCGAGGAAACTTTGACCCTCATCCCGTTAGAAGCAGATCGCGATCTGCGCAAGTCTGCAGGTTTATTTTATTGTAACGACTGTGCATTTGGTTGATGTTTAATTTATTTGCAACGCGATCGCGGCTTCTAACGGGACTCATCCCAGTTTGATTTTGGCCAGCTCCTCGCGCACAACCGTTCGGTCGTCCCAAGGCACGGCCTTGTTGCCGATCATCCTGACTTGTAGTGCTCCCATCCCAGAAATTATGACAACATCGCCAGGTTTTGCCAAGCTTAGGGCCCTTTGAATCCCCTCTCTGCGGTCAGGAATTCTGAATAGGTTTATACCTTCTCTTTTTCCGGCCTCTGTCGCCGCTTCTGAGATGTCATTAATAATTTGGAGCGGGTCGTCGTTGTAGGGCTCGTCGGTTGAGACAACCATGAGATCTGCCATTTGAGCCGCAATTTGGCCCATAATCGGCCGATGACTTTTGTCGCGGCCGCCTCCTGGCGCGCCCAAGAGGACTATGAGCCTCGAACCTTTCTTTAAAAGTTCTCTCCCGCTTTTTAGCGCCGCAGTCATACTTTCTCTTTCATATGAAAAATCTACTACCACCATAAAAGGAGTTTTTTGGACTATTTCCATCCGGCCTGGTATTTTTGATAATCCTTGGATTCCCTCGATAATTTTCCTTTGCTCCAGTTTAAATATTTCTCCGATAATTACGGCTGGCAAGGCATTTAGGGCGTTAAATTTGCCTAAGAGCGCTAGTTTTATGTTTTGATTTTTTATTTTGAATTCCACGCCTAAGTCTTTTTCTATGACATTTTCGGCTCTAATATCAGCGCCTCGCGAGAGGCCAAAGGTTATTTTTTGATCAGAGGCGAATTTGAGGAAATGAGGCGCTTCCGCTGAATCGACATTCGCAACAATAATTTTGGGGATTTTCCGGTGAGATACGGTTTTTTGGAAACTAGAAGACAATTCTTGGAAAACTTTTTGCTTCATCGCCCGGTAATTTTCAAAACTGCCGTGTGAAGGGATGTGTTCGGGGGTAAGATTGGTAAAGACAGCTATATCGTAGACGATTCCCTTGTGCCGCCATTGTTTTATTCCCTCTGATGTCGTTTCAATCACGGCGGCAAGGCAGCCGCCCTCGAGCATCCTATGCAAATTTTTTTGAATAATAAAACGGCCAGGCATGGTCATATGAAGGTTATTAATTTTCTCCTCGTCTCCGACACAGATGCTAATTGTGCCGATCATGCCGGTCTTCATCCCAGCCGAATTCAGAGCCCGCCAAATAAAATAAGCCGTTGAAGTTTTGCCTTTGGTGCCGGTTACGCCGATTATAATAAGTTTTTTTGAAGGAAAACCGTAGAAGACCGCGCCAAGATAAGCAAGTCCCCAGTGATACATGTCTAGAAGAAAACCCGGGGTTATCTTTTTTAAGAACCCCATCTAAAGATATTTGGCTGGATCCATATCGCCACCAACCGGCATCGGGCCGCAGGAGCGAGAAGGTTTCATAATAAAGGTTGGTTTCGCAAAAACAGTGAAATGGAGATGGGAACCGGTGGCGTAGCCGGTTTTCCCGACGTAGCCAATCACGTCTCCCCTACGTACTTCCTGGCCAATCTTCACCGACTGTAAGGAGAGATGCGCATAGAGCGTGACGAGATTATTCTGGTGTTCTATAATAATATATTTTCCATAAGCGCCCTTGTAGCAGTATTTGTCCTGGTTATCGACAATCGTCACCGTTCCACCTTCGGCCGCAAAAATAGGAGTGCCGATTGGCGCTGCAAAATCAAGGCCGTTATGCCATTTGCCCCGATATCCGAATTGAGCGAAGTTTGTCGAGCCATAGTCTTGAGACATTCTCGCGTTTAGAACAGGCAAGAGCAGCACGCCCGGCCGAGGCACGGGCAGGACCGAGGGGTCAATATTTTTTCTAAGTTCAGCCTCGATTTTTTCGATTTCCGAGGCGATTTCCTGCTGGCGTTTGTTCAAATCTTTAAGGCTTTCCTGATAAAGTGTTTCCTGGTTTTTAGTGGCTTTAAGCAGGGTTTCTCGCTCTGTTTTCTGATCTACAAGGATGACTTTTTTGCTTTCCAGATTTTTTTGCTGGAAGGCGATTTTGTTCTTCTTCACGGTTGTCACATCCAGCTTCTCTGAATATTCTTGGCTTAGATCGCGGAGTTTGGATATATCAATCGCAAGTTGTGAACTTAGATTGGCCAAGGCCTGCGCTTCAAGCACGCTTTGAGACAAGCTGCTGTTTTTAAGAAATAGCGTGAGAAGATTAGAGTCGTCTTTCTTTTGGATTTCTCGGAGAATCTGTCCGACCCCTTCCTTTTTATCAGCCATTGAAAGCTTAATGTCTTCAATGTCATAACCAAGGGATTCTATCTCCAAACTTAATTTTTGGATGGTGATTTTGTCGCTCTGGATCTCCAAATTCAGTTTATTCACGCTATTCTGGAGAGAGGCAAGCTCCCTCTGCAGGCCCGTCTTTTGAGTTTTGGTGTTTTTGAGGCTTTCTTCGGTGGCTCTGATCTCTTCCTGAAGTTTTTTGAGTTCCTCTGCGCTGTCCTGGATTTTTTTCTCGAGGCCTTCACGAGTCTGGGGATATTGCGGCGTTTGAGCTTTAACCACTCCCCTACTAGAGAGAGTTAAAAATCCGATTATTAAAAGAATTAAAACTATCTTACTTCTCATCCCGTTAGAAGCAGATCGCGATCTGCGCAAGTCTGCAGGTTTATTTTATTGTAACGACTGTGCATTGGTTGGTATTTAATTTATTTGCAACGCGATCGCGGCTTCTAACGGGACTCATTAAGTTTACTCAAGGCAATTTTTAGCCGTCGAATAGTTTCTTCTTTGCCCAAGGCTTCGCCAATTGCGACCGGGTCTGGCGAGGCTTTGAGGCCGGATAAAGCCGCCCGGAGCGGCCAGAAAACTTCACCCCTCCCCTCTTTCTCAGCCAATTCCGAGAGGGATTTTAGTATTAAAGCGTGAGTGAATTCCTCCTGCCTGATTTCTTGGATCAAGGCGAGAACCTTTTCGAGGGTGGTTTTCACTTTCGGCATCGGTTCTTGCTTCCAGCTAAGGAGAGATACGTCATAATCCGGCAGTTTAAAAAAGAAACTTGCCCCGCTCATGAAGTCTTTCAAAGTTTTCATCCTTCCCCGTTCGATTTCAATTATCTTTTTTAGAGTCTCTTCGGGGGCGGAAATTTTTCCGGCCGTGAGGAATGGCTTGAGTCGTTCTAAAATAGTTTCTGTTTGCATTTCTTTAAAATAGTGACTATTCAGCCATTCGAGTTTCCGGGTGTTCATGACTGCGCCGGCCTTTTGCACCCGCTTCAAGTCAAATTCCTTTATAAGATTAGTTAGTGAAAAAATCTCTTGATTGTCCTTGGGATGCCAGCCAAGGAGAACCAGGAAATTGACCATAGTCTCAGGCAAATAACCTCCCCGCCGGTATTCCAAGAGCGAAGTTTCCGCATAGCGCTTAGACATCTTGCTCCGGTCCGGCGAGAGAATTAGCGGCAAATGGGCGTAAGCGGGTTCTTTAAAACCCAAAACCTTTTGAAAAAGAATTTGTTTAGGGGTATTTGAAAGATGGTCTTCTCCTCGGATCACGTGGGTAATCTTCATAAGTTCATCGTCAACTGTAGCCGCGAAATTATAGAGCGGTTCTTCGAGGTCTTTCGCGATTATGAGATCGCCGAATAAGTTAGCGTCAAAAACGGTTTTGCCGCGAATAAGATCGTTAAATTCAACTTTAACTTCAGGAGTGAGGAAGCGGATGACCTGCGGTTTTAGGTCTTTTGGCGGCTGGTTCAGGTTCCGGCAGTGGCCGCTGTATTTTGGCGGAAGTCCCTGGGAGATCATCTCTTGCCTCTCGGCTTCTAGCTCTTCTTTGGTGCAGTAGCAGTAGTAGGCCTTTTTTTCTCGGAGCAACTCTTCGAGATATTTTTTATAGATACTTCCCCTTTCGCTCTGGCGATATGGCCCAAAGTCACCTTTAGAGGTTATGAGCCACTTGCCGTTCCGGCGTTCAAAGTCCGGGCCTTCATCCCAATTAAGGCCCAGCCACTTCAGGCCCTCTATGATTTCCTCCTCATATTTTTTTTCTGACCTCTCGCGGTCAGTGTCTTCGATGCGCAAAATGAAGACGCCGTTATTCTGCCTCGCAAAAAGCCAATTAAAGAGGGCTGTGCGGGCCGTGCCCAAATGGATTTGGCCAGTAGGGCTAGGCGCAAGCCGTACCCTGACCTTGGTTCCTGGAATGACCATTAGGTGATTTTAGCACGATTTTTTATGGTTTTTAAGGCCTATTAGGAAAGCCTAGCCATTTTCTCTGCTACCGTTCAGCCGCCCAGCGAGCGGCCTCACTGGCGATGTCGCCTGCGCTCCTCCAGGCTTTCTATGGTATTGATAGATATATTTTTGTATAATATAATTATAAATAGCAAAACAGTTGGTATGGTAATAGGGGCCAGCTGAAACTAAAAATTAAAAAGATTGTGGAGGAAAGATGTCATTGGCACCTAATGTCTTTATTCTGGTTATTATTATTTTGGGCGTTGTAGTTCTTTTTAGAAGCTGGAGGCGAGACTATCAGAGGCGAGATTGAAAAAGTCGTTGAACAAAAGCATCGCACCCTCGCTCTTAGAAATAAGCGGGGGTTTTTATTTTATGATTAGCTCAAAAATCTCCTTTGTGATTGCTTCAGCGGCGTCTGTTTTAAAAAACTGTCTAGCGGCCGCGCTCATTTTATTTAAAACTTCCCGGTTGCTTATAACCTGCCTTAATTGGTTCAAAAAAATCGTCCCTAAAAGGTTTTGTTCTTCAATCACGATTGCCGCGCCGGTTTTAGCAACTTCATAAGCATTGACTCGCTGATGGTCATTAGCCGATTCCTTTAGCGGTATCAAAACCATAGGCTTACCAAAAGCCGCAGCCTCAAAAATTACTCCACTCCCTGCTCGACTTATCACTAAATCAGCAGCAGCGAGAGTTATTTTTAATTCTTTTTCTAAGTAGGGCGCGATTTTATAGCGAGATTTATCCAACGCCTTAGATAATCTTTCGATTTCCGAGTAATTATTTTTACCTGTTTGATGTAAGACTTGAGTTTCTTTTAAAATAGCTTCGAGATTAGAAAGAATAAAGTTATTGATTCTTTCTGATCCTTGCGAGCCGCCGAGAATCAAAGTGAGTGTCTCCTTGGAGTTAAAACCCAGTAATTCTTTAGCATCTCTTTGCATCACCCGATCTTCTAAAATTTCGTCTCGAATCGGATTGCCGGTCAAAATTGTCTTTTTTGGATTAAAATGTGTTAAAGCCGCCTCAAAGCTCACGCAGATTTTAGCAGCAAATTTAGCTGAAATTAAATTAGTGAATCCTGGAATCGCATCAGATTCGTGAATAATAACAGGAATCCGATAAACCCAGCCCACGAGGACAACTGCGAGACTACCTGTGCCTCCTTTAGAAAAAATTATATCAGGCATGAGGAATAAGAGCTTCCCCAGAGCTTGAAATAACCCTATAAAGAAATTAAAGAAATCGAAAAAGTTTAGCAGCGAAAAGTAGCGCCGCAATTTAGCTCCCATTATTGAATGGATTTGAACGTCAGAGCTTTTGAGCCGTTCGCTCCACTCGTCTTTGGGCCCTAAGTAATGAAGTTCAACTAAGCGTTTTTCGCGGAGGGCCACCCTGCGTGTTGCCTCGACGATCGCGATTAGCGGATAGACGTGTCCCCCGCTCCCGCCTCCGGTTAAAACGATTTTTAAATTATCCGACGGGCTCCCCATATTTAGTGAGTATATTTAGATATGTTTAAGGTTAATCCGGATATCGTGAGGAATACCGCGAGCGCTGTGCCGCCGTAGCTTACAAAAGGCAAGGGAATTCCGGTTAGAGGGATTAGGCCAGAGATCGCGCCGATATTTACTGCTGACTGAAGGGCAAAAATCGTAGCAAAGCCCGTGAGGAGCAATTGGCCAAAACGGTCGCCCATCTTTTTGGCGAGCCAGAATAAACGGAAGGTCAGAGCTGCAAAAAGCGCGACAATTATTCCTGCGCCCACAAAACCGAATTCCTCGGCCGCCACGGCAAAGATCGAATCGCCGATTGCGGCCGGCAAGGTGCTCACTTTGCTTTTCGATTCGCCGTAGCCGACTCCGAAGAGGCCTCCTGTGCCGATCGCAGTTTGGGCCTCCTTAAGGTGAAAGCCAGAGCCTTCAAGGTCCTCACCCGGATTTAAGAAAGTTAAAACTCGCTCCAGCCTATAGGGCGTTGAATAAATTATAAATCCCAAAGCTATAGCTCCGAGAACAATTGCCCCTAGTACATGCTTTAAAGAAGCGCCGCTCAAAAAATAGATAGCAAACCCCGCTCCCAAGAGAACCACCACCGTGCTTGTGGCTGGCTCGAGGATTAAGAGGCCGCCGACTAAAATTGACATTATAAGAAAAACAATTAAGCCGCCCGGCGTTCCTCTCGCCCCTGGTTTATTTTTACTGAACCACGCTGCCAAATAGATGATGAAGGTAAGTTTTAGAAGTTCGGCTGGTTGGAAACTTAAGGACCCTAGAGTGAGCCACCTCGACGCTCCTCCCTTGGAGAGTCCGAATTTCGTAAAGACTAATGTGAGGAGAACCAAGCTTAAAACAAGGAGTATAAGCGCAAATTTTCGATAACGCTGATAATAGATCCGCGAGGCGAGGAAGAAGCCAATGATTCCCGGAATAAGGCCTCTTGTAATTTGATGTTTAAAGTAATAATAGCTGTCATTGAATCTTATTTTTCCCAAATCGGATGAGGCGCTTGAGAGGATTACAAGGCCCGCAATAGTAAGCACGGCAAAAAGCGCTAAGAGAAAGTAGTCGGGATGATGGCCAGATTTATGATATCGGCCAAACATTTTGTTAGACGCTGTGGCGGAGGGCCCGGCCAGCTAAAGTTTTTCCTGGAGCGCCGTCCCTCAAGGCCACTTTGCCATTCACAATTACAAATTTGATCTCCTGGTTTTTGAAGCCGGTCAAATCGGCAAAGTAGCCTTCGCGGATTTCACCGCGGCCTTTGAGATTGAATTTTTTTGCGGGAATCAAGGCGATTTTCTTAATTGCCTCCTCCAAGGGCATAATTTTTTCTTCTGCAACCATTTTTAGGAATGTCGGGAAAGTGGCCTCTGCCCGCTCGGGGATAAAAGCCGTTTTTCTGCCTTCTACGATTTGAGCAGCGTTTGAGCCCAAGAGTGAACGTTTGCTTAAAAACGCTTTCTTGCTTAACTCCGGATTTATGTTTTTATAGGTGACGATCGCGCGGAGTTGGGTAGCGACCATAAGTTTTATGAGAACCCTGCGGTTGTCTCTGACTCCGAAAACATCCTTAAGTTCCTCGAGTGTTCGGCCGACAAGGGATTCGTTTCCGATCGCGCGGGTCACGATAAACTTTCCCGCGTCCACATTCGGCAGTTCTTTTAAAATTTTTTCCTGGAGCCAGGGGTCGTTAATATTGTCTCGCATTAGCCCTATGCCGCCGCCCTGCGCCCAGACCGGAAGGAAGGTGTAAAGTTCAACTATACTCGAATCAAAAGGATGAAGGTCAAAGTGAAAATCCAAGTGCGTTGGCAGGTCTTGAATCTCACTAATCGCTTTTTTGTATTCTTTTTCGAATCTGCTCACGGGCAAGAAATGGCTGACCAAAGTTGAGACTCCGGTCTCTTTGGCGAGTTTAATCGTCTCTTCTACTGACTCCAAGAGATGTTCTCCGATTTTCCTGAGGTGGGTTGCATAGACACCGTGATGAATCTTCACGAGGTGGGCTAGAAATTTCAGCTCGGAGTAGGGCGTGGCACGACTGTGGACATAGCCAAGGCCGGTTGAAAGTCCGAAACCGCCGTCCTTGAGGGCTTTCTCCAGTGTCGCCCCGAAGACAACCAGTTCATTTTTAGTGAGTTCCCGTAGAGATTCTCCGATCAGGGCCCGGCGGATGGTGGAATGCCCGATCAAGGTCGCAAAATTAACTCCCAAAGGCCTCTTTTCAAAGATTTGGAAGAGTTCTTTAAGACTATGCCAGTTAACGTTTATCTCACTCGTACTCGCCCACTTTTGGATTGACTCCAGGCTTCCGTAAAGAAGCGGCGCCAAAGACGAGCCGCAAAGCCCGCCTACAATCGTGGTTACTCCCTGCTTTAAAAATCCTTCCTGACCGGGACACTGAAGAAGGCTTAAATAGTGATCAGAGTTGGTGTTTACGTCAATAAAACCGGGACTAAGATACGAGCCACCGCCGTCAATAACTTCCTTGGCTTTTTTGTCGCCGAAGCGGCCGATCGCGGCAATCTTATCTCCCCTAACAAATACATCAACCGCTTTATCCCCTGTTTTGGGGCTCTCACCCAGAAGCGCTACATTTTTGATCAAAAGACTCATTCTTAGTTTATTATAAGCTTTTTCAAAAAATTTAGCCCGTGCCAGCCAAGACCAGCCCAGATATTCTTTCTGCGCGGCTATAAAACCGAAGCGGGCATGGTGCCCGAAGGGCGAGCGGAGGTTTTATCGCCAGCGAAAGCCCGCGCTGGGGGCTTGAGCGGTAGCAGAAAGAATACCTGGGTTTGCCCTAATACACCTTGAACACTCTCAACTTGCCTTGCTCGGCAATAACTTTGATCGTGCCGTTCTTGTCGGTCCTAAAGATCAGATTTGTTGATGATTGAAGCCGGTCCATCGCCTCTTTAGTCGGATGGCCGTAGCGGTTTCTTGCGCCGACCTCAATAACCGAAACCTTCGGCTGAACAGTCTCTAAAAATTCCTGGCTTGACGAAAATTTTGAGCCATGATGCCCGACTTTAAGAATGCTAGCCTGGAGATTATTTAGAGAAAATTTTCTAAGCAGATATTTTTCGACATTCATGTCTATGTCTGCTGTTAAAAGCGCCCGAAAAGCAGGAGTTTTCACAAGTTCCACAAGTCCAGTGTCATTAAGCTCTGCGCTTTGAAGAAAATCCGGCCCCGGAGAAATAATTTCAATCTGATTTTCCCGAAAATGAATTTTGTCTCCGGAGGCAAGGGCAATAAGCGGAATTTTTTTCTCTTTGATCTTAGCCATAAGCGTTTCCCATTCTCCAAAAGCAGTTGCGTCAGTGCGGCCGTTAAAAATGAATGCCCCTATCTGGTAGCGGCTCAAAATATCGTTAAAACCATTGAAGTGATCAAGTTGCGGATGGGAAATAATAGCGAGATCAATGTATCGGTCGCTAGGCCCAAGGACTTTCTCCAGAGATTCAAGAACTTTTTGATTGGGGCCGGCATCGGTTAGGATTTTTACTCCACCCGGCAAAACCAGAAGTTCTGAATCGCCTTGGCCGACATCTAAAAAATACAGCTCCGGCGATTCGGCGCTTTTCACAAAAATAATTCCTTGCCAGATTAAAAGATCAAGCACAATAAGAGCAAAAATTATAAGCCGGCTTAGATTATTTTCGGTTTTCATCCCGTTAGAAGCAGATCGCGATCTGCGCAAGTCTGCAGGTTTATTTTATTGTAACGTCTATGCATTTGGTTGATATTTAATTTATTTGCAACGCGATCGCGGCTTCTAACGGGACTTATTAGAAGATTTTTGGAAATAAAGGATGAAAATCAAAAGAAAAAGATAGTAAATTATGAATAGGCTCGACGAAACAGCCGTTATTGGCAAGCT
>JACOXZ010000024.1 GCA_016182105.1 Candidatus Liptonbacteria bacterium | reverse complement strand
TCCGAAATCGCGGCTCCGCCGCGCCGATAAAAACTGCCAAAGAACCTGTAAAAATATCGGCTCGAACTGCATTTTAATTTTGGGAAAAGAAAATTTTTTAATCATATGAATCAAAAGGGTTTTGCAAATATTATTTTAGTTTTAGTCATTATCGTCCTTGTTGGTACTATTGGGTATTTCGCTTTGATAAAAGGGCCAACTCCTACTGTTCAGCAAACATCAACTCCAACCAAAGTTCCAGTAACGCAACAACCAACTCCGGTGACTCCAACTCCGAGTAATGAAACTACGAACTGGAAAATATATCGGAACGAGGAGTATTCTTTTGAAATGAAGTATCCTTCAAACTGGAATGTTTTATTAACTACCTCAAGTGATAAATTTTATCCAATCCGCATTCGTTTTAGCCAGAGTTCTTCGGGGGGTGAGGAATACTTGGATATTCTTCCAAATGGCGGACCTAAGTTTAGTCTCGGCCCCGAACCTTCCACAACCACAATAAAAGTTTTAGATCGGAGTATAGAGGTTGAATTTGGCCAATACACTGAAAACGAATATGATCTTATATCTCTAGCGCCATTCAAAGATTCAGAATTACCCATGAAATGGGGACATTGTGCTGGTCCTTACGATCCTTGCCACGGCTTTGTTGCTAGAATATCAAAAGAGAAGGATCTTGAGCTTATACAAAATCTCCTCTCGACCTTTAAATTCATAAGATAGAATTTGCCGCCAAAGAAAAACTTGAAATTGTCATCGGCGCGGCGGAGCCGCGATTTCGGAATTTCGCGGAGAGCTTTCCTCGCCGCCTTCGGCGGCGAAAACCGTCCGAACTATTTCAAGAATAGACCACAAATGAAAAAACGTGTTTTCATCATCCACGGCTGGGACGGGTATCCTAAAGAGGGCTGGTTTCCGTGGGTAAAGAAAGAACTTGAAAAGAAGCGAAAGTTTGACGTGAAGGTGCCGGCAATGCCGAGCCCTTCCCATCCGAAGTTACACCGCTGGGTTGCCCACCTAAGAAAACTCGTTGGGAGGCCAGATACGCATACCTATTTCGTCGGTCACAGCATGGGATGCCGTGCAATACTCCGTTACCTCGAAAAACTTCCACCTAAAGCAAAAGTTGGCGGAGCAGTGCTTGTCGCGGGTTGGGTGAGCTTGACCCCGCTTGCAACCGGCACGAAAGAAGAAAAAGAAATTGCTGGGCAGTGGCTTAAGACGCGGCATAATTTCGCGAGAGCAAGATCACATACAAAGAGCTTTACCGCAATTTTTTCAGACAACGATAAATTCGTGCCTCGGGGAAATTGGAAGGTGTATCGTAAAAAACTCGGCGCAAAAATTATAATCCAACGCAACAAAGGCCACTTCAGCGGAAGCGATGGCATCAAGAAGCTCCCTGCGGCGCTTGAAGCAATTCTCAAAATAAGCAAGAATTGAGGCGTAGAGGGCCTATAGTTAAATGGTAGAATACCTCATTTGCAATGAGGAGACGCGAGTTCGATCCTCGCTAGGTCCACATTTTAGAAAAGCGCAAGGAAACTTAATTATAACCAACTGGTTATTATTCCAGCCAATTGATTTTCTCGATTTTTGAATCCATGATCCGCTCCTTTGATAATTTTGTAAACCAACTTTGGTTGATAACTTTTTAATATTTCAACGATTTTCGGCACATCGCCCCAAGCGTATTCGTCTTGGTCTCCATAAACAACCAAGGTCGGTTTTCTAATGGATTTGAAGTGTCTAAAAAGTGGCTTTGTGGATAACTTTACTTTACGTAAAACTTCGTAGAACGGAAAGGTATTGTAATCTCCGTCTGGATTTGCGATGTCGAAAAATCCGATGTAAGAAAAGAGCTCATCTGGCAGTATTTCTTTGATAATTTCTTCCCCGTGCTTGGTTCTGATTTTCTTCTTTGCTTCGGCGAGAAGTTTCCAAAATTTTGATTTTCCAAGCGAATGATAGTAAATACCCGTGTCGTCGCCTCCGCAAAGAAGAATATATTTTTCGACATCGTTTTTCGGTTTGTAGAAATTATAGACGCAGATTTTATTCGCACCCGTTGAAGCCCCAGCAAGATAAAATTTGCGATACCCTCGTTTTTTTAAAAAAGCGATCGCTCCATCTATATCTTCTATACACTCCTTGATTTTTTCATAAGCCATTCCGAAACGCTTCCGCTCGTCTTTTTTACCCCGCCTTATATTTAATTTATTAATAATGTACGCCCCGCGGTTATTAAAAAACAAAGCAGAAATATTTTTCTTGGCCAGCGCGGAAGCGAGAGGTCTATTTTCCGAGTCGTCGTAAAAAACCGATGAGCTGCCATTGCCATGCAAATTAATAACGACGGCTTTATCCTTTCTTCCTCGATACAGAAGGCCGGGTAAGGTTAGTCCGTCTCTAGTTCGAAATTCAATAAATTCAGGTTTGATCGTTTTCATAGCCGCTCTTTTATTTCCATAAGTTATATTATAATTATATATTTGATCCCTCTTCACAAGGCGGTTGGCTTTTGAGATAATGGGCGGGCGGTGGGGTGCCTGAGTGGTTTAAGGGGCCTGTCTTGTTCCCTGTTTGTCCAAGAACGAAGTGATTGGGAACAAACAGTCATGCCTACGGCAGATCTGCCGAAGGCACGACAATCCCGCTTATTGCGGAGGCGTGCGTGAGTGGTTGAAACGAACGGTCTTGAAAACCGTTATGTCAGCAATGGCATCGAAGGTTCGAATCCTTCCGCCTCCGCAATAAGCGGGAAAAACATCAATGAAATATGATGCCAGAGTAGCTCAACGGTAGAGCAATCCCTTCGTAAGGGAAAGGTTGGAGGTTCAAATCCTCTCTCTGGCTCCAAGCGTATAAAGGGGCGGGGTTCGTAAAGCCAAGGTCGCGAGTTCAAATCTCGCCTCCGGCTCAATTAGAGAGTTTTAGTGAGATTCGAACGAAGGGTGGGTCGGAGGGAAAGCCACCGGGTTCCCTCCGTGTAGGAAATTACTCAAAACCGAGGGTTTTGAGGGAGTGAGTTGCTGTATAGCGACTCACGACTTGGGGTATGCTATAATATTTCTTATGAAACAAGATAGTAAAAATCGCGGTTTTTCGGTGATTGAATTAGTTCTTGTTATAGGGATTATCGTGGTTATTGGCGCATTTACCCTGCCGAACCTTCTCGGCCGCAAAAGCGTGAATGATCTTACTAACGTGGTTAATCAGATGTCCATTACTCTTCGCGAGGCGCAGAGCCGGGCTATCAGCCAGAGCGGCGGCGTGGAGTGGGGAGTTCGTTTTGATAACGGCAACCCGCCCTATTTTGCGATGTTCTCCACGCCGATTTATGACTCCACGACGCGTGCCATTTATAACCGTCTGCCCCAAGGGATTGGCTATGTGACCTCAACCTTGGACGTGAATGCTTCTATAAGCGTGATTTTCAATCAAATCACTGGCAGGCCGTCACAGCCAATCTTTCTTATTCTTTACATAACAAGAGGCGGTTTTCCTTCTTCAACGATTGGCACGGTTGCAGTGGCCACATCAGGTGCGGTGACGGCTAAGCCGCCTCTGCCGCCAGGTCAAGAATCATATGAAGATTAACAATGAGTCATAAAATTAATAATTTGGAAGAGTTGGAAATAGAGTTGCCCCGCTTAGCGGGGCGCCTTTGACCTCAAAGCCAAAGAAGAAGAAATACGAGAAATAGAAAGCTTGCTCGCCAGCCCTGATTTTTGGCATGATCGGAAAGTGGCTGATGAAAAGATCAAAACCCTCGGTGAGTTAAAAAACTTAGTCAGCCGATATCGCGAGATTCAAGAAGAGATTTCAGGGCTTAAAGAAAGATTTGAAGAAAATCGTTTTTACGAAGCCCAAAAGAAATTTCGCGAACTGGAACTCGAAGAGCTTTTTAAGGGTCCCTATGACCGTGAGTCAGCCGCGCTTTCTGTCTATCCCGGAGCCGGCGGCGAGGATGCCGAGGACTGGGCAAGAATTTTGAGTCAAATGTATGAGAATTACGCGAGAAGCCGCGGCTGGTCCTTAAAAATCATTGATGAGAATATCCGTAGCCGCACTCTGGAGATTAAGGGCAATTATGTTTATGGATATCTAAAAGGCGAATCTGGTGTTCACCGACTTGTCCGAATCTCGCCTTTTTCTCCCAAAAAATTGCGTCATACTTCCTTTGCTTTGGTTGAAGTTTTGCCGGAACTCCAGGTCGTCCAAGAATCAAAGATTCAGATTCCCGAGAAAGACTTGAAATTCGAGTTTTACCGCTCAAGCGGGCCAGGAGGCCAGAACGTAAATAAAGTAGAGACGGCAGTAAGAATCCTCCATCTTCCCACAGGGCTTTCCGCGAGTTCGCAGGCCGAGAGAAGCCAGGTTCAAAATAAAGAAAGAGCTTTAAAGCTTCTTAAGGCCAAGATTTTTCAGCTTATGGAGAAAAGCCAGGTCGCGGAAATCAAAGAGCTTAAAACCAAAGTCAAACCGGAGTGGGGTAACCAGATTCGCTCGTATGTCTTGAACCCGTATAAATTAGTCAAGGATCATCGGACAGACATCGAGACGACACGAGTAGAGGAGGTCTTATCTGGTAGTATTGACCAATTCATCGAAGCAGAAGTCGAGAGCTTGACCCCCACACTAATCGGGGATCGCTACCAGCGCAAGTAAGAAAATCCCCGATTAGTGTGGGGGTTGATAAATTTATCGAAGCCAGTATAGAATTAAAACGTGGTCAATTTACAGAACGTTTCCAAAATCTATAATCACAATACAGCCGCCCTCGAAGACGTTAGTTTTGAAGTAAAAATGGGAGAATTTGTTTCTTTGGCCGGCCGTTCGGGCGCCGGGAAATCAACAGTGCTGAAGCTCTTGATTGGCGAAGACAAGCCCACGAGAGGACGCATATTCCTCGGCCAGTTTGAGGTGAACAAAATCAGGGATAAGGAATTGCCGGCTTTCCGCAGGCATATTGGCGTGGTTTTCCAGGACTTCCGGCTTCTCCCAACCAAAAAAGCCTACGAGAACGTGGCCTTTGCCTTGGAGGTCGCTGGACGGCCGCAGAGGGAGATCCAAGAGCTTGTCCCTCAGATTTTGGATATGGTGGGACTCTCCGACAAAATGAACAATTTCCCGCATGAACTCTCTGGAGGCGAAAAGCAAAGGGTGGCAATTGCCCGAGCCATGGTTCATCGTCCAGAGGTTATCATCGCTGATGAGCCGACCGGCAACCTTGACCCGCTCCACACCTGGGATATTATTGGACTCTTAAAAAAGATTAACCAGCTGGGGACAACCGTAATTTTAGCCACCCACGACCGGGAGGTCATAAACGGCCTCGAAAAAAGAGTGATCACTTTAGATCAGGGTCGGGTGATCAGAGACGAAGAAAAAGGAAAATATATACTGATATAATTTCTTCAGCCTGAGGCTGATCCGCCTCCGGCGGAAAACCCTAATATCTAATTTCTAAAAATCATGATAACTATCATTTCGAGAATTTTTCGTTATAGCTTAAAAAATTTTTGGCGGAACGGTTGGCTCACGACCGTTACCATCATCATTATAACCCTAGCTCTTCTTGTTTTCTTCGGTCTCATTGTCTTTAATGTCGTAACTGACCAGGCCATTGCTTCCATTCAAGATAAGATTGATATCAGCGTCTATTTCAAAACCAACACGCCCGAAGATCAAATTTTGAATATCAAAAAATCAGTGGAGAGCCTTAGGGAGGTGAAGACCGTGGACTACATCTCAAGCGACAAGGCCCTTGAGGTTTTCAAAGCCGCCCACAAAGATGACGTGACAATTAGTCAGGCAGTTTCCGAACTTGGCGAAAATCCACTTGAATCGTCACTCACGATCAAGGCCTACAGCCCGAGCCAATATGCCTCTATTGCTGGGTATTTGGAGAACCCCAACCTTAAGCAATTCATCTCGAGCGTTAGTTACGCCAAAAATCAGGTGGTTATAAACCGTCTTAACGCCATCTTGAAGAACATCAACCGGATAGGTCTTGGAATGACCATTACCCTTTCCTTGATTGCCGGTCTTGTGGTCTTTAACACTATTCGGCTTGCCATCTATTCCAATCGTGAGGAAATCGGAGTGATGAGGGCAGTAGGGGCCTCAAACGTCTTGGTTCGCGGGCCCTACGTAATCGAAGGAATTTTTGCCGGCCTTATCGCGGCGGTGCTCAGTCTTATCATCGCTTGGCCCATCATTCAATTTGTTTCGCCCTATCTTTCAAGCTTCATTCCGGGTCTTCAGATCTCAAATTATTTCTACTCCAATATTTTTAGTCTCTTGGGTTATCAGGGCCTTTTTGGAGTCGGGATCGGCGTTTTCTCGAGTTTTATCGCCGTCCGGCGTTACCTGAAGAACTAAAGACCGTTCATTGACCGAGGGCGGGGAGAAGAAGGGGGCCGAAAGTTTGGAGAATTGCGCCTGAAGAAGAAAGAGCTTCAAGTTTGTAGTATTGAGGCGAATCTATGGTTTCGTCGAGGAGTCGGATCACATAGGGTTTATTTTCGAAAGGTCCTTGTTGCTCAAAAAGTTTTTTCCATAGTCCTTCCGAAACCACCGAACGGGAGACAACTATTTTATCTGTTCCAGACGGCATATTTTGCCAGCCGATCTCGATCCTTTGGTTTACGTGTTCCACCCAGAAGTTCTCGGTGTGGACGATATCAAGAACAGTTGAAGTTGATTCTGTCGTAGTCGAAGTTGTCTCTGTCGAGGTCGAAGTTGTCTCTGTCGTAGTCGAAGTTGTTTCGGTCGTAGTGCTTGTGGTTTGCGTCTCGGTAGAAGTGCTTGTCGGTTCAGATTGAGACGTTGAGGAGAGAGGCTCACTTGGTGTTCCCGGCCCGCTCGTTTGCCCCTGCGGAGGCGGGGTGCTACTGCCCAAATAGGCAATCTGGTTTAGGGGAGTTGAGCTCCAGAGCGCCTCGCCCGATCTTGATATAGCTTCAAAATAGATACAGTAACCAGAGGAGAGATTTTCATATATTTTAATCTCCACGCTTCCTTGGTTCGGGTCTTCAATCGCCGTTGTTTTCCATTTGGACCAGTTCTCACAGGCAAGTCTGGCGCGGAAAACGTCAATTCGGGAAGTGCCGGTTGGCAAATTCTGCCAGCTCAAAACCAAAGTTTTTTGATCTTTTATCCCGATTGCCACCCTGCTTCCTTCCGATTTCGGAATTGTGGGAGAAAACGCAGTACCGATGTCTTCCTCTGAACTCGGTTCGTAAAAAGCTGTGTAGTAGAGAATCGCAAAGGCGACGAATATGGTGAAAGCGAAAATCGCCGCGAGGTGTTTTAGCTTCATCCCTCACTCTTTAGAGATCATGCACTTTTTTTCAAAGCATGATCTCATTTGCCAAGCGACCTTGAGAGGAAACATTTTGTCTTTAGTACTCATTTTGATGATGAAGAGAAAATCTCTGAAGAGTGAGGGATCGTCTCTATTTATTGTACACTATTCGTTCTTTATAACCTTTGGCACTTCGAGCAGATCCAGGTGCCTCGACCTCCAACAACCATCCTTTTGATCGGTGTAGGGGAGCGGGGGCATTTTTCTCCGCCTCGGCCATAAACTTTTAAGTATTCCTGGAACTTTCCGCTCTCGCCGTCGGGGTGGGCCCAGTCGCGGAGCGTTGAGCCCTCGGCCCGGATGCCGAGATCAAGGACGTTCTTCATGGCGCGAAAGAGGCGATTTAGGTCAGCGTCCTTAAGGGTGTGAACGTGCCGCTTTGGATGTATGCGTGCCTCCCAAAGTGTTTCATCTGCGGTGATATTTCCAATGCCGGCGACGACGTCTTGACGAAGAAGCAGAGGCTTAATCATTCCTCTGTGCTCGCGGAGCCGCGCTTTGAAGTCTGAAAGTGTTATTGCGAGTCCATCGGACCCGAGTGTTCGATGGTAGGGTTCTTTTTTAACCTCCTCTGGTTTTCCGTACCAGACAACCCCGAATTTCCTCGGGTCGTGGAACCAGAGCGCCGATCCGTCGGAGAAGGTGAGTATATGGTGGACGTGTTTTGTGGGTTTTGTGCTTCGCGGTGGAATCTCTAAGCGTCCACTCATGCGTTGATGGAAAGCAATAATTCGCTCTCCGAGGTCGAGAAAGATAACCTTGCCGTGCCGGCGGATACCTCGCACCCGCCGGCCCCGGATGTCGCGGTTAATATCTCGGGTACTTCTCACGACCCGGAGGCCGCGCGGCCAGTCGCAGGAGAAGCTCACGATCGTTTTCTTAATCAAGGGCGCGAGTTTACGCTTCGTTATTTCAGCTTCGGGGAGTTCTGGCATAATCGTCTCTTATTGTGAAGCTTTTTGCAGTTCGTTACAATCACCGTATGCGACGCGTGTTTGTGGGTATCCCGTTATCCGATGAACTACGTATGATAATTTCATCGTGGCGTCGGCCGTACGAGCGTCTTCCGGTGCGCTGGATAGATGAGCGGAACCTCCACGTTACGCTTGTGCCGCCGTGGTACGAGGGAAATATCGAGGGGGCACGCATGAAGCTCGAGAGGCTTCGCGGCGCGCTTTCCCCCTTCGATATAAGTTTCAAAACAGTTTCGTGGGGTCCAGATCCGCGTAGGCCGCGGCTCATATGGGCAACCGGTCCTACACCGAAAGAACTCCGTGAATTAAAGCAGTGCGTGGATGCGCTCTATCCGGAGCACGCCGAAGTTGGCAGGCCGCTCACACTCCACGCTACACTCGCCCGTTTTCGTGAAGAGGAGGGCCGTTCTATGTCGCGGCCGTTCACCCCTCTGCCGCACGGCTGGAATATGACCGTTCAATCAGTCGTGCTCTATGAATCTAAACTCCTCCGCGGCGGGGCAGAGTATGAAATTCTCGGCGAGGTTAGGTTGTAATGTTTTTGAGTTAAAAGATGTTCCAAAAAAAGATGAGGATACTACCAAGAATGAAACCGAGAACGCTTTGTTTTTCTTTTGCACGTTTCACAAAGCTCGTGAGTCCGATGTAGAGGAAAGCCCCGCCGCCTAGAGCGATGAGCCAACTTAGGGTGCTATGGCTCAAGCTTGTCAGAAAGAAGAAGACAAGGAAAAAGCTTCCAATCAAGGTCGCGACGCCTCCGAGATCTACCAAAACAGAACGTTTCGCCGACACGCCTTCGCCCCGCAGGATCGCCGTGATTGCAAAAAACTCGGGAAGAAGATGAAATACCATGCCGATAGTTACCAAAAGGCCGATTCCGAAGTTTATACCGAAGCTCGTCGCCGTAACCGCACCCTCAAGGAATGAGTGAAGCAAGAACCCCAGGCTTGAGACAATCGCAAAACTGCTTTTTGAAACCAGGCCAGTGAGGCGTTTTAGGAGGTGCCAGAGCGCGACGCCGGCGAGAATTCCGGCAAGGCCGTACGTGAACCCAATTACTTCCCTAAGTTCAGGAATTACATCAAAGAACACCGCGCCCACAAATATTCCCGCTCCGGCGGAAACGAAAAAGTTTTTATACGAGCTTTGGTTCATGGATAGTAGAGCGTTTCATTTTTACGTTTTCTTAAATAACCGCCGCAATTCCTGCTTCGCTTGCTCTAAGATTAACTTTTGTTTTTTCGATAAATTTTTGCCGGCGCGGTTGATATAGAAATTGAGCATTGACATCGCTGACTGGTAAGGCGTACCCTTCCGCCGCTCGCTCCCTCTGGCCGAGCGCATGAGCGACCGCGCAATTTTCTTTGGGTCTTCCCAGGTGAAAACCCCGCCTGCGAGGTCGAGGGCATTGCTTTTCTTGGTTACCTCGGCTGACCAATAACGGGGCTTCGTTTTCCGTTTGTGCACCTTACTATTAGTTTACATCACGAGCGGAAGGATTTCGCGCCGAGGCAATCGCGAAGGGGATTGAACTAGCCGGACCCTTATTGATACGCTTTGCTGCGGTGTTTGATTCTGTAAATTTTTACTTCCTTGTTTTTGTCATTGACTTCATAAATTATTCTAAAATCGCCGACTCGCAGGCGGCACGCCGTTCTCGAACCGGCCAGTTTTTTGGAACCAGTAGGTCGCGGATTATTCTTCAATAATAAAAGACGCTCGACGATTCTCGCCCCTACAGAACGGTCGAGCGCATTTAAGTCTTTTTCTGCTCTTTTCTCTACGAGGACCTTATACACGATCCGCCAGATAATCCCCAAGCTCTCTAAAGGAAGTTTTGCTCTTTTTAATCTTTCGCAATTCCAAGAGATCTTCGCGGTCCTCCGCCATTTCCAAAAGTCGCTCGTATGCTTTAATGTCCAAAATTACGGCTTTTGCTTTGCCGTTTTTCACGATCACTTGGGTTTTTGTTATTGTGCTAGGCATGGTTATTGAGTGATTTGGAGATTTACAGCCTCCTTCAAATTCTTTGTAAGTTCGTCCAGCGTCTTCCCCTGTGTGACTACCGGTAAGTCAACGCATTATGCGACGAAGTACTTATCTCCCTTATAAATATGGACTTGGATAATCCTTTTCACGCTAATAATTATAGCACTATCAGATTATCAAATCAATCAGCCATCTCAGAGGTTAACACTCTCAAATTCTTGAGAATATTGGAATAACGGATTTACGTACGGAATTACGTAAATCGCCGCGGCTCGCGGGGCAGTCGCGAAGGGGAGTTTTAGCTAACTTTATACTCCGGAATTTTTCTTACGAAAAAGTAACCTATGATTACAAACACAGTCATCATAAGAGCGGCCGTGCGGTATCCTAATGGGGATTCATTGAAAGACCCCACGATTAGTCCCCACGTGAGCGGGCCGGCGAAGGAGGCAAATCGCTCCGCGAGCGTGTAGAACGAAAAACCGTAATTCATTTCCTTCTGCGGAAGGATACCGCTTAAATAGGCGCGAGTAACGGACCAAATCGATCCGTAGAAAATTCCAACAGCAATCGTCGCGGCCGTGAATAAAATCAGGGAAGTTGTGATGGAAACAACTGGGATAATCACGATCCACGCCCCGAGTATTATCTTGATGGTCTTTTTCATCCCGATTTTGTCTCCCAGCCAGCCGAAGACATAGGCTCCGAGTGCCGACATAACGAGAATCGCAAGAAGGAGGATTGACTTGGTGTTGTCGCTTACCGAAAACACTTTCTCCATATAAATCGGGAAATTATTGGAAAGGGTAAGAATGGCATCGTTGAAGAAAAAGAAGGCGATGAGAAACACAGCCGCCGGCGAGTATCGCAAAAAGCGGTAAAAGCGGCTCGCAAACTTTCTCGCCTCTTCTCTTGTTTCTCGTAACGTAATTTTTGTTTGAATTTCTGGACGGGTTTCTTTGAAGAAAATCATCATCGGGAGCGAGAGGATAAAAAATATGGCGACGGATGGTAGAAGTGGGGCTACTCTTCCGGAAGAGGCGAAAAGCAGGGCAACTAAAATTCCCGCGAGTTGGCCGATCCAGTTTGCCGTCTGGCCAAGACCAGAGAGTCGCCCGCGCTTCTCAAGCGTCGCGAGCTGGTCAATCATTGGGTTGTAGAAGATAAAGGAGAACTGGTAGAAGTACGAGGCAAAGAGAAAGAGGGTCGCCACCCACCAGACGTACTGCGTCCCCAAGCCCGCCACGAGCGCGGTTGCCCCGAAGCAAATAAACGCCCCGGCGGTCATAATATTCAAGAATATTTTCCTCTTTTGGATTTTATCGCTTAGTCCCGCGAGGAGTGGGGCAGAAAATAAGAGCAAAATGGTGCTGCCTACGAAAATTGAATTGAACCAGAAGGAAGATAGCCCTGCGTCAATCACGAGCCACTGGGATAAATACAGAAAAAAAGTAATAAGTACGAAGGAATTCGCAAAGTCGTACAAAATCCAGAGAAATATGTTGCGTTTGTTCATTTTTGAACGGTCTGGCTCGGTCGGGGCTACCACTCCCGCTTTTTACCAAGTTTCCAGAAATAGCCGGATTCATGTACGGCAGTAACTAAGTGGTAAATATCCTCGGCCGGTTCTTCTGGCTCTCGATCTGGTTTTTCAGTTTCTGTAGCCCCTTTGTTTCCCATATCGGTTTTTACCCAGCCTGGATCAAGTGAGGAAGCGATAATACCCCTATCCTTAAGTCGAAAAGCAAGCGTTCGGGTATACATATTAAGGCCCGCCTTTGCAATGCGATAGCCAGTCGAAGAAGTGTCGTCAATTGGAAAAGAAAATGTGCCATACAGAGAATCTATGTTAACGATGTGGCTGCCCTTACGTAGGTTTGGCAGTAACCGCTCTGTGAAATCAATAATACCAAGGACATCAACCTCAAATGTTTTTCTGATCTTCTCGATGTCGGCTTCAGTATCCTGAACATCGAGAATAATTCCCGCGCAGTTCACGACAGCGTCTATTTCCGGCGCCGTTTTTTTAATGCTATCGGCTGTTTTTGCGATACTAGCAGAGTTTCCTTGATCAAATTGGATTACAGAGAGATTTTGGTGAGATATGGGAATAGGGGTATTTAAATATGTGCCGATTACTCGCCAGCCCTCTGAAAGGAATTTTTTAGTTGTGGTGAGTCCGATGCCCCTACTTGCCCCAGTGATAACAATAGTTTTCATGTTTATTTATTTTGACCAGTCTCGGTCGGAGGCTATTTCACGTCGATATTCAGTATCCCGACTTTGTTTGAAAGTTGCAATCTTTCTGTAAGGTTTGGAAATTTTTTACCATCAATAATATCCATTTCTAGCTCGGCTATTTTACCAAAGCCGGGATAAGGAACAGCGGTATAAATAGTGGAGTCTCCATTTTTTTGAACGCCATCAACAAATAGCGGCAGTTCGTTGAGAACATAAATAGCGAGTGATTCACCTCTTCCCTTATTATATGTTCGCCCTCGGGCTAAAGTGACTTCTTCAACAACTTTCATAACAGCATTATAAAAGTCGGCTTGCCTTGAGAATTCTCTAAAAAACAATTCTTTTTGTCTCATATGTTTAGGCGTACAAATATCATCATAATTTGCGATGACCACTTTGTGTTGCTGATCCTGTGGCAGCTTAGCGATAATCGCCTTTACTTCTGAAATTAATTTATCTTCGTCTTCAAAAGCTTTACGCAATGCCTCGGCCCTGCTTAAATCGTCAAAATATCTATAAATTCGTTCCCTGTAACCTTCCTGGAATCCAGACAAGAACTTTATCCTTTGTATATTCAAGGGCAAACTCAATTAGTAATTTGATGGTAGATAAAGTGAAAAACTTATTGGATAAACTGATACCGAGCCAAATGTTATGTTTTCTATTCTCCACTTCGTCCAGGCTGATACCCTTACTTTCTTTAACTGAAAGATTTTTATAATTAATCATTGACTTTTAATATTGGTGGTTGGCTGACCCGCTTGCCCGTCTGAAAGTTTACTGAAAGAGGGTCTCGGTCGGGTTAATCTTTATGGGACCAGAGCCAATCCTCGGCCAACTTTTTATATTTATTTTGAATTTCTTGAACTACCCAAGACTTTGAGAGTTCCTTAATATCACCACTTTCTTTTATTTTATTTACAGAATCGAAATAAAACCCACTTTTAGATACTAAAAATATGTAAGAAGGGTTCCAGTTTTTAGAAATTGTAGTGGCAATATCGATTAAATCTTTTTTATCAATCTCAGCGCGATACTTAACTTCAACAAGATAAACTTGTTGCTTGTCTTCTGTGATTAAAACAAAATCAGGCGTTTTACTAATTGTGTCCAAGACTTTTTTCATGACAACCATACTGCGATATTGCGCGAGAACCGACTCAGTATATTCATAACCAGAGTGTAGCACTGTGAATTTCTTGGTGTCCCGAAACATCCCTTCAAAGATCGTTTCGGCGATTCTGCCCTTTATCAAATTGTGTTCAAAATTATTCCGCATAAATTTTTTTACTAACTAATTTTTTGCTATTTCTTCATCTGGTCTATAGATATCCCATTTCACCCTCCCGCCTTTTTCCTTCGCCTCGAGTATAATGTCTCTTATTCTTCTCTCGTTAGCGTTTAGGTCGGATTTTCCAGTTTTAACTTCAACAAAACCGATTTCTTTGATATCGCCCTCATCCATTCCTCTGAAAACTAAAAAATCAATTGGTTTTCCAATATGTCTTGCTTCAGAAAAACTACCGGGAAATTTTGGAAGTAGTGGGGCAAGCTCTTCATTAATACTTCCGCGCGTGATTCCCCTTGACTCTTTTACTGCCTCTTTTCTCTCCCTGCGAATTTTAAACCAGGCGGCCAAATAGCCAATAATGAAGAATGCGAACGCTACAATTATTATTTTTAGTATATCTGCCATTGATAAATTAAGTTCATCTTACACCCAAACATATTCTTCGTTAAGTAATCTTAATTCGAAAGCTGACCCGTCTCGGTCACCCATGAAAGGGACTGCATCGCGCCGGTTTTGGCGTTTATGGTGTCTGATGTGCATCGTACATCGTATCTTTCCATGTATGGAATAGATGATTAGGATCGTCTGATGCCCAATTAATCCTTTTCATTTTCTTATGGCATTTAGGACAGTCACCAGGTTCGAAACCACCCCATGGCGTTTGCCAATTATATATTCCACAAGGATCGCACATAACAGCTACACAGCGATACGCTCCCCCGCCGTACGTGTTTTTATCCTTACCGAACGCTTCTTGCCAAAACCCACAGAATTTACAAGCTCTGTATTTTCTGACTACTTCTCCGTTTTTATAAAGCACCCTGGGACCATAAAATCCTGACGTGCTACACCGAGGACATGGTAAAAAACAACACCCCAAACCGAAATTAAGATGCTTACCACAATACTGCGTTTGCGTCATCTGCATCTCCCTTTCCCATTGCCCCTCTGTATATTCACCAATGCCATCGACCCATTCTATTTTTTCATTAACCATAAGAAATTTTATTATGCTGTAAGATGATGATTTTCTCGATACTGCGCTGACTCGTGCTGCCGGACTAGGGAATCTTACGTCGCCCATATTCTAGCCCTTCCGCCGGCGTTGGCAACTCGCCCCGCCTTTTGGAGGCGGGGCAATCGCGAAGGGGAGTTCATTATTCTATTGAAACACCGAACCGCTTCAGATTTTTCAGTAGTTTCGCATTGTCGGGATATACGTAAAGAATACTTTTCATTCCGACCCGCTCCGCTCCGACGGTGCACTTTTCTTTGTCGTCCACAAATATCGCTTCTTCTGGTTTGACAGAGGCCGCCGCGAGGCTCAATTGATAGAAAGCCGGATCAGGTTTCTTGAGGTGCTCTTTACATGAGAGTATCGCGTAGTCAAAATGGGAATACAAATTCATTTTTTCATCGAGGACCAAGCGTGGTGGAGTAAGATTTGTAAGCACTCCCGCTGAATAATTTTTCCGTAGTTTCTCGATTATTTTCAATAACTCGCTATTAATTTCTCTGTTTTTGGTGCCTTCCTCGATCCAAATCGCCTGAAGGTCGAGATCTGGTTTAGCTCCGGCGCCTCTCATATCTTTCCAGAATTGATCTAGGGTTATTTTTCCCAACAGCAAATCTTCAACATTGGTTGTGTGATAATCGACTACGAACTCGGAGGGAAGTCCTACTCGTTCCGCAAAGTTAGAATATAATGCCTTAAAATTTGTCCGGGCTATTACTCCGCCTATATCGAAAATTATTGTTTTAATCATAAGGAATTCGCGAAGTCGTACAGAATCCAGAGAAATGTGTTGCGTTTGGTCATACTTAATTAGGGGAGAGTTTAGGTCGGGGATAATTACGAATGAAATAAATTACGGCACTCGTCTCGCATAAATTCTTCGATTATTTCCACTTTTGGTTCTCCTTTTGCCAATACTTCGCGAGCCGGAATATTAATAGTCCGCCACTTATATTCCTCGCTTCCGTTTTTTAAATGATAGTCAGCCATGTCTTCCATTCTCGCGCCAGACACTATGCCTGATAATTTTGCCCAGACTGCGGCGGCGGCGCACATAGGGCAGGGCTCGTGGGTGGTATAGAGGACGCAATTTTCTAGATAGCGAGATTTAAGAACCCTTGAGGCCTCTCTAATTGCTGTTACTTCGGCATGCTGCGTAGCGTCTTGCTCAATTTTTGAGCGATTTATAGCACGAGCAATAATTTTGTCGTTTTGGACAATCACAGCCCCAATAGCATAATCGCCTCGATTCCGGGCGTTTATCGCTTCCTCGATAGCAGCTTTCATAAATTTTTCTTGTGGCACAATCACTTCTGTATTATAACCCCAAAGAGCGATAGGCTGCGCCTCTTAGAAATCGCTTATTTAGCATGGGGGCAGGCGTAATTAGTCGAAAATAGAAATCAGATATTTGTCGATTTCGTTTTGGGTTAGATTATAAAAATATTCATTCTTGTCGTGTAGCCTCGTCGCGAGGGCAACTCCGACAAATCGCCAGTGCCACGGCTCGAACATGTAATAAGTGTTGTTTTTGGGGTACGAAAGTATGAAACCGAATCTGTAGGCGTTGGCGGTAAGCCAGGTGTAAGCGGAAGATTTTTCAAAAAGGGAAAAATCGGCCGCAACTTCGGGAGTCGTGATGTCCACAGTCGTGCCGAGCTGGTGTTCGGAATATCCCTGGTCGGCCGAAAATTGGTTCGCCGTTCCGGCGCCGTAGAGCACAGTCAGCGACGATTTTATGTTCTTCTGTTCGTAAAACGACCTAAATGCGGAAAGTATCCGGAGCTCCGTTCCGTCGCGCTTGGCGGCCTCGAGCATTCCGGTAAGGTAGGGAAGAACGCCCGAATGAACGAGCTCCGGCTCCGTTTTGTCATTCAGATATTTTGCATCGATTGCCGAAAGACTTGCCGGCGCATAATTTTCGTTCAAAAAATATACTTTGGAATATTTCTTTAGTAATTGCGTGTCGGTTTCGCTTAACTTTTTCAATCCGGCGACTGTTCCCG
>JACOXZ010000023.1 GCA_016182105.1 Candidatus Liptonbacteria bacterium | reverse complement strand
TCGACGATCTGCTATGCTTTTATGCAAGCCGCAGGGATGGTGAATGATCATCTCGCGCATTGCTTTCGGTATAAGGAACTTGTGAAAAGTTAGGCCTTTTTGCTATAATTTTCACCATGAATCCCGTTAGAAAATTAATAACAACGTTGTGCAATATGAGATTATCTATATTACAATACAAGCAAGTTTTTGGTCGGAAAACAGCTGATTTTAATTTTCTAACGGGATGAACAAAAAACTTATTATCGGGCTTAGCGTAGTCGCGGTAATTCTGCTAGTGATTTATTTCTCACAGAAAGGAGAGGAAATAAGCACTATTAAGATCGGGGTTCTCGTGCCTCTAACCGGTGACGCTGCTTCTTATGGCGAATCAGAGAATCGGGCCATCCAAATCGCCGTTCAAGAGATTAACAGCTCCGGCGGCATAAATGGTAAAAAAATCGAACTCGTCACCGAAGATGGGAAGTGCGATCCGCAAGCCGGCGGCACTGCGGCGCAAAAGTTGGTCAATATTGATAAAGTAAAAATCATTATCGGCGGCGCCTGCTCCGGGGAAACTTTGGCCGCGGCCAAAATCACCGAGCCGGCAGAAGTGATTTTAATCTCGCCATCAGCTTCAAGTCCAAAGGTAACGGAGGCAGGGGACTTTGTTTTTCGCACCTACCCCTCGGATAGTTTGGCCGGCAAAGTGAATGCCACATATGCGTTTAAAGAACTAAAAGCTAAAAAAGTTGCAGTCTTTACCGAGCTCACTGATTACGCCCAAGGACTTCGCGAAGTTTATAAAGAAACCTTCTCGAACCTCGGCGGCCAAATCGTGTCTGACGAAACCTACACAACTGGCGACACTGATTTTCGGACCCAGGTCTTAAAGATAAAAACCGCGAAGCCGGATGTAATTTATGTAGTTCCCCAGTCGCTCACGCCCGGCGTCCAGATTTTCAAACAACTCCGAGAGTCCGGCGTTACAGCAAAATTCACGACTGCCGAAGTGCTTCTTGACCGGCAGGGCGCGAAGGACAACGCCAAAGTGCTCGAAGGTGTCTACGGAGTCGAGCCGGCGGTTGATTATGTTGGAAATGCCAAAGCCAAAGCGTTTATGGCGGCACACAAGGCAAAGTTTGCAGGTGCCGAACCCGGTTCCTTCGCGGCGAATGCGTATGACGCGGTTTATTTGATCAAAGCGGCGGTTGAAGCGACAGGCGGGCTTGATACTTTAAAAATCCGCGACTTTCTCTATGGTGTGAAGGACTGGCCTGGCGCGATCGGTAGCATCACCATTGATCAAAACGGCGACCCGATTTTAGGGTTGAACGTGCGGAAGATTTTGAAGGGGGAAGTGACGGACGTAGGGCCGTATACGCCGTAGGGTTTCGCGCGGGTATCCTCCGGCTACCGCTCAAGCTCCCAGCGTGAGCTTTCGCTGGCGATGCTCCCTCGCTCGTCTCGCTTCGCGAGACACCCTGCCCGCTCTGTCGCATAGCCGCGCCGGAGGATACCCGCGCTCCACTTGTACTTAAAGAATAAAAAACACCCTTGCATTGCGGGGATGTTTCATTTGATAGAATGAATGGAAACCAATGGAGGTCATTTTGCAGATTTTAATAAACGGGATTCTCGCGGCCTCTGTGTATGGCCTCATCGCTGGCGGGCTTTCGTTTCTCTATGCGACGACAAAGATTTTCCACTTGGCGCACGGGGTAGTGGTCGTGGGCGGGGGATACGCGTTTTGGTGGGCAGCGGCAAAACTTGGCTGGCCAATGTGGGCGGCGGTGATTTTTGCGCTCATTGTCTCGGCGCTCGCTGGAGTCGCGATGAATGAATTTGTCTACGAGGTGCTTCGCAAAAAAGGAACGAAAGGTTTAGGGTATTTAATCGCGACACTTGCGCTCCTCACGCTTGGCACGGCGGTTGTACTCGCTCTCTTTGGTGCGGCGCCCAAGACCTTTAATTTCGAGACGTCGTCGCATGAGGCCCTTGGAGTTGTGGTTACGACCTTACAGTTTTGGATTATTGCGACCTCCGCACTGCTTCTCGGAATTTTTTATTGGACTCAAAAGTTCACGAAGTTCGGCAAAGCGATGCGCGCGACGGCAGACAACGAGACCGTTGCGGAGGTTTTAGGAATTGATACGAAAAGAATCCGCCGGTCTGCGTTTGCGCTTTCTTCAATTCTCGCTGCCGCTGCGGGGATTTTAATCGGCTTGGAATTCAATCTCGATCCGAATATGGGCGTGCTCTTGGCGGTCAAGGGGTTTGCGGCCTCCGTAATCGGCGGGGTGGGGAGTTTCGGCGGCGCGATCATCGGGAGCTTAATCATCGGCATTGTGGAGCAAGTGGTCGTCTGGTTCGGCGGCGCCGGCTGGCGAAACGCCGCGACGTTTCTGATCCTTTTCCTATTTTTACTTTTTAAACCATCGGGTCTTTTCGGTTCCAAAAGAGAGACCTGAAGCTATGGGCTATTTAATCCATACATTAACCCTAGCCGCCATCTATATTATGGTGGCCTTATCTTATTCCTTGCCGGTTGGTTATGCGGGCATGTTGAATCTAGGCCACATCGGGCTTTTGGCGGTTGGTGCCTACACTGCCGCGATTCTAACGACGAGCGGTATTTCATTTTGGCTGGCCTTGATAGCCGCAGCTCTAATCTCCGGCATTTTTGGCTTTTTCCTGGCCCTGCCAGCCCGTAGGATCAAAGGTGATTACTACGCCTTAATGACCCTGGGCTTTACATTTGTGATTAATGCCGTGCTTTTGAACTGGATTAAACTTACCAAAGGGCCGTTTGGGATAACCGGCATACCGAGGCCTTCTGGTTTTACCGACCCCTTAGCTTTCCTGGTTTTAACCCTTGTTTTTCTCGGGTTTACGGCCTGGTTTGTTCATCGAGTTTTAGGCTCACCTTTTGGGAAAGCTCTTGAGGCGGTTCGAGATGATGATTTAGTGGCAGAATCTCTTGGGAAGCCGACTGCCAAGCTCCGGCTCACGGCGCTTTTTATCTCAGCGGTGATTGTGGGCCTAGCCGGAGCGCTTCTCGCTCATTTTATCCAATTTATTAATCCCCAAATATTCTGGCTCGACAATGTCGTCTGGATTCTTGCGGCGCTTGCCCTGGGCGGTCTAGCTTCATTTCGAGGCGCGGTCATCGGGATGTTAATCCTTTTTGCGATCTTTGAGCTGATTAGGTTTCTCTCCATCCCCGCCGCGCTTCTCGGTCCGCTTCGGCTTATTATTTTTTCGCTTCTCTTGCTCTTGGTCGTGCTGTATCGGCCAAAGGGGATTTTTGGCCGCGCTCAAATTGAATGAAACTCATGCCGACACTTCAGATAAAAAATATTTGCAAATCTTTCGGCGGCGTTCGAGCAGTGAACCGCTGCAGCTTCGAACTTGTGGATAAAAAAATCACGGCCTTGATCGGACCGAACGGCGCCGGCAAGACCACGCTCTTCAATGTCGTGAATGGTTTTATTCCGGCTGATGAGGGGAAAATATTTTTTCGCGAAGAGGATGTGACGGATTTTACTGTTTGGCAACGTTCGCGGTTGGGCATGAGTCGGACGTTTCAGCTGTCTCGGCTTTTTAAGAATCTTACAATCAAGGAGAATTTAATTCTTGCTCTTCGGCAGGATGACGATCTTTTCTGGAGAGCATTTTTAAAAAGAGGGGAGGGCAGCGAACTTAATAAAAAAATCGTCGAAGGGATGGGGTTTGTCGGCCTTAAGAAAAATCCAGAGACTTCGGTCAAAGATCTTTCTTATGGCGAGCAAAAATTATTTGATCTCACTCGGGCACTCTTAAATCCACACTCCCTTCTTCTTTTAGACGAACCGGTTTCCGGGGTAAACCCCGTCCTCCGAGAAAAGTTAAAGGAGATAATGCGTCATCTTAAAGAGAAAGGAGAAACAGTTCTTTTGATTGAGCATGACATTGATTTTGTGAGGAGTGTGGCAGACTGGATAGTTGTGATGGATCAAGGCCGGGTTTTAAAAGAAGGTTTGCCGGAGAAAATCTTCAAGGACCCAGAAGTTTTAGAAGTTTACTTGGGTCCAACTGAATAAAATGCTTTTGGAGATAAAAAATTTAAAAGCCGGTTACGGAGACCTGGAAGTTCTGAAGGGAGTTTCTCTTGAGGTTAAAGGAGGGGAGGTAGTGGCCTTGCTCGGCCCGAACGGCGCTGGCAAGTCAACTCTATTAAAATCCATTGTTGGCCTCACCAAAAAAACCGATGGAGAAATTTTATGGAAAGGCCGTGACCTTGGCCGGCTCCCAACTCACGCGCTCTTAGAAGAAGGAATCGGTTTTGTGCCGCAGGGCCGCCTTGTTTTTCCATCTCTTACTGTTAGAGAAAATTTAGAAATGGGCGGTTATCTCTTAGATCACAAGGAAACCTTGGAGAAAAATTTAGAATCGGTTCTCATGCGATTTTCAGTTTTAAAAAACAAAATCAAATCAAGAGCCGGATTACTTTCTGGCGGCGAACAGCAAATGCTCGCCATTGGCCGAAGTTTAATGATGTCGCCAGAGCTTTTAATACTGGACGAGCCGTCGCTGGGGCTTGCGCCTAAAATAATGACTGAGGTTTTTGAAAAACTTAAAGAATTAAATCAAGGCGGTACGACCCTCCTTATAGTTGAACAGAATGTCCGCTTTGCTTTGCGCTACGCTAGTCGCGGCTACATTCTAGGGAACGGTGAAGTGCGGTTCTCTGGTCGAGTTGAAGAACTTTCGGATCCTAGAAAAATGCACGAAGCTTTTTTAATGTAGAAAGCCGCAGGGGACAACTTGTGAATATCTTACGGCCAAAATTCTAAGTAGTTCTGAAAAATAGAGGATTTTATTCACCCCGCCGCGAGGCGGGGTTTGTTTTTGACGAAAAAGGACTGTGGCTTATTATGAAATAAAAGTGGTGAATTGTGGATAATTTTGGGGATAAAGCACCATTTCTGGGGATAAGTCAGATATTTGAAAACTTTTCCTTTTCGCTACCGCTCAACCGCCCAGCGAGCGGTTTCGCTGGCGATGAAGCCTTCGCTCTCCGCCTAAGGCGGAACCATGCCCGCTTCGGCTTCATAGCCGCGCGAGAAAGAAAAAGTTTTCAAATCAAAAACATGTTGTTAGGAGAATACAAGCACAATTTGGATTCTAAAGGTCGGGTGGCGATACCGGCCAAGTTCAGGGAAGAGCTTAAAGCCGGCGCCATTATTACAAGAGGACTAGACAACTGTCTGTTTGTATTCGCGGCCAAAGAATGGGAAGCCTTAGCTAAGAAACTTATTGCTTTGCCTTTAGCTCAAGCTAACTCGCGGGCTTTTGTAAGGTTGATGCTCGCCGGCGCTTCAAATGTAGAGGTTGATTCACAAGGCAGAGTGCTTATTCCCGATTACCTTCGTAAGTACGCCGGCCTTAAAAAAGAAGTCGTGGTGGCCGGACTCTATAATCGTGCTGAAATCTGGGACGCCGAAAAGTGGAACCAGTATAAACAAAAAACCGAAAGCGCTTCAGATGAAATAGCGGAGAAGCTAGGCGAACTAGGAATTTAGTTCGCCTCAATGACGAATGACTAATTACTAATTCCTAATCAAATCCCAATGAACAATGTTAGAAATTAGGTCAATTAGAAATTAGAAATTTGTGCCGCATATCCCAGTTCTTTTAGAAGAAGTAATAAAAATTTTAGATCCGAGTAGAGGAGAGTTCTTTATTGATGCCACAGCCGGCCGAGGCGGCCACACCGAGAAGATCCTAGAAAGAATAGGAGAGAACGGCAAGATTTTAGCGATTGACTGGGACGAGGACAACACCAGTTTTCTTAAAAAGAAGTTTGTGGATTATCCAAATGTTTTAGTGGAGCACGCTAACTATACTGACACCCCGGAGATTTTGAGGCAGAAAAAATTACCGAGAGCAGACGGCCTACTCCTCGATCTTGGATTTTCTTCAAATCAACTTGCGGAATCAGGAAGAGGCTTCAGTTTTTTGAAAGACGAGCCATTGCTTATGACTTATGACCAAAATCAAACACCGGTTAAAGATTTGATTAGGAAAATGAGCGAGACGGAATTAGCCGAGGCCTTGAGAGACTTCGGCGAAGAAAAATTTGCGAAGCAGATCGCGAGAGCCGTGAGGGGAGCAAAAAAGCCAATTGAGACAACCGGAGAGCTTGCCCGGATCGTGAAGAATGCCGTGCCGAAGAATTATGAGCGCGGCCACCGCCGAGGCGGGGCAAGCCGCTTGAATCCTGCGACAAGGACTTTCCAGGCCTTGAGGATTTACGCGAACAGCGAACTGGGCAATTTGGAGAAGTTACTCAATAATCTCACCGGAATTTTAAAATCCGGCGGCCGAGCGGCAATTATAAGTTTCCATTCACTCGAGGACAGGATAGTAAAAAATTATTTCAAAGCGATGGAGAAAGAAGCCAAGTTAAAAATTTTAACCAAGAAGCCAGTCGGTCCAACCTTCCTTGAGGTCAAAAATAATCCCCGCAGCCGTTCCGCTAAACTCCGTGCCGCGGTATTCGTTCAGACAAAAGTTAGAAATTAGGATTTAGATATTAGAAATTTTGTTTTATGACTATTCTCCAACCTCATAAAAAAATAACTTTACTCACCAAACTTTTAATTGTCTTAGCTATTCCACTTGCCCTAGAAATAGTTTATTTAGTAATGCTCTCGAACGAGACCGTTAATTTGCGGCATGAGATCTCTAAAATTAATTTGGAAATTCAGAAGGTAGAGAACGATAACGTTGAGATCAAAGATGAGATCTTCTCACTTTTCGATAATCAAAGCCTTGCGGATTTTTCGCAAACACACGCGCTAGTTCAAGAGAAAAACCCCGAATATTTAGAAGTTAACCAAAAATGGGCCATCGTTTCTTATTAGTTCTGGCTGTTCTTCTTCTCGCTTATTTATCTCTTTTTCTCAAACTTTATGATCTCCAGCTCCAAAACGGTGAGTATTATTTGGCTAAGGCCGAATCGCGCTATTTAAACCCAGAACTGCTTTTGGCAAACCGAGGGACTATTTATTTTACCGATAAAAACGGCAATAGCGTTCTCGCGGCTTTAAATAAGAATTTTCCTATTATCTACGCAATCCCCATGGCCATTGATGATTCGTCTGAAGCGGCGAATTTGCTCTCGCCGATTTTAGGCCAGCCAGTAGAAAGTTTACTCGCTAAGTTCAGTAAAAAGGACGATACCTACGAACCTCTCGTAAAAAAAGCAGATCTTCTAGTAGCGGAAAAGGTTAATGATCTCAAAATAAAAGGGGTTTATGTTGAAGCTCTGCCTCACAGATTTTATTCATTTGGAAATCTTGCTTCCCAGGTTTTAGGCTTTGTTGGACCCTCGAGCGAGACCCTCCACGAAGAAGGACGTTACGGCCTCGAGGCGTTTTATGAAAACATCCTAGCGGGAAAACCAGGCAGTCTCGATAATAACAAAATAGTTCCTCCCGCGACTGGTGAGGATCTTCGTCTAACTATTGATCTTAACATTCAAACTGAAGCTGAAAGAATTTTAAGCAACCTGGTTAAAAACTATAAAGCCACAGGCGGGACTGTGATCGTGGAGGAGCCTAGAACCGGAAAGATTCTCGCCTTTGGCAACTTGCCGAATTTCGACCCGAACAATTACTCGGAATTCGAGCTTGGTCGATTTTTGAATCCTGGAGTCCAGAGCATCTATGAGCCAGGCTCGGTCCTTAAGGTGATCACTATGGCCGCTGGGATTGACTCGGGCAAGATTACGCCGGATACAACCTATGTTGATACTGGCAGCTTAACCTTTGGCGATCGTGAGATAAGAAACTATGATCTTAAGGTTTATGGCAGGTCCTCAATGACTGAAGTCATTGAGCACTCTATAAACACCGGAGCTGCCTTTGCCGAAAAGCAAACCGGCCACTTAGTTTTTAAAAATTATTTGGAAAAATTTGGATTTGGCGAAAAAACCGGTATTGATTTGCCTGGCGAAGTAAGAGGGGATTTGCGAAGGCTTTATCCTAATGCGCCGCCGATTGTCTTTGCCACAGCCTCTTTCGGTCAGGGCGTGGCTGTAACGCCAACTGAGCTCATAAACGCCATCTCCTCGATAGCGAACAAGGGTAAGCTAATGAGGCCTTATCTTAATGCCAATTTAGAACCGCAGGTTTTGCGGACGGTGATTAGAGGGGAGACTGCTCGTGAAGTTGCCCAGATGATGGTTTCCGCGATTGACAAGAATGAGATCGCAAAGATCAGTGGCTATTCAATTGCCGGCAAGACCGGCACAGCCCAGGTTCCGGATTTTAAGAATGGCGGCTACACTGATAGAGTGGTAAACACTTACGTCGGTTTCGGGCCGGCCACAAACCCCCGCTTCGTGATACTCATAAAATTAGACGAGCCAGCCCACGCGCCAGCTGCGGCGATTACGGTCGTCCCGGCCTTTAGGGATCTCGCGCAATTTATTCTTAATTACCTGAACATTCCGCCGGATAGATTAACAACTAGTAACTAGAGAATAGAGAGGTTAGAGTGATGGAGATATGAAAAAGAAATTAGTAAGAATTTTGACTTGGGTTTTGAAGAAACTAGCAGAGTTTACAATCGTGAAATACAGACCGGGCGTGATCGGCATAACTGGAAGCGTTGGCAAAACCTCGACTAAACTCGCCATTGCCGAAGTGCTTCGAAGCGAACGCAACA
The DNA here is from genome assembly GCA_016182105.1 of Candidatus Liptonbacteria bacterium. Taxonomy (GTDB): domain Bacteria; phylum Patescibacteriota; class Minisyncoccia; order UBA6257; family 2-01-FULL-56-20; genus JACOXZ01. The sequence continues at coordinate 8,506 of JACOXZ010000023.1, read as the reverse complement.
TAAGAGCTTCAAGCGCCAATTTCAACAATGAGATCGGCCTGCCTCTTACTATCCTCGGGTCCTGGACCAAGATCTCCGGTATTTTATTTTGGCCAAAGGTCATCTGTGTTTCTATATGGCGTTTAATTTTTATGTCCGACTATCCTGAAATCCTGATTTTGGAATATGGAGTTGATCGGCCAGGCGATATGAAATACCTCCTCTCGATCGCGAGGCCGAATATAAGCGTCGTCACAGCTATTGGAGAGATCCCGGTTCACGTTGAATTCTTTAGCGGTAGAGAGGAGGTGGAGAGAGAGAAGGGGAGATTAGTTGAATGCCTGCCTAGCGAGGGTTTTGCGGTTTTAAACGCCGACGATGATACGGTAATGGAAATGAAAGAACGCACCCGAGCCCATATTATGACTTTTGGTTTTTCGCGCGGTGCCAGAGTTAAAATCAGCGATTTCAAGAATTTAAGCGAAGGCGAGAGACCAATCGGGGTTGGTTTCAAACTTGGCTATGGAGGGAATATAGTGTCGGTGAGGCTCTCCGGAGTCTTCGGTAAGGTTCAGTCATACGCAGCGGCCGCAGCTGCGAGCGTCAGTTTGATTTTTGGTCTGAATCTCGTGAAGATTGCCGAGGCCCTAAAAAATTATAAGCCAGCAGGGAGCCGCCTGGAGCTTGTCCAGGGCGTAAAATATACCTATATTCTTGACGATAGCTATAACGCGAGTCCTTTATCAATGGAGGCTGCCCTAGGTACTCTTAAGGACTTGCCGGGCAAGCGAAAAGTCGCGGTTTTGGGAGATATGACTGAGATCGGCAAGTATACTCTTGAGGCCCACGAGCGGATTGGCCGGCTCACGGCGAAAATTGTGGACCTTTTGATTACAGTTGGTCCGCGGGCCAAATTTATTGCCGAATCAGCAACGAAATCTGGTTTAAATAAGAAAAATATCTGGAGTTTCATGAAGGCCGAAGAGGCAGCAAGGCCGGTTCAGAATTTGATCCAAAAAGGCGATTTGATCTTGGTAAAGGCCTCTCGGGCTATGCGTTTGGAGAAAATTGTAGAAGAGATCAGGGCGGTTTGAGTTTATTCTGTCGACCCTCAGCTCTTTTTATTTACCAAAAATTGAAGTAATATTGATGGTCGAGGCCCCATCGTCTAGTGGCCTAGGACACTACGTTCTCAACGTAGGAACAGGGGTTCGATTCCCCTTGGGGCTACGTAGCTTATCGGTTGTTCTCATCATAAGTTGCCGAACGCGTGTGCCGCTTATACCAAACCAGGATGCGATTTCCTTAAACGTATGCGTCCGGCCATCACAAAGCCCATACCGATACTCAAAGATAAGGCAATCCCGCCCGCCAAGGCGCAGCGTCTCCTTGAGGTTATAGTACCGTTTGACCAAGACCATTTTGTTTATCGCCATACAATCAGCATAGGAGCATCGACGGTTTGCGCACGAGGGGAACAATTGCCGCATTGAACACATTGCCCCTACTCTTAAGGTGTGTCCCGGTACAGGCTACAAACCTGCCCGAATGAACAAATTCCATGGATCACCAAAAAAAGCCAGATTTTAATCTGGTCTTTTTTGCGGAATGGAAACTTGCCCAAAGTGACAACTTTGGGGTGACAATCCAAGGGGAATAGAACTTCTTCAACTTGAAGGTTTCAGTTCCACCCGCTCTTTTTCCTCATTGAAAACCACTTCTTTGAAGTGCTTGAAAAACGAACGTCCTAAGAGAGGAATGATGATGTTGTCAGAGAACCCAACCATTACGGGTAACTGTCTTGAATCTCCCTGCACCTGTACTTTGAGATTGTGAAAATAAGTAGCAGCTCGTTGACCGGCGATGCCGATAGTCGAGAAAGGACCCTTCCCGGTCTTGATGTCAGCGATGCCCACCTCTTTTGCTAAATCAGAAGGAAAGAGAACATTATCCGCCCCTGAATCCAGCATCGCGTAATAGGGACTGGGAGTACTCTGTTTTTCTCCGTGAAGGTAGACAGGTATATAAGGGCGTGCAATGCGAGGCGTGCTTGGATCGGGACTCTGATGTACTGGAAGCTTTTGGTACGGAAACTTCATTCCCTAGGGTGCCAGATACGCGTCAAGGGGCGGCACCCTAAAGAGAACTACCTCTCCCTCCTTTCTTGCTTTTTCTAATGCCTCACCGTATGTCCGACCACTCGAAACAATCTTGTTCTGAGCGGAAATAGCGATCCACTTGTTCTGGAAATGCTCGAGTTCTGTTTCAAGCTTGGAAAGGTCTATATTTTCATAGTTGAGTGGCTTCATATAATATAAATAGATTTTAGACCCAATCCCATGGTAGCGTCAACCCCAGATAATAACCTTGTGCCGTCTGGCAATTTTTCACTCCTTGTTTCCCACTTCCGCTGCGATAGGATTAGAAAAATACAGGTCAGGATTCGCCTTGAGCCATTTGGCAAGGTTTCTAAGCAATCGGTCCAAAGTTCGAGGTCTGTCCCGATACGGGCTGCAAACAAAAATACCTCCGCGCAAGGCGGAGGTATTTTTGTTTCTGTTTTTTCAAATCTACTATGATTATACCGCAATTGCGGTATAATCATAGTGACGAATAATAGAGATAACATAGAGGGGGAGCGAACGGGTACGAGCGACGTGAGATTCCCTTAGGGCTCTAGAAGAAAGAAATAAAAAAATGAGCCTTCGGCGCTGCGAAAAAAATTCGCGCCGAAGGCTCAAAATATCAATCTGTCTTAGACGGGAAAGACCTCGACCTGCCTACAAGCAGGCAGGCTCGCTCGACATGACCCGTTCGACTTGGCTCATGGTCACCCTGAGTATATCGAATGGGTGAGACGAGTGCTGCACGTGCTTCAGGGTCGCCCGGCCGCTTGGCGCGCGCTTGCCTGTGCTCTCTTCTCTTTGGTAAGGATTTTATTCTTTCGTTTCCTCTCTTTCCATCCCAAATTCCTGATTTTCTGCACTACGTCCTCGATGTCGGGGTCTAGTGTCGAGGCCGCTGCGGTTACAAAAATCCGTCTCGTTTCCAAGAGCATATCTGGCGTGAGTTCGTGGTGGTCAAGAATGAAAATCACCGTTTTCGCCATCCTCCGAGCTGTCTCGGCCAGATGTCTGCCATTTGCACTACCTTGATCACTGACCACGATTACTGTATCCGCCATTCGTCCCCGCTCTCGGAGTTCCTGGAGTTTCAACACGATGTCGTTACAGACAGTCGGAAAATAAAGAACATCTCGGAATCTTTTCTTGAGTTTCACCACTACTTCGTGAACGATCTCTGGGTCAAAGGTAGTCTGGGCGATTACACCGATCGGCGTATTGGGGTTGAACGTAATAAAGTCAACACTAAATGGAGAATCTAATACAATAACGTCGCCATTCAAAACTCCTTTTGTTCCTTCTATTTCTGGGTGAGGCTCCAGAGTGCCGACGAGAATTATTTTTCTGCCCAGTTCTCTAAGCATTAAAGCTCGAGAGTGCTGGTCTTTCACAATCGGACAGGTCATGTCAAGGACAGTAAAGCCATTTTGCTTCAATATCGAGATGTCTTTCGGATCGCGGCCATGAGCGGTTACAACCACCACGCCGCCATTAGCTTCTCGGGCCTCGGCGATTGTGTTTACACCCATCGCTCGAAGTTTTTTAATCGAATTGTCATTGTGGACAAGCCTCCCAAGAACCGCCGGGAGTGGATTTCTCCTTTCTGCGGCAAGTTGAGCCAGTTTCGTTACACCCTTAATAGCTCTATCAACTCCCCAGCAAACTCCACCTGTAGCCGCCACTTCAAAAGTTCGTTTGGCGCGAATCCGATAGTCCATGTTCATTTTTCCTCCTTTTTCAAGTCTGTCTAAGATTAGTCTACAACATTAAACTGGGGCAAGTCAACCCAGCGCCACAATGGCGACAAATTGGGTTTATGCTGGGTTAACCTAAATATGATAAGATGAATAAAATTCTAGATGAATCCTCAATATGAATAGAAAAATCTTGGTTGCAAATTGGAAGATGAACCCTCAGAGAGAATCTGAGGCGATAAAACTTACCAAAGCCATTGACGCCAAAAACGTCGTGATTTGCCCGCCGTTTCCATTTTTTAAGTCGGTAAAAAGCGTAATCAAAAAAGCTAGCCTAGGAGCTCAAGACGCGTTTTGGGAAGAGAGGGGCGCGTATACCGGAGAAGTGTCGCCCTTGATGTTAAAAAAATTAGGCGTGGATTATGTGATAATCGGCCATTCCGAACGCCGCAGGTGGCTTCACGAAACTGATGAGATGATAAATAAGAAAGTTAAAGTCGCTCTAAAGGTCGGCCTCAAAGCGATCCTCTGCGTGGGTGAACCGCTTTCAGTAAGAAAAAAAGGGCTTCAAGCCGCGAAAAATTTCGTCAAAAACCAGCTTCGAGAAGACCTTAAAAATATCTATAACCTAAAACCTAAAACCTATAACCTCATAGTTGCTTACGAGCCCATTTGGGCAATTGGCACCGGAAAGCCAGACAACCCAAAAGAGACCGCGGAGATGTCGCGTTTCATAAAGGAATATCTAAAACCCAAAACCTATAACCTAAAACCTAAAGTATTGTACGGCGGCTCTGTAACATCTTTAAACATCGGACGTATTTTAGAATATAATGAGATTCAAGGCGCTTTGGTCGGTGGCGCGAGTTTGAAAGTAAATGAGTTTAAGAAAATAATCAAAATAGCTTCAAAATAAGATGGAAATCGATAAGGTAAAAAATTATTTCTGGACCGTATTCACTTTGCTTTTAGCAGGGCTTTTTTTGAACCTTGTTTTCTTTGTGATGCCGATGCTCCAGAAGCTTGGCGACTCGTTTATGCCGGTTCGAACCATCACGGTTTCGGCCGAAGGGAAAACTACGGTGGCGCCGGATCTCGCCCAGTTTTCGTTTTCGGTTGTAACGCGAGGAGGGGACCCCAGTCAAATTGTTGACGAAAATAATAAAAAGGTGAGCGTTGCCATTGAATTCGTCAAATCGCAGGGGATCGAGGCAAAAGATATTAAAACCAGCGGCTACAACCTCTCGCCCGAGTATCAGTATGACGACAAGCTTCGCCGCAGCTTTATCGTCGGCTACACCATCACCCAGAGCGTGAATGTTAAGGTCAGGGACTTTAATAAACTTCCTAAAATTCTTTCCGGTCTTACGCCGGTTGGCATAAATCAAATTAGCGGCATATCGTTCAGCGTTGAAGATCCGGAGAAATTTATGAGAGAAGCGCGGAAGATTGCGTTTGAACGAGCCAAAGCCAAAGCGCAGTCAATGGCGTCGCAGAATGGAGTTGGTTTGGGGAAGGTTGTGAATATAAATGAGTTTGGCGGACCAACGCCAATACCGTATTTCCGAGGCGTAGCCGCGTTTGAAGGGAAAGGAGGAGATATTGCGCCGCCAACAATTGAGCCGGGCACAGAGGAGATTACGGTGCAGGTTAGCGTAACCTACGCACTAAGATAAGCGATAGAGATATCCTCTCACTAGCGCCCAGCTGATACTTTTTCGGAACCGCGGTTCAGCCCGCTCCAGCGGCGGTCTGCCCGCTGCATCTCTCCGCCTGAGGCGGATCCGATAGTCCCGCAACTGCCTTTGAGCGAAAGCGTATATACTAGATAGTATAATACACCATTATCTAGCCATGGCGGAATAATGGAGAAGGGGGCGGGTTTTGGTATAAGGGTTGCAGTTGGCGCGATCCCGTACTCTCCCCGTGAGAATAGAACATCCTACTACCACAGAGGCAGAACAGGATCCGCGCCACTCTACCCTCGGAATACCTCGGAGAGTGCGGGACTTCCTCAAAAGTATCAGCTGGGCGCTATGTATTGACCAAAATAGGTAGTATGCTATACTACCCTTGAATGAGTGTGAATATACCTTAGCGACGACGTCGACTAAAGTATGCTCCATCCATCTGTTTGGCCTAGCCCCTCGCAAGAGGGGCTTGGTTTTTTACAGACATTGTAATTTTTAGTGAGTATCCTACTATCAAAGCGGAGCGGTCGGACCTGCCTGCCGGCAGGCAGGGAGCACTTTTTAAATTCTGTCTTAGAAGCGTTTAGGGGGTCGCAAGGAGAGCACTCATTCAAACAAACGGAATTGGAGGTCACCACTTGCGACCCCCTAAACGCAACCTTTAAACAAACAGAATTGTCCCGCAACTGTCCGCGAGTGAAACGAGCGGTTACAGTTGGCGTGATCCCGTAACTCTCCGCATGGGGATGCGGTGTTATATCTTCATCGCGGACAGACGGGATCCACGCCACTCTACCATTGAGCTTCGCTCTGCGGAGAGTGGCGGGAGAGGTCACCACTCGACCCGGCTCGGGGCAAGCCACGGCCGCTCCACCCGCCCCGTAATAATATATTATGATCAAGATCAAGGAGAATGTACCACTCTCCGAGTGGTCTAGTTATAGAATTGGCGGCACTGCCAGCTATTTTTTTGATGCCGAAGATTTTGGGGGCATTAAGGAGGCGCTAGAGTGGGCGAAAAAAGAAAACCAGCCGGTTTTTATTTTAGGCGGCGGCACTAATCTTTTGATTGATGATAAAGGTTTTAGAGGGTTAGTTCTGAAGCCGAGTTTGAATTTTATCGAAGCTCATAGCGAAGAAATAGAGGTGGGCGCTGGCGTTAAGATGCACGACCTCCTAAATTTCACGATTAAAAAAGGACTCTCTGGTTTAGAGTGGGCAGGCGGACTTCCGGGCACGTTTGGTGGCGCAATCCGCGGCAATGCCGGAGCGTTTAAGGGAGAGATTAAAGACGTGGTAAGGTCCGTGAAGGGTCTTGATACAGAAACATTAAAAGAAGTTCAAAGAAGTCAAAAAGAATGCCGTTTCGGTTATCGCTCGAGTATTTTTAAGGAAAAAAATGGCGCCGAAATAATTTTAGGAGCCACCCTGAAGCTAAAAAAAGGAAACCAAAAAGAGATTCAAAGGGCCATAGAAGAGAAAATTGATTATCGTTTAGCCCGCCACCCGATGGAATACCCCAATATCGGGAGCATATTCAAGAACGTGGCTGTGGAGCGATTTCCCAAAAACAATCTGGCTGCTGTCGAAAAAGTGATTAAGGTTGATCCTTTTCCGGTTGTGCCAACGGCATATCTTATCTCTGAGGCCGGTTTGAAAGGCGTGGCTTTGGGAGGCGCTATGGTTTCGCCCAAGCATCCCAACTTCATCGTGAATGTCCTAAACGCCCAAGCCGAAGAGGTTCGCTCGCTGATTGAGCTTGTTAAATCCGAAGTTAAGAAGAAATTTAAAATTGAGCTGGAGGAGGAAGTACAGAAGGTTTAGGTAGCAAGATAAAACTAACTCAAATATGATGTTTGCGCGGCTATGCGACCGAGCGGGCATGGTGCCCCGCCCCTCCTACCTCTCGGCACCGGCGGTTCATCTGCTCCAGCGGCAGATGCCCGCCTGCGCTCTCGGCGCGTTGCCGCTCGGTTTATGGAAATGGCAACGAGCGGACCAAGCCAACGCGCCTCCGAGAGCTGCCTCGAGATAAGAGGGGCGGGGCGAGCGAGGGAGCATCGCCAGCGAAATCGCTCGCTGGGCGATTGAGCGGTAGCAAACATCATATTTGGGTTAGAAAATTTTGCTTTTTCTTCTTAAAATCCTTATAATTTCGCTAATGAAGATCAATGTGAAAGCGGCTGGGTTTGAGCTCACGCCGAGTCTTAATGTCTATATTGAAGACAAACTTGGCAGTGTTTCCAAATTAATAAAACGATTCGACGAAAAAGGAGTGGCTGAACTTTGGCTTGATCTCGCGCGAACCACGCGGCATCACCACAAAGGAGAAGTTTTTAGGGCTGAAGCTGATTTGCGTTTACCGAGAAAAATCCTCCGCGTCCAAAAAGAATCGGAGGATATAAGAGCGGCGATTGACATGTTAAAAGACACGCTTCATTTGGAGATTGATAAGTATAAAACACGCCTTGGCAAGATTCGGCGAACAAAAACTGCATAATGCTCGATTTTCTTCGAAAATTTTCTTCTGGCAAGCGGCTCAAGGGTCTTGAGGCGGTTGTCGAAGAAATCAACAAGCTCGAGCCGGAGATTCAAAAAGTGACAGACGAAGAACTGGAAGGTAGAAGCCGTTTGCTTAAAGAGCGCGTCCAAAAAGGCGAAACCTTAGAGGACCTTCTCCCCGAAGCTTTTGCTTTAGCGAGGGAAGCTGCCAAAAGAACGCTTGGCCAGAGGCCGTTTGACGTCCAGCTTATGGCTGGGATTATCCTTCATAATCGCGGCATTGCCGAGATGGTTACTGGCGAAGGTAAGACTTTGGCGGCGGTCGCGCCAGCTTATCTTAATTCTTTGTCCGGAAAAGGGGCGCACGTGGTAACCGTAAATGAATATCTGGCGAGGCGAGATGCTGTCTGGATGGGGCAAATTTATCACGCTTTAGGGATGAGTGTCGGCTGCCTAGTGCCAAATGCGGCCTATGTCTATGACCCTACTCATACGTCAGAGGCCGAAGCCTCTCTAG
>JACOXZ010000005.1 GCA_016182105.1 Candidatus Liptonbacteria bacterium | reverse complement strand
GGCAAGCGCTACCTGCCAGATATGCCTTTTATTGACGGCACCGCTGCATGTTCAAGCTTTGTGGTTGTGCGCCGGGCCGCCTGCGCTATTGCCCAAAGCGAAGGCGGGCTGTATCTTGTTATTGGCGCGGACGTGATGAGCCGGACCGTAAATCCATTCTCGCGCAACATGTTCCCTATCCTTGGCGATGGGGCGGGCGCTGTTCTTCTTGAGGCTTACGAGACAGAAGGAGAGTATAAGGAGGGTAAAAACTTCCGCCCAGAGTGTTTCTTCAGCTACCTCGACGGGAGCAAGGCGCATCTCCTTATCACGCCCGCCGGAGGTTCTAAGCTTCCGGTCACAGCGCAGATGGTGAGTAACCCTTTTGACCAGCGCCACCTTATGTTTATGGACGGCCCGAGGGTGCTAAAGGAAGCAGTGCGGCTCCTCGTGCCTTCTCGGTTTGATGAGAAATCAAAGACCGTTTTGCCAGCCGCATTCGTGAAGATGGGTTTTTCAATGGACACAGAAGAAGACTTCATAAGCGCCCTGGGACAAGTGGACGTTTTTCTTTTCCATCAGGCGAACGCCCGCATCGTTAATAATGTAGAGCGTCAATTACGGCAATACGGATACAAAGGCTTGATCTTCAATAATATCAGCCACTACGGCAACACAACTTCAGCTTCCATCCCCCTGCTCCTCGAAGAGGGGTGGCAGCGAGGCGCGATCAAGCGCAACACGCGTGTGATGGCGGTTGTCTTCGGCGGCGGGTTCACTGCTGCGACCGTGTACTTCCGCTTCTAACGTTCCTTTGGATGTTTTATTAAAAACTCGCCCAACCCTTTTCGTAAAAAGAGCTGGGCGAGATTTTTTTGTGCCCGGGGTGGGAGAATCTCACGTCGCTCGTCACTACAGCAACTCGCTCCTTAGAACCACTCGGTTTATGAAAACCCCGGCCCCCGCTTAAGACACCTTCGGGTTTCTTACCCTCGCTTCGCTCGGATCTTCCCCCTCGGGGTTTTCATCGTTTCAACAAATAAAGGAAGCTTTTTAATTTTCTAGAAGCTATCGGAAGCGCGGCGAGCTTGGTCCGAGCACATAACGCCTTATGTGCTCGGTCGCCGCGCTGAGATGCAGGCGCGACTCTGCCGCTGGAGCAGAGGCGACGCCGGTTCTAGAAAATCAAAAAGCTGACAGACCCCCGACCCCCTTTCGTGTTCGACTCCCACCAAAAGCAAACAGCTCCATAACAAGGCGGAGCCGTTTGCTTTGTGCCCGGGGTGGGAGTCGAACCCACAAACCCTTTTGGGTCAAGGATTTTAAGTCCTCTGCGTAAACCATTCCGCCACCCGGGCGAGGCTCCCGCCTGCGGCGGGATGCAAGAGTTGCTAAGCTCATTTTTTGCTAAGCCAACTCTATGCAGAGGCCGCGGTGGGAATCGAACCCACGTATAAAGGTTTTGCAGACCTTCGCCTTACCATTTGGCTACGCGGCCATCTTTACCATCTTACTTATCTAAAAGCGCTTTTTCAATCCCGACGCTTCTGTCGGGACTCCGACCTCCCCGCCGCTACCCTCGGGGAGCGTCGGAGCTTCCTATTGGCTTTCGAGGAGCCGTTTCTCAACATTTGCTGCATTTTCCGGGCCGCGGTCAATTTTGAACTCAATTCGCGGCATTGGTTTTATATTCAATTTGTTGTTTAAAAAATGCTGGAGTTTGCCGCGAGATTTTTTTAATTTCTCGAGCGTCTTTTCGGCGGCGGAAGAGGGGATGACGCTTACGTTCACAAGAGCGTGCTCAAGTTTTTTATCAATCTCCACCTCCGTCAAGGTTACAAGCGCATTTGGAAATTCGAGTTCTCGGACGATAATTTTTCCCAGTTCTTCTCTAATTAATTTTCCAACCCGTGTCGATCGGAAATTCATTTTTTAACAATTAACAGGTCACCCGACTCTATAAGGACCGCCGAATTTATGAGCAGCCCAGCCTCACTTCCTTCGCTTACTTGGTTTACATCTTTTTTCTGTTCTTGGATATTCAAAATTTGGCCGCGGCCGATATTTTCTTCACCGCGGAGAATTTCAAATTGGGCCCGATTGCGGATAAGTCCTTTTATGACCCGACCGCCTACAACTTGTTTTTCAGGTTTTTTTTGGGAAAAAATTGCGAGCACCAGAAGCTCGCCCAATGCGGCTGCTTCATAAGGTTTCTTTAAGAACTCTTCAATGGTTTTTATTAGTTCATAGACAATATCCGAGACTAAAATCGTGACCCCGTGAATTTCTGCGAGATTCCTGGCGGTCTCCACAACCTTGGTTTTGAAGCCAACGATCACGGCCTTGCTTGCGATCGCGCCCTTCACGTCATTGTCGTTTACATCACCGATTGACTCACCCAGAATTGCTAAGGGCTTCTCCGATTTAACGGTCTTCATAAGCGCAGAGAGCGCCTCGAGGGACCCTACGTCAGCGGCCTTAAGGATAATCCTCAGGGCTTCTTTTGGCTCTTCACTCCGCATTGGACCCGAGTTCCCTTTCGCCGTCGAAATTTGAGCTCCTTTTTGGTTTATAGTTAAAGCCCCCTCACCCGCCAAGAATTCTTCGCCGACCTTGGGCAGGGTTTCAAAGCCGATGATCCTCGCTGGAGAGGACGGCTCTAGGGTGCCCACTGCTTTCCCCAGGAAATTTTCCAAAATCTTTATTTTTCCTTTAGCTGATACGGTAGCGATTTCTTGACCTCTCTTCACGGTACCGTTTGTGAGAATCACAGAGACCCCTATTCCTCTTCGAGAGTCTAGTTTAGCTTCGAGGATAAATCCGTGAGCCCTCGCCCTAGGATCATAAGTAAGATTTTCCAACTCCGCTGTGAGATTAATGAGATCAAGAAGCTCATTCACGCCCTCACCAGTTTTCGCTGAAACCGGCTGGTAGCTTATCCGGCCGCCGTAGCCTTCAAGTAGGACGCCAGATGATGTAAGTTCATTTTTGACCTTGTCCAAATTAGCGTTTGGTTTATCAATTTTGGTCAAGGCCACGATAAAATGAATTTCGGCCTCTTGGATAATTTTAATCGCTTCAAGTGTCTGGGGTTTCACGCCTTCATCAGCCGCGACAACGAGGACGGCAATGTCTGCGACTTCGGTCCCTCTGGAACGCATCGTCCTAAAGGCCTCGTGCCCGGGCGTGTCAATAATGGTCATTTTTCCGGTGCCTGGTCCCTGGTGCCTGGTTTCTATTTCATAAGCGCCGATTGATTGGGTGATCTCACCGGCTTCTTTCGCGGCCACATTGGTTTTGCGGATATGGTCAATCAAGGTGGTTTTCCCGTGATCAACATGGCCCATCACGACCACGATTGGCGGCCGTGCCAGGAGTTTTTGCTGAGCTTCTTTCGTCATTACAGTTTTTACAAGTTATCACTTCAATAGATTCAGTGCAAGCAAGAAAAATTTGATAAAAACAAGGTTTTGTTTTATATTTAAAAAATCGCTGGAGGCGTGCTAGAGAGGTTGAATAGGACACGGTGCTAACGTGTTAAAGGCGAAAGCCTTTCGAAGGTTCGAATCCTTCCGCCTCCGCAGATTTTCAGAATTCGGATTTTTGGCGATTGTTGCCTCGCCCCGCCAGAGGCGGGGCTCGGCTAGGATTTGAAAAGGCCTTTTTGGCGAAAAGGAAATAGTATATTGTATAATAAAGGTCTGATTTTTAATAATTAATATAAAATTATGAAATTAAACCAAGCATTGTCCTGGAAAATTTTATTGCCAGTAGCGCTTATTGCGTATATTATTTTTCGTAGCGGTACCACTGGTATTTCTGAAGAGGCATATGGTTTACTTGTATCAGCCCTTTTTGCTATTGGAATGATAGATGTAGGAAGAAACTTGGTTGAAAAGAAAAAATAAACTCATTTCAGAAATTGATTGCTGGCCATCTGTAACATGGATACAGAATATAAGAATTTGTCGCCCCTTCGATTGATTATGCTAAAATAGCGCCTAATGAACGGTAATAGCGACAAAGTTTTTATTCCGCAGAAAATTTTCTTTACGAAGGGCGTGGGAGTTCACAAAGAATATCTGGCCTCTTTTGAGATGGCGCTTCGGGACGCCGGCATCGCGCCCTACAACATTGTTCATGTTTCAAGTATTTTGCCGTCGCGATGTAAGCGGGTGAGCCGCGAAGAAGGTTTAAAACAGCTGCAGGATGGCCAAATTATTTTTGCCGTGATGGCGAGAAACGCCACTAATGAACCGAACCGTTTGCTTGCCGTTTCGATTGGAGTCGCCCAGCCAGCCGACGAAAACCAATATGGCTATCTTTCTGAGCATCATTCTTTCGGAGAGAATGACGAGCGGGCAGGCGAATATGCCGAAGACCTCGCGGCCTCAATGCTTGCCACCACCTTAGGGATTGAATTCAATTCGGACACTGCCTGGGACGAACGGGAGCAGCTCTACAAAGCTTCAGGCAAAATAATCAGAACTTCGAACATCACCCAGTCGGCGATCGGCAACAAGAACGGCTGGTGGACCACGGTTCTCGCCTGTGCGGTCTTTGTGGCCTAGTTCTTGATAAATTTTCCGATGTGCTATAATACTTAAGTTCAAAAAAGGTCGAATTCATAAAGACAATCTAGCTTATTTTATGAAAAAAGATGGTTTGATAGAAGCAGTTATGAAAGCGGCTGGCATAGAGCACAAATCCACAGGACTGAAGGCCGTTGACGCAATTTTTGATACCATTACAAAGTCATTAGGGCGGGGCGAGGAAGTGGCTATTCCCGGATTCGGCGTTTTCAAGGTGGCGAAGCGCGCCGCCAGAGAAGGCCGGAATCCCAAGACCGGCGAGAAGATCCACATCGCCGCCTCGATTAAGCCGAAATTCAGGGCCGGCAAAGTTCTAAAGGAAGCCGTTAAATAAAAGGAAATTCAAGACAAAATTAAAATGCTGTCTCCCTTAGGGAGACAGCATTTTTTTAATTACATCCATAATATCGAAGAAATTTTGATAAGCCTTAGCCAGAGATTCTAGGGAGATTTTGATGAAAGCCAGGGAAGAGCTTTTTGGTGAAGGCGGAAAATCTTGGAAAATTTTTTTCGCCTCGAGACTTCCAACTTTAGCAGTTTCGATATTCAACCTGGACTTCTCGAGCAAGCTTTGTATGTTCTCGTTACCGCTCACCTTTAAGTTTTTTATCGTTTGATTAACCTGGCCAAGCCTTTGCTCCGTAGTTTTTATTAAATCTCGATTTTTAATCCAGATTAAAAAATTTGTTGCCTCGTTAGCGAGGGGCAGATAGGTGTTCGCTCGCCATTCTTTTATATCCCTCGCTAAATCCTCACTCCCTTGAATTCCCAAATCTTCGATTTTGAATTTCTGATTTTGGTAGTAATTCACAATTACGTTTAACTGATTCAAAAATTGATTCTGGATAATTTTGTTTTCCTCATCACTAGGGCGAATCTCGACGAGTTTTGCTTTTGTACTTAGAACGTCTTGAATCGCGCAAGCAAGGATATTGTTTAAAATATCTTTTCTGATTTTAAGTTCAACTCGGATTCGCTGGAGGTCATCGAGTTTGGCATTGTTTTTAACATCTACTAGCTCTTCGAATTGGCTTTGGAAATTGCAGGTTATATCCGCTTTAGCCACATCGAGATTAATCTGCAATAAAAAAAGCGCTCCAAGCGCCGCGAACGCCATTTTTTTACTGATTAGTTTCACTTTACCTCGAGAGCCTGTCCAGGGCTTCGTCAATCGTTATCTCCGGCGTTGAAGTTGAGGGAGTTTGATTTTTGAGGCTAAGATTTTCGGCTTGTTTTTGAACGTTATTAAGGGGCAAGGCTTGGGTGGATTCGTTCTCCGCGCCGGACGATTCTTGATAGTGAATATCAGTTAACTGGATTTGAATGTCAATGGCGTCAGCCTCGGCTTTGAGGCCGACTGGATCGAGATTGGAGAGTTTGAGAGGCGCTGAAAATTTAGAGTTCGAAAAGCCGCCGAGAAGGATAAAGAAGATGAGACTCGCGATGGCAAAGGCGCCGATAAATTTGAGTTGGGGGAGCCACGGAGAAGTATATTTAAGTTTCTTCGCGAGAGGCGTGCTTAAGATAATCAACCGAGATTTTTCGGTATAATGCTTATCGGGTTCAACCCCTTTTAATTTTTTTAGGAGTTCTAAAAGGTTCATCTTAGCTTAATATTTTTTTGAGTTCTTTTAGCGCCCGGTGCTGGATCAACTTCACAGCTCCTTCGCTTTTCCCGATCGCGAGGGCCACTTCTTTTATCGGAATTTCTTCGACGAAGCGCATGATGATCACATCTTGGTAATCCGGCTTCATTTGCTTCATGGCTAACTTCACTCGTTCCATCTCTAGGCCCTGATCAAATTTGAATTCAGCGCTAGCCGGACTTATGAAATAATTCTCGTCCAAGTAATCAAGGCGAGATTCATACTTGCGCGTCCTATAGAAGTCAATTACTTCATTCCTTGCTATCTGATAGAGCCAGCTTGAGAAGGGGAAACCGTGGTGCTTGTAGCTTCGGATATTTTGCCAGGCGTTTAAAAATACTTGATGGGTGAGGTCTTCGGCTTCCTCACGTTTGCCTACTTTGATTATTACAAACCGATAGATTTTCGGTTGGTAATAATCGTAAAGGAGGCCAAAAGACGAAGCCTCACCCTTGACGGCGCTTCGAACTATTCTTTCTTCGCCATCTATCCCAGATAACGAAAAACTGCCTATTTGGTTACGGAAGGCCTTATCTTGAGTTCCGTCCATACTTATGATTTTGCCTTAAATAGCTAAAAAATAAAAGCACTCGGGAGCGGGCCGCCTTTGGCGAGCCTCGCTCAAAATTATCGATAACTTTGAGCGGGTGAGCGGAATCGAACCGCCATCTCTTCCTTGGCAAGGAAGTATAATAGCCACTATACGACACCCGCAAAATCTCTTATATTCTATATCTTTAATTCGCCGTTCTCAAGCCTAATAATTCGGCGGAGGGCCTGGCGGGCCTATAACGCTTGGCGGCCCGGTCGGCCCCTTGAATCCTTCAGGCTTAAAACCTTCGCCAGAAGGAGATAGAGGAGGCGTATGCTTAGTCGTGCTTGCCGTTGTGCTTGTTGGAATAAGAGCAGGAGTTATTTTATCTAGCGAAAAATTTTGCTTCGAAAGCGATTCCGGAAGGATGATAAAAATAATGATTCCTAAAATAACGATTAAAGACAGGATAAAAATCAGAGATTTCATTAAGTTTTATTTTGCGTCCCCAGGAGGACTTGAACCCCCAACCTCGAGCTCCGCAAGCTCGCGCTCTGTCCAGTTGAGCTATAGGGACATCAGAATCTCAAAAATCTTTCCAAGGCGTCAAAAGCTGATTCCTTGACCTCGGTCTCTAAGAGAATTACTTCGAGAACCTTTTTGACTTGAGGCAAAAGATGGGTTGGCAGAGAGGCTTTTAATGCTGGCCGAAGAGATTTTTTAAAGGTGAAGACCAGCTCCGACCACTCTTCACCCTCATTTCCCCGAACCCCAAAACTTTCAATTTCTCCGTAAGTGTAGGACTTATTTTTCCCGATGTCTAACCCCTTCTTGTTTAAGCGGTACTCGACGAGCGAGGGCTCACGGTTTGCCCAGGTCAGAATCAAAATTTCAGCGAGGATCACAAAAACCGCAAAAAGAAAATTTTTCTGCCAAATAGCCGCAGCTAAGACAAGGACGGCAAGAATAATGCTAAACCAATACCAGGAGACGGTTTTCTCCCGATACTCAAATTCCGGAGCTTGCCAACTAATTTCCTCCATTGGACTAACTTTATTATAGGTTTTCTAAAACCTAAAAGCTATAACCTAAAATCTTGCTTTAGGTTTTAGCCGCAGTGAAGGCGATGATTTTCTTTGCCCCGTAGGCCTTGAGGATGCTCGCCGCCTCGTATAGTGTAGCTCCAGACGTTGTCACATCATCGATTAGAATAATATGCTTTCCCTTAAGCTCCTCGCCATTTTGAACGCTAAAGCAATTCTTGACATTGAGTCTTCTCTTCTCGAAATCTTTAATCTCGCTCTGCGGCGGAGAGTTCTTGGGACGGATGAGTGAGGCGGCGGCCAGTGGCAATTTAAAATGGTCGGCGAAGGTTTTGGAAATTAACTCGGCCTGATTAAAGCCCCTTTTTCTTTCTCTTTCTCTAGCTAAAGGCACTGGGATTACCAAAAAATCACTACCCTCAAAGCGTATAGCCTCCGCATATCTTATAATAAGCTTCCCTAAGGAATCGGCCGCTGATTTTATAAATTGGAATTTGAGCGCCTGAATCAGGTTTTTTAGGGCCGCGTTTTCATAATCCGAGGCCGCAGCCAAAAGATAGGGGAAATTCAGATGGCAAATTTTTTTGTTATCCGGAAGTCTTGCTCGGCACTCTCCGCAAAAGAATGTTTGATGGAGGGGAATTTCTTCTAGGCAAGAATCGCAAACCACCTCCTTTCCTTGGAGAGGCTTCTTGCAGTTGAGGCAGCTTGAAGGAAAAATGAGTTCCCAAAGAAAGTCCAGTTTCATCCCGTTAGAAATAGGACGCGGACGCAAATAGCTATTCCCCAATCCTGGTTATTGTTCAAAAGTCTCGACTTTTTATTATAAATCATTTTATTTTGGCGCGTCCGCGATTTCTAACGGGATTCATCTGGTATAATTAAGCAAGAAATGAGTAATCCTTTCAAGTTTTTGGGGAAGAAATTTTTTCCGTCTTACCTAGGCGTTGATATCGGCACAACCTCGATTAAAATCGCGGAGGTGAAGCAGGGCGGGCAGACGCCGAGGCTGGTAAATTACGGATTCCTGGAATCACGCGGACACCTTCTTCGTTCGAACGACGTCCTTCAGACAAGCAGTTTGAAGCTTTTTGAAGAAGAGGCGATGAATCTTATTAAGGTTCTTATTAAAGAGATGAAGCCGACCACGGATCAGGTTCTGGCCTCCCTCCCCGTCTTTTCGGCTTTTATGACAGTCTTAAACTTCCCCGAGATGCCGCCCAAGGATCTCGAGAAGGCGATTGCGCTTCAAGCCGGTCAATACGTGCCTCTGCCCATCTCGGAAGTCGCGCTCGATTGGATCAAGGTCGGCGAGTACAAAGACGATAAGGGTTATAAAAATCAGCAAATTCTTTTGATCTCTGTGGTTCAAGAACAGATCAAGAGATATCAGCGTCTTTTTAAGTCCATCGGGTTAAATTTAAGGGGTCTTGAGATCGAAAGCTTGGCTTTGATCAGGGCACTCGTGGGCTCCGATCCCACACCTACGGCGCTTATTGATATCGGCAGCCGTTCGACGAACATCGTCTTCGCCGAAGACTCCCAGCTTAAATTCGGGAGCCAAAGCGATTTTGCGAGCGCTTCTTTGACTCAAGCCTTGACCTCAAGTTTGAACATCAACGCGCTCCGTGCCGAAGAGTTGAAAAGAGAAAGAGGAGTGAGCAGCACCTCTCCGGATTACGAGTTATCCACAATAATGCTGCCTTTTTTGGATGTTATAATTAATGAAGTGAAAAAGGCGGAATTCAACTATCACAATCAATTTTCAAATGCTAGGAAAATTGAAAGAGTAATTTTGAGCGGTGGCGGAGCCAATTTGATCGGCATCGAAAAATATTTTCAAAGAGAGTTTTTAGTCCCGGTTATTAAAGCCTCGCCGCTCTTAAAATTCGAGTATCCGTCCTCCATCGAGCCGCTCGTAGCCGAAGTTGGGCCGATTTTGAGCGTAGCTTTGGGGCTTACCTTGCGAGAGTTCATCTAAAATTTTATGGCCTTGCCGCAAAAAGTCATTGAGCAGCTTGGCCGGGCGCCGGTTAAGACGCCTGGTTGGTCCGGCCAGCTTTTAATGTTCTCAAGCACGATTTTTTTTATAAGCCTCGTGGTCTATCTGGGGCTCATCTTCGGCTATCGCCCTTATCTTAATGCTCAAGTTAAACGCTTGAATGATCGGATTCAGTCTTTGAGTCAACAGATCCCGCTCGAAGATCAAAAAAGGATAATTAACTTTTACGCCCAACTCGTGAATTTGCGGGCAATTTTGAACGGCCATATTTTTACGACTCCGATTTTTGGGTGGTTTGAGAAGAATGCTCACTTCAATGTTTACTACACCCACCTGGGACTTAATACCCAAAACAGGCAAGTCACCCTCACGGGTTTCGCAAAGAGCGTGAATGATCTTGCCGAGCAGCTCAAAATTTTTGATGACGATCCGGGAGTCGTCCAAATGAATTTTGGAAATTCAAATATCGGCCAAGACGGTTTTTGGCAGTTTAACCTAGCTTTGACTCTTACGCCCGAGATGTTTAAAGCCGTAAATCCTTGAACTTTGATGAATCCCGTTAGAAATCGCGGACGCATAATCAAAACACGATATATATATGAAAAGGTCAAAATTTATAATAAATTGCAATATAGCGCGCAGAATGTTTTTAGCGTCTGCGTCGTATTTCTAACGGGATGAAGCAACCAACCAAAAGACTTTTCAGTATGTCCTTAGCCCTCTTTTTTACCGTCGGGGCTTTTGTGATTTATTTCAGTTTTATTAAACCGGCCTATGAAGATATCAAGAAAATCCGGAGCGAGGAGTTCAGCCGTCGAACCTTTACTGACAGGCAAAGCGCGGTCTTGAACCAGGTTAAGAAGCTGATCAGCGCTTATAAAGGCCAAGGAGAACTTCAGGACGCGGTTTCTCTGTCTTTGCCTCTTAAGCTAGACGAGCCCGGGGCCTTGGCTCAACTTAACGGTCTCTTAGAGAATAACCGTCTTCTTCCGCAGTCTTTCAGCGTTTCGATCTTGGGCGGGCAGGGGACGCAAAGGGAAACTCAAGGAACTCCAACCGAGTCCTTTGCGAAACCCTTAATCACCATTTTTTTTAAAGTCAGGTTTGCGGGCGCCTACGAAGATATAAAAAATTTTCTCGTAAATCTCGAGACTAATATACGTATTTTTGATGTTCGCGATTTATTTGTTTCGCCGGTAGTGACTAAAGGCAGCCCCACCGCTTATAATGTTGATCTAACAGTCGCTACCTACTCACAAAGTCCATAATCCCTCACTCTTCAAAGATATCAACATGTTTAACCACAAAACAAAATATTATCCTAAAATCATGAAAGTGTTTAAAGCTAAACCTCGTTTGGAAGTCGCCAAGCGACCAATCTTTGAAGAGTGAGGGATGGCTATTGTTGTTGAAGAACAAAGGAGCAAGGTGAGTATAGTAAAGATTCTGATCTGGTTTATGATTTTAAGCGTGATTGGAGCTGTCTTTTACTACATTTTCTTTAAGAAACCGGCGCTCGTTGAAATTGTGGCGCCTCCGAACTTCCAAAATACCCAAGAGCTTTCCAAAATTAATCTTGACCCGGAATCAGTTATCAACACCCCAGCCTTCCAATCTTTAAAGCAGTACATCACGTTCACGAGTCCTTCGAATTTCGGCCGGCCGAATCCATTTTTGCCGTTTTGAAGGGCTTTGTATAAAATTTCAAGTTGCAGACGCAGAAATTTTATGAACAAAACCTTCACCCCCCACCTTTATGGTAAAAGACATAACGACACAACTAAATAGAGACGTAGTCGAATCGCTCCGCTTAGCTTTGATTTGTTGTCCAAATCATGAGAGCTATGGTGGGGGGTGCTCAATTTTGTGGCTAAATTTTCTTCGCCACAAGATTGGCTTGAAAATTTAGACAAAATTGGCATGGAAGGCGAGGAGCTTCTTAAAGAATTTCAAAAAGGCGGGTTAATAAATCAAGATCTCGCCGCTAAACTAAAGCGAGAATCTTATCTTTCCGGCCGGTCGGTTGAGGAGCTGATTTACGAGCGGCGTCTGGTCGACGACAAAAAAATCGCGAATCTCAAGAGCCGTCTCTTAAAAGTTCCATATCAGAAAATAAATTTTGATGCTCTCAATAAAAAAATTCTAGAGTTGATTCCCGAAGAGACTGCTAGAGTATATAAGGTAGCACCGCTTTCAAAAAAAGATAACCTATTCCTCGTGGGCATGGTGAGTCCCGATGATCTTAAAGCCCAAGAGGCGCTTAAATTTATTGCTCGCCGGAACCGTCTGAACTTAGGCGTTTATCTTATCTCTTATAGCGATTGGCAGGATGTTCTCAGAATCTATTCGCCCTACAAAGGCGAGATTGAATCAGCAGTTCAGGCCCTGAATTTAAAGCCGGGCGAAGGCGGCCGAAGAGTAGTGCGGCTTGAAGAAGGCGGGGGCGTGGAGGAGGCGCCGATTATCCGCATCGTGGCTGATACTTTAAGAGAAGCCGTGCAGGCGAAAGCTTCTGATGTACACATCGAACCCCAGGAGAATTATCTGCGGATCCGCTTTCGGATTAACGGAGAGCTTGAAGAAAAGGCAGCGCTCCCGGTAGAACTGGTTCAGCCTATTGTTTCGCGTGTTAAGGTTATTTCCAATCTAAAAATTGACGAAACCCGCATTCCGCAGGACGGTCGTTTCCGGAGCCGGATTTTTGACCGCGAAATTGATTTTAGGGTCTCAACTTTCCCCACGCCCCTGGGGGAGAAAGCGGCTATCCGGATCCTGGATCCCACAACCGGTCTTCGGACTTTTGATCAAATGGGTCTTACTGGGAAAAATCTGGAAATGGTTAAGACTAATATGGAGAAACCTTTCGGAATGATTTTGATCACCGGGCCAACCGGTTCAGGCAAGACCACTACTCTCTATGCATTGCTTCAGATGCTAAATAAAGAGAATGTAAATATAGTCAGCCTAGAGGATCCAGTCGAATATTTTGTCTCCGGCGTAAATCAGTCGCAGGTGAGGCCGGAGATCGGCTATGACTTTGCATCGGGACTTAGGCAGATTTTGAGGCAAGACCCAGACATTATTATGGTCGGTGAGATTCGCGACAATGAAACCGCGGGCCTCGCGATCCACGCGGCCTTAACCGGACATATCATGCTTTCCACGCTGCACACCAATAATGCCGTGGGCGTGATTCCGCGACTCATAGACATGAAGGTTGAGCCCTTTCTCCTTCCTTCAGCCTTGAATTTAATGATCTCCCAGCGTCTTGTTTCTCTTCTTTGTGAGACTTGTAAAGAAGCTCTCGAGGCGCCGGGAGATCTCCAGAAAATTATCAAAAAAGCCTTAAGCGAGCTCCCGGTAGAGCTTTCGGGAAAATACAAAGAGCCCTACAAAATTTATCACGCACCGGGCTGTGAGAAGTGCAGGGGCCGAGGTTTTGTCGACCGCATCCCGCTTTATGAAGTTTTTGAGATGACTTCAGAGCTTGGCGAGATTATCTACGCCGAGCCGAACGCCCAGAAGATTTTATCGGAATCCAAACGTCAAGGAATGATTAGCCTCCGGACGGATGGCGTGCTCAAAGCCTTGGACGGTCTTATCTCGATTGAAGAAGTGGTCAGAGAAACCGAAGAAGTATAAACCGCTATGTTAAAATATTAGAAATGGAAAATTACGAAGATAAACTTAAAGAACTACTTATTATCACAGCCAAACAAAGCGCCTCTGATCTACATTTGGCGGTTGGCCGCAGGCCAATCTTAAGGATAGATGGGGCCCTCGTGCCGCTCCAGAGGGAACCAATGATTACCCCGGAGCTTGCTGAGGGGCTCATAATGTCCTTACTCACGCCGGATCAGAAGGAAAGATTTCATAAAGATAAACAGATCGACTTTGCTTACAGTTTTGAAGACAAGGCCCGCTTTCGGGTAAATGCTTATCTTCAGCGGGGATATCTCGCGGCCGCCCTCCGTCTTATTCCGTCCAGAATCCGGACGATTGACGAGTTGAACCTGCCGTCCATACTACACGATTTTACCAGACTTTCGCAAGGTTTTATAATTGTGGTGGGGCCTGCCGGACACGGCAAGTCCACGACCTTGGCCGGCATACTTGATGAAATTAACCACAACCGCACTGATCACATTATCACTATTGAAGATCCTATCGAATATCTTTTTACTCAGGATAAATCCATTGTCTCTCAAAGAGAGGTTGGGAATGATGCCCTAAGCTTTCACTCGGCACTTCGCACAGTGCTTAGGCAGGATCCGGACGTTATTATGATAGGCGAGATGCGCGACACTGCCTCAATTTCAACCGCGATGACCGCATCCGAGACCGGGCATTTAGTTTTCTCGACTCTGCACACGAATTCTGCAGCTCAGACAGTTGACCGGATTATTGACTCTTTCCCAGCCGAGCAGCAGGGCCAGGTGGTTTCTCAACTCGCGGCAACTTTGGTTGCGATTGTCTCGGAGAGACTCCTTCCGCGGACCTCGGGCGGCCGGATTCCGGCAGTCGAGATTATGATCGTAAATCCGGCAATCCGTAACCTCATCCGAGAAAAAAAGGTCTACCAGATTGATCTTGTGATTGAAACGAGCGTCCAAGAAGGGATGACGACTTTGAATCGTTCCTTGGCTAGGCTCGTCAAGAATAAAGAAGTGTCTTTGGAGACGGCCGAGCTTTATTCATTGAATCCGGCCGAACTTAGAATTTTGCTCGAAAGAATTTAAAGTGTTTGGCATGAAATTTAAGTATCAAGCTAGAACCAAAGAAGGAGAAGTGCAGGTGGGATACGTTGAGGCAGGGACCAAAGAGGCGGCGATAAATATTTTATCAGGCCACGAGCTTTTTCTTTTAAGTCTCGAGTCAGCTGAAAAAATCCGCTGGTACGATCGCTTGGGGGGTTATTTACACGGCGTGAAGAGGAAAGATCTGGTGATCTTCACTCGTCAGCTCGCGACGCTTCTTGAGGCGAGGCTCCCCATCAAGGAATCACTCCGTACTTTATATGAGCAGACCAGCCAGCCGATCTTAAGGGAAGCAGTTTTTCATGTGATTGAAGACATTGACGCCGGTCTTTCCTTATCCCAGGCCATGGAAAGGCAGGGCACGGTTTTTTCGCAATTTTTCGTGAACATGATCCAGACCGCGGAGGTGACCGGCAATCTCGATGAAGTTGTGGGATTTTTGGCTGACTACACGGAGAAAGATTCGGTCCTGATAACCAAAGCGAGGTCAGCCTTGATTTATCCCGGCATCATTATCGCGCTTTTCGTAGTCGTCGCGATAATCATGATCACGTCTGTCTTTCCCCAGCTCGGCCCGGTTTTTGAACAGTCTAATGTGGAGCTCCCGGCGATAAGCCGAATCCTTATCGGCTCCGGCAAATTCATCTCTACCTGGTGGCTGGTTATAATTCTTTTTCTTTTTACGCTTGTGATTATGGCCTTAGATTATTTCCGCACCGAAGAAGGCCGGGCTTTTTTGGATGACCTTAAAATCCGGATGCCGGTTGTCGGGAAGATATATCTTCCCATAACCATTGCCAGGGTCTCGAATACTGCCTCGATTTTACTTAAAGGCGGGGTGCCGGTTGCCCAGGCCCTTGAAATTGTCTCGAATGCGATTGATAATGTTTTATATAGGGACTTCTTTCGTGAGGTCGCTGACGCTGTTAGGCAAGGAGAGACGATTTCGCAGTCCCTGGCCAAATATCCGGATTATTTTCCGCCTCTGGTCTCGCAGATGCTAGCCGTAGGGGAGTCAACCGGCCGCTTGGATCAGATTTTTACTCGGTTATCCACATTCTATTCAAGAGAAGCCGATAATGTTATAAATAATGTAGTGGATCTTATTCAACCAGTTTTGATGATCGGGATCGGCATTATGGTCGCCCTGCTCTTTGCCTCCATTCTTCTGCCGCTTTACCAACTGACATCGTCTTTCAGATAAAAAAGGTCGAAAAGCATGAAAAGTGAAAATGCAACTTAATAAGAAGAGAGGGTTTACGCTCATCGAAATCTTGATCGTGGTCGCTATAATCGGAGTCCTCGCTTCGATCGTGCTTGTCGGTCTTGGGCCTGCCCAAAGGCAAGGTCGGGACGCAAGACGGCTTTCTGACATGAAGCAGATGCAGACTGCGCTCGAGCTTTACTTCCAGAAGTGCGGTTTTTATCCTGGTTTTGTGCGGGTGGTGTTTGGGAGCAGTCCATGTGCCGGGGTAGCCATTGCTAATGGGACCGCCGCTGGTTGGACCGCCTTACAGACCGAGCTTAATGCTGCCGGCCTAGGTTTTTCTGGTCAAATTCCCAATGATCCAATAGCCGCACGAAGTTATTCTTATGGCTCTAATGGCGGCACCGGTCTCCCTGATAGCGGGACAAGATACATACTTGGCGCTGTATTAGAGGGAAGCAGTCCAGCGGTAAATAATGATATTGATGGAAGTGGAGTTATTACTTTTGGGGTAGAGTGCGGACCTTTTACAGGAGCGGATCAATATTACTGCACCGGAAATTAGGAATTTTAGGCTAGATGTAAGAGGAATGCGAGTGCTGCTTTTTTTATTCGGTCTCGCAGTCGGTAGTTTCTTGGATGTCATAGCCACTCGTTACAATCCGAATAAGTTTTTGCTCGAGAAAAAAGTTATTGGCGGCCGGTCTCGGTGCGCGAAGTGCGGGAAAGAGCTCGGGTGGTTCGAGCTCGTGCCTGTTATAAGCTTTGCGCTCCAGGCCGGCCGTTGTCGTTCCTGCAAAGCCAAGCTAAGCTTGGAGTATCCTCTGGTTGAGATCCTCTGCGGTCTTATTTTTGTTTTTGTCCCGTTTCAAGTTTTAACACCCTCCAATATCCAACATCTAACATCTTATCTCGCGGCATTTTTATGGATACTGGTTTTTTTAACACTTCTTCTTATTACCTTGATTGATCTCCGCTTGAACTTGATCCCTGATGAGGCGAATATTTTCCTAGTAATTTTAGGGGTACTTTTAATAATTTTAACGGCCTCCCATTTCAGCTTGGCAGAAGGGTCATTTTTAGGGCCTTATGCCGCTATAACCGGCTTACGCCAAAATATCTGGCTTAATCACTTGATTGCCGCTATTTCTTCCGGACTTTTTTTTGGGCTTCTTATTGTGATAACGCGGGGCCGGGGAATGGGCGGCGGCGATCTTAAATTAGGAGCGGCATTAGGCGTTGTTTTCGGCTGGCCTGATATTTTGGCTATTTTAGCCTCGGCTTTTATAATCGGTTCGCTTTTTAGTTTGGTATGGATCCTCCGAAGAAAAAAAACCTTGAAAAGCGCTATGCCATTCGGCCCTTTCTTGGCCATCGCCTCAGTTCTTATTTTTTTCTTCGGCGGAGATTTAGCCCGTCTCTACCTCAAGTTTTTGAATTTTATCCCTCAATAAATCCCGTTAGAGAACGCCCTCGCCTACGGCGAGTGGCTTCAGCCACCCTGGGGCGGCTTTTCTCTAACGGGACAAAGAAGCAACGGGAAACTGGTATAATGAAGATAAATGAGAGCCTTCACTCTTATTGAGATTTTAGTGGTGGTTGCCGTATCCGTGATCGTGATGGGCTCATTCATCGCTTATAACAGCGTGATCCGCGCCCAAGTCGCGCTTTCCGTTGAACAAGCGAAGATCGCCCAGGTAATCTTACGAGCCAAGTCTTTAGCCATATCCTCCTATTTTTCTAGTTTTCGGTGCGGCTATGGGTTCAGCGTTGATTATACAGGGCGAAGCTATTCGCTTAATCGCTACGATGTTTCAAGTGACGCTGACTGTGATGCGATATACACTGGCCGGGCTGGCTTTGAAAATACAAGCGCAGTTCCGCTTGAAACACATTCTTTAGATTCTAATCTTGACTTTCAAGCTTCGGGCGCGAGTGATAAGCTTGAAGAAGTTCTTTTTATCGCGCCTGAGCCAAAAACTTTTATTAAAGTGGGCGGCTTCTTGTTTAGGGGAACCGCTAAAATTTACCTGGAGACCAAGACCACTCCTTTAAGAGGAGCAACTGTAAACGTAAATTCCGTGGGCCAAGTCGGGTTTTAAATACAATGCCAATCTACGAATTTATGCGAATGCCGCGAATGATTTGTGGTATTCGCATTAGTTCGCATTTTTTGAATTATTTGCGTTAGCATGAAATACAAAAGAAAAGGGCAGATGTTAGTCGAGGCGCTCGTGGCTTTAAGCGTGCTTACAGTAGGTTTTTTAGGGATTCTAACCCTGCTTTCACGCTCCACGGCTTTAACTCGGGTTATAGGCGATAACTACACCGCGACCTACCTGGCCGCTGAAGGCATTGAAATCATCAAAAACTTGGTGGATGCTAATATCATTCAAGGAACGTCTTGGGATAATGGTTTCGATAAGCCGTGGGGTTTTTATGAAGTTCAGTATAATGATCAACGACTTCACCGTTGGCAGGATAGATTTTTGAATTTTGACCCCACGGCTCACATCTACGGTTACGAGAGCGGCCCGCCCACGCCTTTTAAAAGGCGAGTGATTGTGGTTTTTCGAAATAGCGACAATGAAATGCTGGTTGCCTCTAATGTATTCTGGATTGGAAGGGGTGGTAGCCCCTCGAGTATTTTTGTCGAGGACCATTTTTATAATTGGCGACCCTAATGAAAAAAGGTTTTACCCTTATTGAAGTTTTGGTTTCAATCGGCCTTTTTGCGGTTATTGTGACTATCGCGGTTGGCGGTCTCGCACGAGCTTTTCGCTCTCAGAGGCAAGTTGCCTCGCTTCTTGCGGCCTCGAGCAACATAAGTTTGATTTTGGAACAGATGGCTAGGGAAATGCGAACCGGAATTGATTTTATCTGCGATAGGGCAGACCCCAATTCGTCTTGTCGCAATCGAATTGTGAGCGAAGTTATTTTTACGAATTCAAGCGGCGAGGTTGTGACCTATTGTCTAGAGAGCGGCGTAATTCAAAGAGGAGTTGACAGTGGCGGCTTTGATGTTGCCTGCGGGGATCAGAGATTTGAGAAAATCACCGGCGACAATGTCACGGTTCAATATTTAAACTTTTTGCTTCTCGGGAACGGTAATGACTACCGCGGCAACTCAGACGGATTTCCGCCGCGAGTAACAATCGCAGTTGGCGTGAGCCCAAAAGAAGTTACGCTCGCGGACACGGTTTTGAGCCTTCAAACAACCATAAGCAGCCGCTTAATTGATGAATAAAAAAATGAAGACACTAGAATATAAAAATAAGCAGAGTGAAAAGCGTAGTCGTTCTAAGGTGTCGGGGCAAGTGATGATTATGACCACTCTTGCGATCGGCGGCACGATTTTGGGGGCGGCGACGATCGCCGGACTCCTTGTGGTTTATCAGATTCGTGCGACAACGGATTTGGCCGATTCAGCCAAGGTGATTTTTGCAGCTGACGCAGGGATCGAGTGGAAGCTTTACAACTACTTTAAAGGCACCACGAGTACGCCTAATCCGCTCCCGCAGCCAGATTTTTTGAGTTCCAGCGATATTCGGCTTACCGTAGCCTGTCTTGATGATTCTTTTACAGAGATTGACTGCGGTACGCTCGGCAATTCAAGCGCCACAGCCATCAAATCAGTGGGCACCTACAAAAACTCAAGCCGGGCCTTTTTCGTTTTTATCCAGGGTGTCACTTCTACTTTTCCCACACCTTAGCGATGGACAAAAAAGAAGCCAAGGAAAGAATCCTCAAATTGGGGAAGGTTATCAATTATTACCGCTATCTCTACCATGTCTTAGATCGTTCGGAGATTTCGGACGATGCTCATGATGCGTTAAAGAAGGAGCTTTTTGATTTAGAACAGAAGTTTCCGGATCTTATTATGCCTGATTCGCCGACTCAGAGAGTCGGTGGTAAACCTCTTAAAGTTTTTAAGAAAGTTGAGCACGAGCGGCCAATGCTTTCTTTTAACGACGGTTTTTCTGAAGAAGAAGTGCGGGCTTGGCTCGAGAGGCTCGAAAATTATCTCGGCCATTCTCTAACACCTAACACCTACTCGCCTCGCTCAAGCGAGAGCGGAGCGGGCAACCTACAACCTCTTTTTTACGGCGAGCTTAAGATTGACGGCCTCGCGATTGAGCTTATCTATGACGATGGCATTTTAATTCAAGGGTCAACGAGGGGAGACGGTCTTATAGGCGAAGATGTGACGCAAAATCTTAAAACCATCGAAGCTATTCCTTTAAGAATTCTTGATTCAGAGGAGGTAGAAGCGAATTTAAGACGATTAAATCTAAAACCTCAAACCTATAATCTAAAACCTCACCGTCTTGTTGTGAGAGGCGAGGTTTTTTTAACTAAAAAAGAATTCCAAGCCATAAATAAAGAGCAAATTAAAAAAGGTTCAAAACCTTTTGCGAATCCGAGAAACATCGCTGCTGGTTCAGTGCGCCAGCTGGATCCAAAGATCACGGCTAGCCGTGGATTGGATTCATTTGAATACGATCTTTTGACCGACTTAGGTCAGAAGTCTCACGAAGAGGTTCATCTGCTTTTAGAAGCTTTTGGCTTTAAGACTAATCGGAAGAACCGTTCGCTCAAAAATCTTCAGGAAGTTTTTGAATTTCGGAACAGGTGGGAAAAGGAGCGAGAGAAATTACCTTACGAAATTGACGGTATAGTCGTCATCGTAAATAACTTAAAGATCTTCGAAGAAGCCGGTGTGGTTGGTAAAGCGTCTAGAGCAGCACTGGCTTATAAATTTTCGCCAAAGGAAGCCACAACCGTTGTCGAGGACATCAAGGTCCAAGTTGGCCGGACCGGGGTTTTAACGCCTGTAGCCGTTATGAAACCGGTTCACGTTCACGGCACGACCATCACCCACGCCACTCTTCATAATGCCGATGAAATTGAGCGTCTGGGGCTAAAAATACGGGACACGGTGATTGTAAGCCGCGCCGGCGACGTGATCCCTCAAATCACTGCGGTTTTAAAAGAACTCCGGACCGGCAAAGAGAAAAATTTTAGGATGCCGGAGCGCTGTCCGGTCGATGGCTCGAAAGTCGTAAGAGACGGCGTGGCTTACCGTTGTTCAAATAAAAATTGCGGCGCCCGCCATCGCGAGTCGCTCTATCACTTCGTTTCCCGGGGCGCTTTTAATATCGAAGGATTGGGGCCAAAAATCATTGACCGCTTTTTGGACGAGGGGCTCATCTCTGATGCCGCTGATATTTTCACGCTAGAGAAAGGCGATATAAAGGTGCTTCAAGGGTTTGGCGAGAAGTCAGCGGAAAATATCGTGGGTGGAATCCGCGAGAAGAAAAAAATTTCGCTCCCTAGATTTATCTACAGTTTGGGGATTATTCACGTCGGCGAAGAAACGGCTCAAGTCTTGGCCGAGCATTTCCCGTTCTCGCGTTCAATAAAGGAATTCATAAAAAATTATCAATCGCTTTCAATCGAAGACTTGGAAAAGGTCCAGGACGTTGGGCCGAAAGTCGCCGCAAGTATCCACGGTTGGTTTCGCGAGCCGCGGAACACAAAGCTTCTCGGAAAATTAGACAAGGCCGGCGTAGTCATTGAACACTACCGCACGGTCAAAAAGATCGGGAAACTTGCCGGAAAGACCTTTGTTCTGACCGGCAGCTTAGAATCAATGCCGCGAGAAGAGGCCAAAGAAAAGGTTAGGGCTATGGGCGGAGAAATTTCGGAGTCAGTGAGTAAAAAAACCTCTTATGTAGTAGCCGGCTCCGAACCCGGGTCAAAGTACGAAAAAGCCAAAAAATTAGGCGTGCCGGTTATAGACGAGAAAGAGTTTTCGGAGATTTTACAGAAATAAAATTAGAGGTATACTAATAAGGATTATCGTGGGCGCGTGGTGTAGTCTG
>JACOXZ010000004.1 GCA_016182105.1 Candidatus Liptonbacteria bacterium | reverse complement strand
GAGAAACGATTCTCGCTCACACCGAAGAATTTGTGGGCGGCAGGGATATTTGCGTGGCCAAAATGTACGCCCGGTCGTCTTTGGGCCGAAACTTCGTCGAGGTCTGCAAAGACGCTGGATGGGGCGACGTGGGCTATTACAATCGATGGACCATGGAGGTCACCAACAATTCCCAGCACTATTTTATTCCTCTTGTTGTCGGCCGCAGGATTGCCCAGATGGTTTTCTATGAAGTGGCGCCTTTAGTTAGCAAAGTTGAAGATTATGTTGGCGAGGGCGGAAAGTATCAAGGTTCATCTGACGTCGAAGAACTCAAAAAATCCTGGCATCCAGAGATGATGGTTCCGCAGATGCACCGGGATAAGGAAGTATTCACTCCGTGATGCCAATAATGCGAATTTGATGCCAATTATGCTAATTGCGAATTCGCAATTTGTGGATTGGCATATTATTTGTAGATTTGCATCATAAATTTATATGAAGGACAAGCTGATTGAGAATTTAATAAAGAAAGAAATTAAGCGTCAGGATGACACTTTAAATCTCATTCCTTCAGAGAATTATGTCTCGGGTGGGGTGCTTCGGGCCCTGGGTTCGCCTTTAACTAATAAATATGCCGAAGGGTACCCCGGCGCCCGGTACTATGGCGGTAATGCGGTAATTGACGAAATAGAAAATCTTTGCAAAGAGCGTGCGCTGAAGCTCTTTAAGCTCTCGCCGCGTGCATGGCATGTGAATGTCCAGGCCTATTCTGGCTCGCCGGCTAATCTCGCCGTTTATTTCGGCTTCGTGCCATTCGGCGAAAAAATTATGGGCCTCCGGCTTGATATGGGTGGTCACTTAACGCATGGACACAAGGTGAGTATTACCGGGCAAGCGTGGAAGTCAGTGCAGTATGGCGTGAATCGCAAAACCGAACTCTTGGACTACAGCGAGATTATGAAAATCGCGAAGCGGGAGAAACCGAAGCTCATTATTGCGGGCTACACCGCTTACCCCCGTATCATTGATTTCAAAAAGTTCAGAAAGATCGCTGATGTCGTGGGTGCTTATTTTATGGTAGACATGTCGCATTTTGCCGGACTCGTTGCGGGCGGCGTCTATCCGTCTCCTTTTAAGTATGCGGATGTGGTTACGACCACGACCCACAAAACACTCCGCGGTCCGCGTGCAGCGCTCATTTTTTGTAAAAAAGAACTGGCCTCAAAAATAGACAAAGCCGTTTTTCCTGGCCTTCAGGGCGGCCCGCACGCGAATCAAATTGCTTCGACTGCTGTCGCGCTTTATGAAGCGATGCAACCGAGTTTCAAGAAATATGCGAAGCAAGTCGTAAAAAACGTAAAGGCGCTCGCCGAGGAATTGAAACGCCAGGGTTTTCGGCTGGTTTCCGGCGGCACTGACACTCACCTCGTGCTCCTAGATTTACGAGACAAGGGGATTACTGGCCGTGAAGTGAGCGACCGGCTCGAAGCCCAAGGAATTATCGTGAACAAAAACACGATTCCTTTCGATCCGCGACCGCCGATGGACCCGTCTGGAATTCGCCTCGGCACGCCGGCCTTGACCACGCGCGGGATGAAGGAGAGAGAAATGAAAATAATAGGCAACTTGATCGGCGAAGTACTTTCGAGAGGAAAGAATGTATCTCTAGGGGTTAAAAAACTTTGCCGCGATTTTCCGCTTAAATATTCGAAAGGATTATGAATGTTATCGACGGCAAAAAAATCGCTGAAAGTATTCTTGCTAAACTGCGGTCTAAACCAAAACCTGAAAAATTCTTGGCCACAGTTTTGGTTGGCGAGGATCCCGCGTCAATCAGTTTCCTAAAGCAAAAAGAAAAAGCCGCGAAAGAGCTGGGGGTAGATTTCCGGCTTTATAAATTTCCTAAAGAGATTAAAAACGATTCGCTCCGAGAAGAAGTGTTAAAAATTTCAAAACACAAGACCTGCGGCGGGGTGATTGTGCAGTTGCCACTTCCTGAGCATTTGAATAAGCACTATATCTTGAATGTCATTCCTCGCGAAAAGGACGTGGATGTTTTGGGCGAACGGGCGCTTGGCGCGTTTTATACTCACTAGCAAGGTGGCGGTCGTGGGAACCGGCTTTTTAGTTGGCAAGGTTATCGTGACCTGGCTCTTGGGAAAAGTTCGCGAACTTTATGTTCTGGATAGAGGCAGTGATTTCGGTGTTTTGAAAAATATGGACCTTATCATCTCCGGCGTCGGTAAGGCAGGACTCATCAAGCCCGAGATGCTCAAATCCGGTGCACTCCTCATTGATTTCGGCTACGACAACGGCCGTGGCGACTTCGACGCTGCTTCGCTTTCGTCCCCAACCTATAACCTAAAACCTATAACCTATACACCTGTTCCAAGCGGCACCGGCCCAATCCTAGTTGCGAAGATCTTCGAGAATTTTTACAGCTTAAACTAGATCGATAAAATGCCACATTCTATACTCCTGGATTACCTTACTATTTCTGCTCCGCTCGGCTATTTATTGATTTTTATAGGCCTTTTATTTGAAGGCGAGTTCGTTTTGTTTACTGCTGCTTTTCTCACTTATCGGGGAGCATTTGATTTTGGCGATATGTTTTTGGTTGTGATCTCCGCGGTCCTCCTCGGAGACCTTGGGTGGTATTTTTTGGGGAGAAAATATAGTAACGGGACTTTCTCTTTTATAAATCGCTGGGTCGAGAAATTCGCCAAGCCCTTTGACGATCATTTACAATCCCGTCCGTCGCGCACCATCTTCATCTCCAAATTTGCCTACGGATTTCACCGTTCGATATTAGTGCGAAGCGGCTCTCTTAAAATTCCGCTTAAAGAATTTTTTAAAGCTGATCTCGTCGCCTCTATTTTTTGGATCGCGATTGTTGGTGGCTTGGGCTATGGAACGAGCAGCTTATTCTTAATCCTAAGGCAATATCTCAAGTTTGCTGAAGTAGCTTTGCTTTTTGGTCTTATACTATTTTTTGCTCTATCGAGTTTTATATCTCGGCGTTCCAAGAAAATACTCTAAAGATATTGCTTTATGAATTTAGTGCACGCTCAAGGGATTGAAATTTGGCTACTAAAGTAACTCTGACGGCCGTCAAAATAATTTTAGTAAGTGAGTATCCGGAGAAAAGGCAAGGCTGTGGGCGCTGAGGGATTCGAACCCCCGACTTCTTCCGTGTAAAGGAAGCACTCTACCGCTGAGTTAAGCGCCCAAATATGGCGGGGCAAGCTGCCGTTTCGATCCTGCTCGGAGCGAGCTTCGCTCAATTTTATTGAGTCGGAGCTAAGCGCGCCCGTGCGCCCCCGATAGGAATCGAACCCATATCAACGCCTTAGAAGAGCGCTGCTCTATCCATTGAGCTACGGGGGCTTGCGTCAGGTTTTAGGTTATAGGTTTTAGGTTATAGTTGCAACAGGTATTTCGTTCGCGTATGATTCGAAGCGAAGGCGGGCTATAGTGTAATGGTAGCACCCGCTTCGCCGAAGCGTAAGCGAGGCGAGAGAGTCTTTCTTGCCCCGTTAGAAAATATACCGGGCTGGCGTATGATGGTGGTACGCCTGCTTTGGGAGCAGGTAGACTGGGTTCGATTCCCAGCAGCCCGACTAACATTTTCTAACGGGGTGAAGGAAGATTTTCCGCCAGAGGCGGATCCGCCCTCGGCGGGAGTCCCGGTTCTCCCGCAACTCTCCGAGCGCAAGCGAGGTTAGAGTTGGCGCGATCCCGCCTATTGTTGTAAGCATCAATCTGAGTTCTTGACTAAATAGAGAGTGCGGGATCCACGCCATTGTAATCTCGCTCCGCTCGAACAATAGGCGGGAGAATCCGGGTAGCCCGACATAAGTATTGATAAGTTAATAATTTACCTTTAAGATAAAGCCACGCCGCGGTAGCTCAGTGGTAGAGCATTTCCCTGAAGAGGAAGTGGTCGTCAGTTCGATTCTGACCCGCGGCACCACAAACAAAATTCCCCTTATGCGAGGGGAATTTTGTTTGTGACGGTCAGAATCGAACTGGGAAGGGGTCGGGAAACGGGAGTTTCCCGTATAGGAAAATATTAGAAACCGAGGGTTTCTAAAGAGCGCGCCAGCGCGAGTGAGATAGCGGAGCGTCTGACCCGCGGCACATTCTTACTTCTTCAGCTTCAGGGTGATTCTTTTCTCTTGTGGTTTTACGGCGTCAATTACGAATTTATACTGCTTACCCGGTTCAATGGCTTTTTTCATTTCCTCGGCGCCCCCGAACTCGGAGATATGAATCATTCCCTGAAGATTGTTTTCCAAGTTAACGACCGCGCCAAAAGGATTAAGTTTATATACCTCGCCTGAAACTTCCTCGCCGGCCTTGAAATAATCTTCAATCTTTTCCCAAGGATCGGTCTTGAGGGCCTTAAGAGATAAGAAAACTCTACCCTCACGAATGTCGATTATTTTCACCTTTACGGTTTCGTTAATTTTCATAATTTCTTTGGGGTTATCCACTATTCTGTGATCTATCTCCGAGATGTGGATCATGCCTTCGATTTCCGGGTTATCAACAAAACGGACAAAAACACCGAAATCGGCAACGCCGGACACAAGTCCATCCACCACTTGGCCTACTTCGTACTTGGAGAGCAGCTCCCTGGTATTGACACTCGAGGTTTCTCTTTCGGAGATTATAAGTTTTTTGCTTCTGGGGTTTACGTCGATGATTTTTACCGAGAGCTCCTCACCGATAAATTTCTTAAGCTCCTCCAAGATTTTCTGACGGTCATTTTCTTCGATCTTGGGATAATGTTCATTCGCGAGCTGGGAGACGGGCAGGAAGGCCTTGAGGTCAAGGAGATTCGCGATTAGTCCGCCGTTATTCGCACCAGAGATTTTCACTTTCACGATCTCGCCGCTTTCCTCCAGTTCTTTAACCTGCTGCCAGAGCCGCTGCTTGCCGGCCTCGGCGAGCGATACTTCAATGTAGCCGTCTTTGCCGTCGAGGCAGACGATCTTAGCTGGAACAGTGTCGCCGGCTTTAAGTTTCCTTACAATATCCTTTGCATTTAAGAACTCGATACCAAAAAGAAGGCCGGTGCCGAATTTACCCAAGTCAAAATATACTTCCCGGCCGCCTTTCCTGATAACCTCGGCCTCCACCACGTCGCCTTCTCTCGGCCAGCCTAAATTAGAAAGTTCGCTCTTAAGAACTTGAGCTAAGGAATGATTGGATTTATTTCCGGCTTCGCTCGTTGATTCCATAGAGAAGCATTATAAAGGTGATTGAAATTCCGGTCAATTCGTGATAAAATTTTATTACAATGGTGATTACCCATCACGGCGAAGGCAGCTTCCGGCTCCAGAACGGGGATTTCTCTATTTTAGTTGATCCGCCATCAAACCAATTCAAAGCCAATATTGTTTTGAAGACTTTGACCCCGACTGGTCCCCTCGAAGTTTCGCCGCAAGAAATTGTTTTTCCCGGTGAGTATGAGATAAGCGGAGTTGAAGTTTTGGGTGTGCCTTTAGATTCCGAGTCAACAGATAAATTCTTAAAGACCATTTATTTAGTTTCTTGGGATGAAGTTGAGCTCGCTTTTTTAGGTCATATTTCTAAAATTCCAAGCTCGGAAATTTTGGATAAAATCGGCGAGCCGGATCTCTTATTTCTGCCAGTTGGAGAGCATTTCTTGTCCCACGAGGCGGCCGCAAAGTTGGTAAGACAAATTGAGCCGGCTTTAGCTATCCCAACTTTTTCTAAAAATCCCGGAGAGTTCTTAAAGGCCTTGAGCCAAAAAGCCGAACCCCAGGAAAAATTTGTTTTTAAGAAAAAAGATCTGGTTGGTCTGAAGAACCGCGTCTTGACTTTCAAGACTTAAAGACAAAAAGATGGGTCCCGTTAGAAACCGCGATCGCTCTGTAACAAAAAAGAATAATTTTTAAGTTATGAAAAGTCGTTTCAATAAACTAATTATTGTCAGGTCGCCGATCGCGATCTGTTTCTAACGGGATGGGTAATTTTTTAGAAAAACTGCAATCATCCGATGAGAGAATTAAAAGGCGCTGGCTCATCGGCCTAACCGCGATTGTGGTGGTCGGCGTAGTTTACGTTTGGCTCGCTTACTTTAATAATCTTTTGGCTGGCTTCAATGCGCCGCCCCAGGAAATAAGTCAGCCAAAGGGAAGCTTCTCCTTTTTAGCGACCTTAAAAAGGGGAGCAGCTGTTATTTATGATGTTTTTTCCGAGAAACTCCAGGTTTTCGGGAAAATTCTAGAAAAGCCCAGGGAATATATAATCCAACCGCCGAAATAAAAATGGCTCAAATCGAAAAACGAGAAATCACAAGCGAACTTAAGGAATCGTATCTCGACTACGCGATGTCGGTTATTGTCTCTCGGGCTCTGCCAGACGTCCGGGACGGCTTAAAGCCGGTTCATCGCCGGATTTTATGGGATATGTGGGACTCGGGTCTTACTCGTGAGAATCGTTTCCGAAAAGCGGCAAATGTGATTGGTCAGGTTTTGGCGCGTTACCATCCTCACGGCGATCTCGCGGTTTATGACGCTCTTGTCCGGATGGCCCAAGATTTTTCCCTTCGTTATCCGCTTATAGAAGGGCAGGGGAATTTTGGATCTGTAGACGGAGATTCGCCGGCCGCCTACCGCTACACCGAGGCGCGGCTCTCGCGAATTGCCGAAGAGCTGCTCCTCGATATCGAGAAGGAAACCGTTGACTGGCAGCCGAATTATGACGGCACGCGCGAAGAGCCTCGGGTTTTACCGGGGAAACTTCCTAATCTGCTCTTGAACGGCAGTCTCGGCATTGCTGTAGGCATGACCACAAATATCCCGCCGCACAATTTAGGCGAAATATCTGACGCCATCCTCCACCTCGTGGAGAACCCCGATGCCGGAAACGAAGATCTTTTGAAATTCGTCCAGGGTCCGGATTTTCCGACCGCTGGCATGATTTTCGATAAAAAGGCGATTAGTGAAGCGTACTCAACTGGTCGGGGCGCGATACTCACCCGCGCCAAAGTCGAAGTGCAGGAGAGAAAAAATCGTCAGTTTGACCTTCTCGTTACCGAAATCCCGTATCAGGTCAACAAGTCCGAACTCGTGAAGAGAATAGCTGAACTTGTGCAAGAGAAAAAAATCGAAGGCATCCGCGATCTTCGGGATGAGTCAGACAAAGATGGCTTGCGGATTGTTATCGAACTCAAAAACGACGTCTCGCCTCAAAAGATTTTAAATCAACTCTACGAGCACACGGATCTCCAAAAAATGTTTCATTTGAATATGATCGCCCTTGTGAATGGTCTAGAGCCGCGGCTCCTCTCGCTTAAAGACATCCTCGCGAGCTATCTTGATTACCGAAAGAAAGTTGTCCGGCGTCGGGCAGAATTTGACCTGAAGAAAGCCGAAGAAAGGGCCCATATCTTGACTGGCTTGGCCAAGGCTCTTCACGTGATTGACCGGGTGATTTCAGTTATCAAGAAATCTAAAGATAAAGAAGAGGCCCACGTGAACTTAAAGAAGAACTTCAAATTCACAGACCTCCAGACGGGAGCGATATTGGAAATGAGACTGCAGACCCTTGCGGCCTTGGAGCGAGAAAAAATCGACGCCGAACTCAAAGAGAAACTAGCCTTAATTAAAGAGTTAAACATCATCCTCAAAAGCCCGGTGAAGATCCTCAAGATTATTAAGGACGAAGTTCAAGAAGTGAAGAAAAAATATGGCGACAAACGCCGGACAGAGGTGATCTCTACCCCTGTCAAGGCCTTTTCCGAAGAGGATTTGGTGCCTAAAGAAGAAGCGATTATCACGCTTTCCTCGGGCGGCTATATCAAGCGCTTGCCGCCCAATACCTATAAGAGGCAACGCCGGGGAGGCAAAGGTCTAATCGGTTCGGATGTGGCGGAGGAAGATTTCTTAACCCAGTTCTTTACTGCCTCGACCCATGACAATGTTTTGTTTTTCACTGATCGGGGCCGAGTATTCCAAACCAAAGTTCATGAAATTCCTCCTGCGAGTCGGACTGCCAAAGGCAAAGCCATCCACAGTTTTTTGGAGCTCCCGCCCAGCGAAAACATAAGCGCGATTGTAAGCTACAAGACAGATAAAGAAAAAAAGATTGATAAGCAGTACATTGTAATGATAACCAAAGCCGGGCTCGCCAAAAAAACTAGAGCCGCGGATTTCGAGAATATCCGTCGGACCGGCATTATCGCGATTGCCCTAAAAAAAGGCGATCTTCTGAAGTGGGTTAAGCTCTCGGAGGGCAATGACCAAATTATTTTGGCAACGAGACAGGGCCAAGCTATTAGATTTAAGGAGTCGCAAATTCGCGCGATGGGCCGTGGAGCCTCAGGAGTCAAGGCGATTAGACTCCGGAGCGGGGACGAGGTCGCTGGTTTTGATATAATTAAAACTAGCGGAGAGCTAAGCGCAAAGAGCACTAAGCAATTCTTGGTCGTAATGGAGAAGGGGTTTGCCAAACAAACGCCGCTTAAAGAATACAAACTTCAGAATAGAGGCGGCTCCGGCATAAAGACGGCAAGAATTACTCCGAAGACGGGCCCCATTGTTGGAAGCCGAGTGATATGGGAGGAGACAGAAATTTTTGCTCTGTCCGCGAAAGGTCAGGTGATCCGCACCGAGCTTAAAAGCGTGCGGCAAACCGGCCGGTCTGCCCAAGGCGTGAAAATTATGAACTTGAAGCCCGGCGATCGATTGGCCGGAGTCGTGATTATATAAGATAATGCCAATCTACGAATTAATACGAATGCCACGAATACTTTAGTATGGGTCTTTCCAAAAAACAGATTTTGATTTTAGGAGGCGGCGGCGCTTTAGTCCTGGTTCTTATTATTTTAATCTTCTTGAATCTGCGGTCCTCTTCTCCTCAAAGCCAGGCAGTAACTCTTACCGTCTGGGGCTTTGAGGATAGAAACGCTTTTGATGCCATCCTTCAGGGTTATAAAACATTGCGGTCGAATGTGACGATAAGCTACGAGAAAATTGAGGAGAATAATTACGAAAGCGTCCTTTTGAATGCTCTCGCTTCCGGCCAGGGTCCGGATGTCTTTATGATCCGTAATCGGGCTTTGCCGAGGGAGAAAAATAAGCTCGCACCCGCTTTTCCCCAGACGTTTACCCTTCTTAACCTTCAAGAGCAGTTTCCTCAAGTAGTGGAGCAGGATTTTGTAAGTGAGGGCCAGGTTTACGCCTTGCCGCTTTATTTAGACACCCTGGCTTTAATTTATAACAAATCTGTGCTTGATCAGGCTGGAATTGTGGCGCCCCCCAAGACCTGGGATGAATTCCAGAAAATCATACCCAGCTTGAGGGTTTTAAGTCCTACAGGCCAGGTTTTAAAGGCGGGTGTTGCAATCGGCGGCTCTGAGAAAACCGTAAAAAACGGGGTGGATATCATAAATCTCTTAATGCTTCAGAACGGGGTAAAGATGACCGACGATGGGAATACTGCCGCCACTTTTGCAAGTCGTGGGAGCGGTTTAGGAGGCCTCGGCGCTTTCGATTTTTACCTGCAGTTTGCGAATGCCGGCTCGCCCTATTATACCTGGAACGAGAGCCAGCCTAATTCGCTCGAAAGTTTCGCTTCTGGGAAAGCCGCCATGATTTTGGGGTATCAGAAAAATTTGACCGAGATGAGAAATAAAAATCCGTTTCTTAAAGCCAGTATCGCTCCCGTTCCTCAGCCTTCGGGGAGCGAGACCGTGGTAAGCTACGCTGATTATGTGGGACTCGCCGCCTCGAAGCAGAGCCTGGCCTCGAACTGGGGTTGGGATTTTATAATTTATGCGACAACCAACCTGGATATTCAAAAAGCTTATCTACAAACAACTGGTCATCCGCCGGCCCTGCGCTCGTTTATAGCTGAAGCCTTGAGCAAACCCGAGCTCGGAGTTTTTGCGAAGCAGGCCCTGACTGCGCGCTCGTGGTATCAGGCAGACGATGTAAAGATAAAAGAAATCTTGAATAGCGCGATCCTTTCGGTTATAACCGGCCAAGCAGCTCCTGATAA
Organism: Candidatus Liptonbacteria bacterium; assembly: GCA_016182105.1. Lineage (GTDB taxonomy): Bacteria > Patescibacteriota > Minisyncoccia > UBA6257 > 2-01-FULL-56-20 > JACOXZ01. The sequence continues at coordinate 27,136 of JACOXZ010000004.1, read as the reverse complement.
AGCCTTGCGGCAGGCTGAGGATCAGGTGAGCCAACTTATGAGGCGAAGATGAATCCCGTTAGAGATTAATCATCTATGAACTAAGACTAGTTTTGTAATTATGCACTTACATCAAACAAAGGTCTTATATGACATCAACGGAAACGCAGAGCGTTTCCTATCTCTAACGGGATGAAAAAAATTTATTTAGGTTTAGCGATATTTTCGCTCATCGCGTTCTCTTCGCCAGCGCTGGTTCATGGTCAGCAGGCGCCGGGGTTTCCTTACTGGGGGACTAATCCCCCATTGCTTCCCTGCACGGGCACGGATTGCACAAGTATCTGCCAAATTTTAGTTCTCTTTCAGAGGTTGATTTATTTCGGCATCTCCCTGGTCTTTTTCGCGATCGCGCCAGTTCTCTTTCTCTGGGGCGGGATAATGCTTTTGGTCTCGGCCGGATCGCCCGAAAAGATCTCGCGCGGCAAAAAAATCTTGACCGGCACGCTTTTTGGCATCGGCATCGCGCTTGGCTCGTTTATCATCGTGAACACTTTTTTCTGGGCTATGGGCGGGCTCTTTGGTTCGCAGCTGACGAACTGGTCAAATATCGTCTGTGGATAAAATGATATAATTCAAATTAATGATTAGCTGGATTCTGGAAAAAATATTAAGCTGGAGCGGTCTTTTTGAGAGGGCCTTAGCTACTCATGTTAGCGGTCACCAAATCTCCATCAACCTTGTAAATCCAATCAGCAACTGCAGTGGCGTGAATGCCAATTTAGGCTGCGTGGCCACCAAAATTGCGGAAGCCCTTTTCTATGTCGCTATCCCCATTGTCTCAATTATGGTTTTAATAGGCGCTTTCCAGCTTTTGACTTCAGCCGGGAATCCCGAGAAAGTCCAAACTGGCAAGAAGACTCTTTTCTGGGCGGTAGGCGGATTTCTTGTCATCATTCTAGGCCTAGGGATAACCGCTATTATTAAGAATTTCTTTCAAATTCCGTAAAAATCCCCAGGACTTGCTTTTCCCATATGCTATACTAAAGTGAATTTAGGGAAAGGTCGAATAAAACTTGAATATATGAAAAGGAATTTTTCGAAGATAACTGCTTTGGTGGTGGTAGCAAATATTGGTCTACCACTCTTGGCTTTAGCTCAAGGCCCCAGCGTGCCGGTTCCCACAACCCTGACAGGCGCAATCTCTGTTTTATGTTCCGTAATCGGCTGGCTTTTTACCCTTCTGATTGTTCTTTCTGTCATTTTTGTGCTGATCGCCGCCTTTAAGTACCTTACAGCTGCAGGTGATCCTGAAAAGGTAAAATCTGCTAGTCATACATTAGTTTACGCAGCAATCGCCGTCGCCGTTGCCCTTTTTGCGAAAGGCGTTCCGCTTATTCTTTCGTCATTCTTTACGGGTGGACCATCAGCATTTGCGGGTTGCTAGGCGTTAGTACTCATAAAAATAAAAAGCCCTCGAGTTTCCTCGGGGGCTTTTGGTTAATCACTAACGAAGCACTAACGAAGGTGGATTGTGACCTCGATCGGTTTTTCCGTAAGGTTTCTAAATCTCACCCCCGTTAGGTCGTCGTCTGCTCTTTGGAGATCGTCAACCGTTAACCGAAGAGTCGGGTTATCGAAGAATGGTTCGCCAACTCTTCCATTAGCGAATCTGTCCTGCACCTCGATTTCTTCGTGGGGTTCCACACATATTTCCCTTACCCCCCACGGTATAGATAACCAGGCCGTCCAGGTGTTATCTTCCTCGTCTCCGTACTCTGCTTCAGCGTACGGGTCAAAGTAGTAGTCGGCGGTGTCGCTTACCGCTGTCGTGTCAAGATAAGGCATCACCACCACCGTTATCACGCTCTTCATCGGCAGTTTGATGTAGTCGCTATCCGGCGGAGAAGTCAAGGTGAAATCCGGCTTAACCTCAGCGGTTGCGATAGGCAAGATAACTTTCCATACCACTAAGCCGAACGCAGCTAGCACCAAGATCGTCAAGAGCCAGCCGAGCCCCCATTTTTTAGAGGTACTAATGCCCGTATCCTTGTCTCTCGCATACGGTCCAGTTGCCTCTTTGGCCTGTCTTTCTTTTAGAGTTCCTCGGCGACGGTTTAATATTGTTACCAATAGGCCGAGGAGGAGTAGGACAGACAGGATACCGGTTGCTACTCCGGCAATAGTGAGCAAGACAGGCCGTAAACCCTGATGAAGTACTCCTGGGGCTCCCTGCATAACCACAACCATTACAGCCATCGTCCCCATGGCTACAAAGAGGAAAGGCAGAAATGTCTTTTTCATTTTTCTACCTCCTCCTTTTTTCTGCCCCTGATTGATTCGAGTATGCTCTGGGGCGATAAGCCCAAGGGAATGACCCAGTTACCTTGCTTATTTCCCGCACTTTCTACTGCTTCCAGCGTTCGAACGAGTAAACCAGTGTCTCCAAAATCCGCGATTGTTTGATAAACAGCCTGGATTCTTTCCTTCTCCCGTTCAGCCCCCCATTTTTTGATTCCGGCGGTTGCTACCTCTTCAGGCGGAGTCACGCTACCAATGCCCACCTTTTTGATTAGGACACCATAGCGAGTTAAAACATAGTGGGCAATGCCTGCGAGGAGGGGGTCTTTCTTTCTCGCCTCGGGCTCCATTGATTCGTCTCTTTCGGGTTTCGGTTTTCCCTCTTCAAGGCCGCTAATCACTGTTTCATACTCGCGGCTACTCACGAATCCTCGGACAACCGGGATTAACTGATTTAGTGTTACTTCAAGCCAGTCCTGCACCCTGAATAGGGCTTTGTAGGGGTTCACGATCCTAATAGTGAGAATTACCTCAACATCTATAGGAACCAACATCCCCTTGCCTCTAGTTTCAGCCCTCTTGATGAAGGTAAAGTATGTATCGTCCTGGAGCAAGATGAAGTCCAGTTGTTCTTCTCGATCTACAACTTGTTCTACTAGCTCACCCTCTCTGCCTAGTTCTTTGCGAGCTCTTTGCCGGAGTCCTAGCCATCGGAAAGTATATTCATGGATTGTGTAGATAGGCGGAATGCCTATCCAAAACACCTTTCCGATTATCTTTCCCAGTAGTCCGCCAAAGAGTGGTTTTTGGATCTGCAGCTCCACTTGTTTCTTAACGAATCCTTGTGTTTTGTCGTCCCAAAAATCCTCTGCTTCTTCATCAGCTAGGCTAGCATGGCGGACATTCCAGTCTTGATCGAAGGCATGGTCTTTGTAGACAATGATAAGTTTGTGAAACTCCCCCCACTTTTTGACTGCCTTCGCCTTCCCTTCCTGGACAATAGTAAAAAATAAGTTGCGTTTTGCCAGGAAGTTGATAAGCAAAATAACAGAGTAGAGTAGAGCGGCAACGCTCGCAATGCCTACCGCAATGCCTACGCTGACGTACAGTCCTAACATGAACTCTTCCATGTGATCCTCCTTTTTATCTTAGTTTGACTGCGGTTTTCAGTTTTCAAAGACACATACGGTTTAGGACCGTATGCCGAAAGGCGTGGAGGTTCAAATCCTCCCGGGGGCACATAGGAGGATTTGAACAAAAGGAGGGGTCGGGAGGAGATAACGTCCTCCCGTCTCGGAGAATACTAAGAACCGAGGGTTCTTAGAGCGGAGGTCGCCGACGGCGACCGAGCAGTGAAAATCCTCCCTGCCCACACTCGACGCTTATAGGTTTCTTGCGAAAAAATCCTCGATGCGTTTTTCGTACTCTTGACCGAGCTCGCCGTGAACCAGATTTTCCCTGAACCAGAATTCGGCCTTCTTGTTGTCTTTTAGGGCGTCTTTGATGAGCAAAGCGTGGGAAAACGGAATCACTTCATCGTTAGTGGAGTGAATCAGTAAAACCGGAAGAATGATCTCTTTCGCCGACTCAACTGGGGCAATCTTTGTGAGGTCAATACCCAAAAACGCTTTGGCCCAAATTCCAGTGAGCCAGCCCAAGGGGTATTTCAGGAGCGGGAGTCGATAGAGCTCATAAGCCATGAGTTTGAGCCGGGCATAGGCCGCCTCGGAAACAATTGCTTTTATCTCCGGCGCTTCTCTCGCGGTCACCAGAGCCACGGCGCCGCCCATTGAAAAACCCCAGACGCCAACTTCGTTAATATCCCGCGTTTTCAGATACTCGATCGCAGAGAGCAGATCATCAATTTCTTTTGCGCCGGCAGTTGAATAAGTGCCATCGCTTTGGCCAAGATAGCGGAAGTCGAACAAAAAAAGGTTGTACTTTGGGGCCAAAAATAATAGAGCCGGAAGAACATTGCCTTTGTCCGCCGGATAACCGTGCAGGATAATGATTGTTTTTGCACCACTTGTTTTGTTCGGTACCCACCAGCCGTGCAGTTTCAAATTATCTTTGGTTTGAAACACAACCGTTTCGTATTCAAGACCAAAATTTTGCGGCGTGATTTTTGAAAGAATTCTATGTGGTTTAATGGCACTGTAGAACCCCCATAAGGAGGTGAGGATAAGGTAAAGCGCGGCTAGTGCCAATATAGTCATGATTCTTTTTCTAAGCCGCATTTTTCCCGTCACTTTTCTTTTCGTCTTCTCCCGTGAAAAGCTTTGTGAACCTCGCGGAGTTCTTTGTTGGTTAAATGCGTATAGATTTGGGTGGTCGAGATATTCGAGTGGCCGAGGAGAATTTGGACCGAACGGAGGTCAGCGCCGTTTATTAAAAGGTCTGTGGCGAATTGGTGGCGGATGAGGTGAGGGTGGACTTTTTTGGGGATGCCAGCGGCTTTGGCCCAATGATTAACTAGACGTTCCACGGCTCTGGGCGTGATCCTGTGGGTGGCTCGTCCTTTTTTAGTTAGGCTCACAAGTCCTTCCTTGAAGATATTCTTTAATGGCTCCTTTGGCCCGGTCCGAGATGAAAACCAGCCGGAGCTTGCCGCCCTTGCCGCGAACCGAAATTTCGCCCCGTTTCAAATCCAAGTAGCGGTTCAAGGCGCAAAGTTCCGAAAGCCGGAGCCCGGTTGAAAAAAGTGTTTCTAGAATCGCGCGGTCGCGGAGACTACGTGGGTCGCGGCCTTTGGGAGCTTTAAGCAAGCGCTCCAAATCTTCATATTCCAAGGTTTCAATTTCAGCCCGGCTTACCTTAGGAAGCTCTACTTTGTCAGGCGAAAGGGTTTTTATATCGCGCTTCACTAGATATTTTAAGAAATTCCGTAAGGCAATCACGTAATAATTCTGGGTGATTTTTTTGATGTTTTTCCGAGCCAAAGTCAACCGGAAATTGCGCACGATTCTATCAGTAATCTCTTCTGGGTCGCGGACTTTGGCCGAGGCCAAAAAGGTATTCAAATAATGCTCGTAATTTTCGCGGGTCTCGAGCGTTCTATTCTTTTCAATCTCCAGGTAATTCAGATAATCTTTTAGAAGATTTTCTAGTCCCATCACCTATATATTTTACCCCGCACCTTAGAAAGATAGCAACGCTTAATAGAACTTCTACTACCTGGTTGCATTTTTCATTCATTTAAATTAAAATTATTCAATGCTCACGAAACGGGTTAAGGTGAGGGTCATTGCCGAGCACCGTCGCCACGAGAAAGACACGGGCTCGGCCGAGGTTCAGATTGGGATGATTACAAGACAAATGGATGAACTTGCTAACCACCTCAAAAAGAATCCTAAAGATCACCACTCTCGTCGAGGGCTCCTTAATATGGTGAGCCACCGCCGAAAGCTTCTTGCCTATTTAAGCAAAAAAAAGCCGCAGACCTATGCCAAGTTGATTAAAAAACTGGAACTTAAGAAGTAAAGGCTTTGGTTAAAAAATTCAAGCAGTAGGCGTAGAATTTTTCATCACCAAACCTTTACCCCGCTCTAATTTTGCTAGAGATAATAAGAAAATACATGACCAAAAATTTTAACAAGACATCAACATGCGGCGCTTGCCCGAATAGGGCAGGGCTATTCGCCCTCGCGCCGCGCCCTGAATCAGACAGCAAAATTAGGGCGGGGTGCTCAATTTTGCCTGCCCGTCCGGCAGGCGGGTCTTCTCGCTTCGCTCGAACAAAATTGGCATGTTAATTAACCGGTCAGACAGCAGTTATGAGAATCAGCGGGTAGGGATTTTTGTTGACGTTCAAAATCTTTACCATTCAGCGAAGAACTTATACCACGGCCGCGTAAATTATCGCGAGCTCATAAAGTACCTTGTTGGTAGTCGGCAACTTATCCGGGCAGTAGCCTACGTGGTAAGTAGTGAAACCGCGGCAGGGGAAACTTCTTTTTTCGAAGCTCTGGAAAAATCAGGCCTGGAGCTTAGGTCCAAAGAGCTCCAGATTTATCCTGATGGTCTTAGGAAAGCTGATTGGGATGTCGGCATGGCAGTTGACGCGATTCGGATGGCTTCATTTTTAGACGTGGTGGTTCTTGTGACAGGCGACGGCGACTTTATGCCGCTTATTGATTATTTAAAATGGGGTATGGGCCGATTTGTGGAAGTCGCGGCTTTCAGGAGAAGCGCCTCCGCGAAGATTCAGGAAGCGGCTGACCGGTTTGTGAATATTGAGGAAATTCCCCGAATTATTATTAAAAAATAATGCCAATCTACGAATTTATGCGAATACCACGAATGTATGAAACTCGAAAAGAAGCAATTTTCTGCTGAGGTTAACGGTAAAACCCTGACTTTAGAAATCTCACCTCTCGCAGGGCAGGCCAATTCCGCAGTCCTAGCCAAATATGGAGAAACGGCAGTGCTTGTGACTGTGGTTATGTCCAAGCGAGACGAGGGCGTTGATTATCTTCCGCTTAAGGTTGACTACGAGGAGAAATTTTATGCGGCTGGGAAGATCATCGGCAGCCGTTTCATCCGTCGTGAAGGCCGGCCGTCAGAAGAGGCGATTTTGGCAGGCCGCTTAGTTGATCGAGCGATTAGGCCGCTCTTCGACCAGCGGGTGAGGCGTGAGATTCAGGTGGTGGTCACAGTGCTTGCATTTGACGAAGAGAACGAGCCGGATTTTGTAGGACTTATTGCCGCCTCAACCGCCCTCGGGATTTCTGACGTGCCCTGGAACGGGCCAATTAGCGGGGTAAGAATTGCCAAAGTAGGGAAAGAATTTTTAGTTAATCCGAATAATTCTGACTTAGCCAAACCGGATTTTGTTTTCGAAACCTTTGCGGCAGGGAGAGATGGCAAGATCAATATGATCGAGCTTGCTGGCAAAGAAGCCTCCGAAGAAGATGTGCTCAAGGCATGGACTTATGCCGCCGAAGAGATCGATAAACTCATTAATTTTCAGGAATCGATTGTTCAGGAGGTCGGAAAGCCGAAGGCTGAAATAGCCCTAGCCGAGGTTGAAGCCGAACTTAGAGCAGAAGCTTTGAAATTTTTGGCGAGCCGCTTGGAGGAAGCAGTTTACGAATCAAGTAAAAGCGGGTTTCAGGAGAAGCTTGCCGATCTTAGAAAATCTTATTTTGAGCATCTCCAAGCAAAATTTGAAAACCTTAACTATAAGGCTGCCGAGTTTTTATTTGAAGAAGCCATTGACGAGCTGGTTCACAAGAATATTTTGGAGAAAGAAAAAAGGCCGGATGGCAGGCGTCTCGACGAGGTTCGGGAACTTTATGCCGAAGTCGGGATTTTTGAGCGGACGCACGGCTCAGCGCTTTTCATCCGAGGCAATACCCAGGCCTTAGCCGTAACCACCTTAGCCCCTCCCGGCGCAGAGCAGCTTATCGAGACCATGGAGAGAACCGCGACACGCCGCTTCCTGCTTCACTACAACTTTCCGCCTTACTCAGTTGGCGAGATCGGCTCTTTTCGGGGCCCGGGTCGGAGAGAGATCGGCCACGGCGCCTTAGCTGAGAAAGGCCTGCGCTCGCTTATTCCTTCGCAGGAACAATTTCCCTATACGATCAGGGTGGTCTCCGAAATTCTTTCTTCAAACGGGTCTTCCTCAATGGCCACTGTCTGCGCTTCCTCGCTTTCTCTCTTCGATGCCGGAGTGCCGCTTGCGAAGCTCGCAGCCGGAATTGCTATGGGGATGATGGCTGGGGAGAGCGGCAAATATAAGATATTGACCGACATCCAGGGGCCGGAGGATCATCATGGTGATATGGACTTGAAGGCTGCGGGCACGAAAGACGGCCTCACCGCCATCCAGATGGATGTGAAGATTGAAGGTTTGACCATGGAGATGCTTCAGGAGACCTTGAAGCAGGCCAAAAAAGCCCGGCTCGAAATCTTGAAACTTATGGAATCAGTTATACACTCGCCACGGCCCGAGATTTCCGTCTATGCGCCGAATATCGCTCAACTTAGGGTGAATCCGGAGAAGCTTGGGGCTGTGATCGGACCGGGCGGGAAGATGATCAAGGGTTTGATTAAGAAATATGAGCTCATTGGCATTGACGTAGAGGACGACGGTCGGGTTTTCGTCTCGGGAAGCAAGCGGGATAAAATGGACTCCGCGGTAGAGGAGATCAAAGCCATTACTCGAGATTTCAAAGTCGGCGAGGTTATAGAGGGCACGGTCATTAAGATTCTTGATTTCGGAGCGATAGTGGACTTGGGCGGCGGCAAGGACGGCATGATCCATGTCTCGGAGCTCAAGGACGGTTTTGTGAAAAACGTGAGCGATGTTTTGAAAGTCGGAGATTTTGTTAAGGCGAAGATCGTGAGAGCCGACGAAGACGGCAGGATTGGTCTTTCGATAAAGCAGCTTTAATTGTTGATATATAAGGCTAAGAGATTTTTTTAGACACCGGCGGTTCTCCGATTCCAGCGATCGGAGCCCGCCTGCGCTCTCGGCAGGTGAATTCCTTCGGAAACCAAGCTTCACCTGCCTCCGAGAGCTGTCTAAAAAATCTCTTAGCCTTTATTAAATTAAAGGTGGGGTATAATTGGAATAACTAGAAAGATGGCAGAAAATTTTCCTCAAAGTTCAAGGGGAAAGAAAGTTGGAGGACCGACTGTGCCAGCGCCGCCGACTGAAATAAGCATCCGAACCCTGGAGTCTGACCTTAAGTCAATGTCTCTCTCTGGCGGTTCATCTCCTCTCCCCAAATATGTGGCTATGCCTCCTAGGTTCGCGGCCATTCCCAAGGATGTTAAGCGAGCGACTTCCAAGGCTTTAAAGTTCTTCTTTTTTATTTTGGCTATCTCCGGGCTTCTCGCCATTGGTTACTATGTAATCTATCCAGCGCTTTCAAAGATTTTTGAAGGCGGAGTTCTTTCCTCCTCCCCCGAGCCAGTAGCGGATAATAAAAAACCCTTAACCACGCCCGAATTCACTCATCGTTCTTTTTTCAGGGCTACGCCTGACGAGGTTTTGAAATTCGTGATCCCTGGGGAGGCCGTAAGCGCCGCCGAGCTTCAAACTTTTGGCCAAAGAGTTTTAAATCTCTTAGCCGAAACGAATTCCAACTCCAAATTTCTTGAAATCGAGGTCCAAGACCAAAATGGGGGGCACCCCGCAATTTCCGAGTTTTTTTCTTCTATAAATGTTAAATCTTTAAGTTCGGATTTTCTTCTTACAAATTTTAATCCTGACTTCAATATGTTTGTCTACCGAGATCAAAACGGTTCTTGGCCCGGTTATCTTTTAGAGCTTAAACCCGGCAAGAGCTGGTTATTCTTCGGGGCTGAGATTGAAAAACTTGAGAGGTCGCCGGACTTGGAAAATCTGTTTCTGACCTCGCCCGGGGTGCGCTCTAATATAGGATTTAAAGACGGACTTTCTAAAAACCAGCCAGTAAGAATTCTTAGCTTCACAGCTCCAGGCGCGGCTTTTGTTTACCTCTCAATTAAAGGCTACTTAATCTTCAGCGCCTCTCTTCCGGGACTTGAAGAGGCTATCCGCCGCTTATAGAGCTGCTTCCGCGGCTTTAATTTTTTTTAGTGCGGCGTCTTTTATGGCTTTAAGGAGTTTTTTGTCCTCTAAAAGTTTAGCGCGGACATTCTCAAAGCCGGTGCCGAGCTTTTGGTCCTCGAAGCTGTAACTTGAGCCGGATTTAGCGACGACTCCGTATTTAATGCCGGTATTTAAGACATCGCCTTCGTAAGAGATGCCCCGGCCGAAGAAGATGTCAAATTCAGCGAACTTAAAGGGCGGAGCCACTTTATTTTTGACTACCTTAGCTTTAACGCGGCTGCCCACAGTCTCCTCGCCTTTCTTGACTTGGGCGATCCTACGGACGTCAATGCGGACCGAGGCGTAGAATTTCAAGGCCCGGCCGCCGGGAGTGGTTTCGGGATTGCCAAACATTATGCCGATCTGCATGCGGATCTGGTTTATGAAAATTATCAAGGTCTGGCTTTTCGCGGCAATGGCCGTGAGCTTTCGGAGGGCCTGGGACATCATCCGGGCCTGCAGTCCGATGTACTGCGCCCCCATCTCGCCCTCAATCTCCATTTTAGGGGTAAGGGCCGCGACCGAGTCCACAACTACGACCGAAATCATATTTGACCTGACCAGGCTTTCTAAAATATTCAAGGCTTCTTCGCCATTATCAGGCTGGGATATCAGGAGCTCGTTTACTTTAACTCCCAATCGGCCGGCGTATTCAGGGTCTAGGCCGTGCTCAGCATCAATAAAAGCAGCTTTGCCGCCTTGTTTTTGAGCTTGAGCAACGACATTCAAGGCCAGGGTGGTCTTGCCGCTCCCTTCCGGACCGAAAACTTCGACAATTCGGCCTCTAGGCAAGCCGCCGACTCCCAAGGCGATGTCCAAAGAGAAAGAGCCGGTCGGGATAACTGCCACATCAACCCTTCTCGCATCGCCGAGCGTCATAATCGCGCCTTCGCCGAATTTCTCCCTAAGCCCAGAAAGAAGACTCTCTAGATCGGTTTTATCTTCAGTCGGTTTCTTTTTGCTTTTGTCTTGAGCTGTCATATTTTAAGTCTATCAGTTAGGGCGCTTACTGAGAAGGAGGGATTGGACTCACTTCTCCAGGTTTATAGAGGACCTGTCTTATGATCCGGATTTCGCGGCCCAGAAATTTTTTCGCGGTGATAAGAATTGTATTAAGTCCGGGCTCAAGAAGGATGTTCTTTTCCCAAGAGCCGTCGTCTTCCAGAACCACAACCTCGCCATTTATAACCAGTTTATCGCCGTCTTTTAGCTCACCGCGCACGACTATTTTTTGAGAAGCAATATTAGTGAATGCCTCGGTCGGATAGGCAATCGAAACTCGGGGTTGGCCAAAAATCTTCGAGAATCTCGCGCCGAAATAAAAAACTACAAGGATGAGAATAATAGCCGGCCAGATAAATTTTACGGGCGAACTCAAGGCAAAACGATTTTTAGGCAGTTGGTCTAGAGTGCCAGAGGTTTTAACGACTTCTTCTTCTTTAATATTTTGCCACCACTCTGCATCGTCGAAATCCAGGATTCGGCCGAGTTTTTCAAGGTAGCCGCGGAAGTATGGAGCGGAGGGCAGTGCCTCGAAATTGCCGGCGCTCAAATATTCAAGGTATTTCAAAGTAATGCCAGAAAGCTCTGAAAGTTTTTTTAAAGTCAGTCCTCTTTCGCGGATTTTGGAATTGAAAAAATCTTGGAAATTAATATTTTCTGGCATGGTTATTAAGAACGTTTATCCGGAATTCTCTCTAAGAAGACCTCCCGGGGTTTCGCGCCCTCGCCAGGGCCCACGACGCCCGCCTCTTCCATGAGATCTAGGAGGCGCGCCGCTCTCGCGTAGCCGACTTTAAGACGCCTTTGGAGAAGCGAGGCCGAGGCTTTTTTGGCGCGAACCACCACTTCCACGGCTTCTTCGTAAAGTTCGTCTTCTTCCGAGGACCCCTCGAAAATATCTTCCGACAAGGCAGATGTGTCGCCGTTAAAATCAATAGCTTGCGATTCTTCGCGAACCCGATTTTCATCTTTAATGAAATCAACTACACGCAAGATTTCTTCTTCCGAGACGTAGCTTCCCTGGATTCTTTTAGGCTTAGAAAGCTTCGCGGAGATAAAAAGAAGATCGCCTCCGCCCAAGAGCTTCTCAGCGCCAGAGGCATCAAGAATGGTGCGTGAGTCCACTTGACTCGCGACCTGAAGAGCGATGCGACTGGTGATATTGGCCTTGATTAAACCAGTAAGTACCTCAACTGACGGCCTCTGGGTTGATAGAACTAAATGAAGGCCCGTAGCTCTCGCCATCTGGGCCAATCGAATGACTGATCCCTCAACTTCCCGGCCATATGAGGTCATAAGGTCAGCCAGTTCATCAACAATGATAAGGAGGTAGGGGATGGGGTCGCGAGAGTTGTCTTTGTTGTAGCCCTGGATGTCGCGGCGGCCGGCACTCTCAAGGAGTTCGTATCTCCGCTCCATTTCGCTCAAGACCCAACGGAAGACAGCTGCCGCTTTCTTACTGTGGGTTATGATCGGCGAGACAAGATGCGGCAAGCCTTCGTAGACCGAAAGCTCAACCCGCTTGGGATCGATTAAGACTAATTTTAAAGTGGCCGGCGAGTTTTTGTAGAGAAGAGAAGTTATGAGTGAATGGATGACCACGGATTTTCCAGAGCCGGTTGCGCCGGCGATTAAAAGATGCGGCATATCTTCAATATCGGCGAGAATCGGATCGCCGTTTACATCTCTGCCTAAAGCGAAAGTTAAAAGACCTGAATTTTGAAATTCAGGATAGCTCATAAGACTTCCCAGTCTTACAAGCGCTGCGGCTCGGTTTGGCACTTCAATGCCGACCAAAGACTTTCCCGGAATCGGTGCTTCAATCCGAATAGGATGAGCAGCTAAGGCCAAAGCCAGGTCTTGATTCAAGGCAGTAATCTTTGAAAGCTTCACGCCTTCAGCCGGCTTTAAGGTGTAGCGCGTGACCGTGGGCCCGATATTGACTTCGCTCATCTCAACAGCCATGCCGAAATTTTCAAGAGTTCTTTTGATAATATTGGCATTGGCTCGAAGATCGCCGGTTCCCGGCTTCTCGGTCGCTGATTTAAGAAGTGAAAGAGGAGGAAAGACGTAGTTTTTTAGAGCTTGCGGCACAAGCTTTTTGGATCTAAATAATTGAAGGGGTTTTAACTTTTCTTTTTTAAGAACCCCCCCCTCTTCGGTTTCTTCCTTCTCGCGTTTTTCTTCGTCTTCGTCTTCGTTTTCGTGAATAGCTTCTTTCACCTCCTTTTCTTCTGATTCTGTGAGCGCGGTTTTCTTCGGCCAACTTATTTTTATTAAAGGAACATTAAGAATAATGAGAATCGAGGCGGTAAGGATTACTATATTAATTATGGCGCTCGCAGTACTGCCGAAAATAGATTTGAGCGACCCCAAGAGAAGTCCCAACCATCCACCCCTGCCTTTTAAGGTTAGTTCAATGAGGCCCAGGGTCGAGAGAACTAGGAGTGTTGCGCCGAGTAAGGTCACCCCCCAAATTTTTTTATTTTTAGAAGAGAGGAGGACGCCAGAGACGATGAGCAGCATTGCCGGCAAAAGGAAATAGCCGATTCCAAAAAAGCGTGTAAGAATTGCATAGATAAAATTCCCCCCTGGTCCGGCGCGATCTAGTCCTGAAAGAACGAGGATTATGGCGAGCCCCAGAAAGGCAAGAGCAACTAAGCTTCTTTTGGTCTCTCCGCCAAGTCGTCCTTCCTTATCCTCGCCGTTTTCTTCGGTTTCTCTTTTATTCCTTCTCGCCATCTTGCACCTAATTTTCTTACAACCGCTCCAAAAATTCAACTAGCGAGAAGAAGGGTTTATAATGTTTGAGCATGGAGAAAAAGGAAGCCGTTACTTTAAAGAGGGAGATTTTTAAGGCCTACGACATCAGGGGGCTCTACCCCAAAGACCTAAACGAAAAAGCGGTATTTGAGATTGTGCGTAATTCGGCCGAAAAACTTTTCGGGAAAGGTGGTGTAGTGGTAGGCCATGACGCGAGACTAAGCTCGCCTAAACTATATAAAGCCGTGCTTCAGGGTCTTAAGGCCGGCGTGCCAAAGGCGAAGCTCTTTAGGGCCGGACTTATAACCACGCCAATGCTTTATTTTTTAGTGAATCAATTTGGGGCTCGAGGCGGGCTTATGGTTACCGCCTCCCATAACCCGAAAGAATACAACGGCTTAAAAATTGTGGGCGAGCAGGCCTCGCCAATAAGCGGTAATGCCATATTTAAACTTATACACTAGGTTTTTAAGTAAATTTTTCGAAATCAAAGCCCCGCTTAAGGTGGTCTTTGATTCTTCGAACGGCGGAACTGGTCCGGTCTTAAAAAATTTATTCCGGCGTTCCTCGCCTCTCACATCAATAATTATAAACGGCAAACCAGACGGCCGTTTTCCAGCGCATGGCCCGAATCCACTTTTTGATTTTGCTAAAAAGGATTTGATAAGCGCTGTTCTGCAGCACAAGGCGAATTTTGGAGTTATTTTTGACGCTGACGGCGACCGGGCTTTTTTTGTGGATGATCGCGGCCGGCCAATTTATCCCGACGAGGCCATTCTTTTTTTGATGAGCCGTTTTTCTCCTCCTTATGTAATTGACGCTGGAGTTGGCTGGCAGGTGAGGGAAAATTCTCGCTTTAAAAACTTTCTGGTTCAGTCGCGAGTAGGCACCTATTTTATAAAAAAAACTATGAAGAAGGTGAAAGCCAATTTTGGAGCTGAAGGGTCAGGTCATTATTACTTTCAGACTATTTTCGGTAAGCATGCCGCTTATTTTGATTCAGGAATTATGGCCGCGATTCAGATGATAAATGGCGTAAGTCACTTCAAGGAAAAAGGCCAAAAACTTTCAGAGTGGCTCGACCACCTCCCTTTTTATTATCGGATTCCCGAAACAAATTTCCGGCTAAATATAAAAAGCAATACAGCGAAGACGATTAAAGCAGTGGAAAATTTTTATAAAAGAGCGGCTAAAATTTTTTCCCATCTTGATGGCCTCACTATTGAAACCGATGAATTTTGGTTCAATCTCCGGGGCTCGAATACCGAGCCGTTTTTGAGATTGCGGCTTGAGGCGAGAAAAAAAGATGTGTTGGCGAAAGAATTAAGACGTCTTAAAACTTTAATCAAAAAGAATTGACAACGACTTTTTTACTTGCTAGGGTTTATTTAGCTCCTTATTGAATTTAGTTCGGTAAGTGCTAGAAAGGAGGTTTGATCCTATGAATGTACAGACGGAGCTAGACGGTCTGATTACTGAAATTCTTGTCGGCGTGTGGCAAAAGCATATCAAACCGGGGGACATCGAGCGTGTGTGCCCGAAACTCTGCAGTGTTGCAAAATCGGTGTTCAAACACGATATGACCACATCTGAAGCGAGGGAGGAGGTAATCCGTGAATTGGAATCAAGGAAACCGTCATAGGGGTCTAACCAAACAAAGGGGTCTCCATACAACAGGTTCGAGGCCCCTTATTTAATCAATGAGTCCACTACTATTATTTAACAGTTCTTTCGGCCTAAAACTTTCCATAAGTCAGGTGGTCGAGGAGATCATCCGCTTTATGAAGACAGAGCCGGAGCGCCGCTATTGCATCACGATTGGCAGCGACTCCGAAGTTCTCTCAAGCGGTCGGGCAGATTTTGTGACAGCGATTGTAATCCACAGGGTTGGGAACGGAGGCCGCTATTTCTGGCGTCGCTTCCAATTCGGAAAATTCCACACTCTGCGCGACCGCGTGATTGAAGAAGTGCTTGCCTCGCTTGAGATCGCGGAGAAGACGCTTCGTGAGCTCAAAAGATTTCCCGGAATGGTTTTTGACTTTGAAATTCATGTGGATATCGGCGAGGGCGGCCCAACCAAATCTCTTATTCAAGAGGTGGTAGCTATGATCCGGGCTTATAACTTCAAGGTTAAGACCAAGCCCGGAAGCTACGCGGCCTCGAATGTCGCCGATCGTCATGTCTGACACTTTAGTTTTTGATATTGAAACTAAAAATTTTTTTACCGACCCAGAAGTGGGGTGGAATAATTTTACGGCTTTAAAGATCTCCGTGGTCGGCGCCTATTCCTATTTAAAAGACGCCTATTTTTGTTTTGAGGAACAGGAAAGAGAGAAGCTCGCCGAGCTTTTTAGGGACGCCAAGAGTTTGGTGGGTTTCAGCATCAATCGTTATGATATTCCGGTTTTGGCCAATTATTTCCAAGGCTCGCCAGAAACTCGTGATATTGATTTATGGAAAAAAGAGCGAATCGACCTTCTAGAAGAAGTGGAGATGGAAACCGGAACAAGGATTAGTTTAAGCAAATTGGCCTACGCCAATTTGGGAGTAACTAAAGATCAGCATGGTAGCGAGGCCATTCTACTTTGGAAGAGCGGCCGCATCGATGAGCTCAAAAATTACTGCTTGAACGATGTGAAGCTCACTAGACAGCTCTATGATCTCTATCGCCGAGACGGCTCGCTCGTTATTCCCGATAGGGCAACCGGAGAGCTCGCCAAAGTGACATTCCAAAACAAGCGTGTATGAGAATATATTTAGACTACGCTTCTTCAACCCCCGTTCATCCGGAGGTTGAATTGGCGATGAGGCCCTATTTCTCCCTGGCCTTCGGGAATCCGGGTTCGCTTCATTCTTTCGGTCAGGAAGCAATCGCCGCTCTAGATCGCGGAAGAGAGACGATAGCCGCGGCTCTGGGCGTTGATTTTCGCGAGATTATTTTTACTGGTTCTGCTACCGAAGCTAATAATTTGGCTTTGCGGGGCGCGATTAAAGTTTTTAAAGCAAATTATCCGTCAGTTATTCCCAAGATTATTGTTTCCTCTATTGAACACGAATCAATTCTTGAAACCGTGGAGGATCTGAAGACCGAAGGAGTAGAGGTAGTCTACCTTTCGGTTCAAGAAGGAGGGCTGGTTGATTTAAAAAAACTCGAGTCATTTTTGGACGAGCGAACTATCTTGGTTTCGATAATGTATGCTAATAACGAGATTGGGACTATAGAGCCAATAGCCGAGATTTCGAAAATTATCTCTGACTTCAAGGCCAGCCAAATTTCCCTTGCTGGCGCGGCTATGCGACCGAGCGGGCATGGTCTCCCCGCAGAGCGGGGAGGAGCGCAGGGAGCATCGCCAGCGAGGCCGCTCGCTGGGCGGCCGAGCGGTAGCCGGGAAGGAAAATTTGGCTGGCTTTATCCATTATTTCATACCGATGCCAGCCAAGCATTCCAGTTTTTAGATTGTAATGTCAAAAAGCTCGGGGTTGATTTGATGACCATCTCGGCTCATAAAATTTACGGTCCCAAAGGCGTCGGCGCCCTATACATTCGGAACTTATCACCTAAAACTTATCACCTAAAACCTATTATCACTGGCGGCGGCCAGGAGTTCTCTTTGCGTTCCGGCACGGAGAACGTTCTCTTAGTAGTTGGTTTTGCGAAGGCAGTAGAACTTATTCAAAAAAATAAAGAGAGAGAAGCTAAACGCCTCCGGGAACTTTCGGAGTATTTTCTCGAGGGCCTAAAAAAAATTTACCCAGGAGTCGAACTTAACGGTCCTAAGGAAAAAGGCGAGCGGCTGCCGAATATTTTGAATATCTACTTTCCCGATTATGAGGCCGAAGATCTCACTATTAAATTTGATTTAAGGGGTTTAGCGGTTTCAACGGGTTCAGCCTGTCGGTCAAGAAGCGCCGAGCCATCATACGTGCTTAAAGCTTTGGGTTTTACGGGAGACCGGATTAAAAAAAGTCTTCGGATAAGTTTCGGCCGGCCAACCACTAAAAGCGAGATTGACAATGGACTTGGGATTATTAAAATAATTTTGAAATGAGTCCCGTTAGAAGCCGCGATCGCGTTGCAAATAAATTGAATATCAACCAAATGCATAGTCGTTACAATAAGGTAAACCTGCAGACTTGCGCAGATCGCGATCTGCTTCTAACGGGATGAAAAAAAGCTATAAATTTTTATTGGCCTTTTCGGGAATACTACTTTTAGGAGCAATCATCGGTTTTGGGATTACGAGAGAAACGGCCAAGGCCAATATCTTTGAGGACTTTTTCAAAAACTTTATCTTGCCCTTAACCGGCGAGAAACCAGGAGCGCCGACCACCGAGCCGCCAAAAGAAAGCCCAACTCCTCTTTATAAACCAGCCATTGATTATGAAAGAGCAGTGGTTGAGGCGGTTAAAAAAACCTCGCCGGCAGTGGTTTCGATTACTATCTCCAAGAATGTTTCCATTATTGAAAATTGCCCTTCGAGTCCTTTCCTAGACTTGCCGCCGGAATTCAGGGATCTTTTCGGCGATCAGTTTCCTCAATTTTTTGTTCCCTGCGAGAAAGGCACCAGGTTTGAAGAAGTTGGCGGCGGCAGCGGCTTCATTATTTCTTCTGACGGCCTTATTTTGACGAACAAGCACGTGGTTGCCGACAGAACGGCCTCCTACACTGTTTTTACGAATGACGGCAAAAAATATTCAGCCAAAGTTTTAGCGAGAGATCCAGCCCAGGATTTGGCCATAATTAAAATCGAAGCCCATGGCCTTAAGGTGGTCGAGCTCGGCGATTCCGACACTCTAGAGATCGGACAAACTGCGATTGCGATAGGGAATGCCTTAGGGGAATTCCGAAACACGGTTTCCGTAGGTGTTATCTCCGGCCTCTCAAGGAACATCGTTGCTTCTGGCGGAGGCGATTTTAGTGAACGGCTTCAGGGCGTAATTCAAACCGACGCGGCGATTAACCAGGGCAATTCCGGCGGTCCGCTTTTAAATCTACGGGGCCAGGTCGTGGGCATTAACACGGCCATTGCCTCCGGTGCCCAGAGTATCGGTTTTGCTATTCCAGTGAATCTCGCTAAACGCGATATCCAGTCTGTTAGAGCCACGGGCGAGATCCAGGCGCCGTTTTTGGGGGTTCGCTATTTTATAGTGACTCCGGAGATAGCGAAACAGCAGAAACTCCCGGTTGAATACGGTGCACTGGTTAGAGGAAGCGATGAGGGACCAGCCGTGGAGCCAAACTCACCCGCGGCTCTCTTCGGTCTTCAAGCGGAAGATATAATTTTAGAAGTGAGCGGCGAAAAGATCGACAAAGACAGGACGCTCATTGAAGCGATCTCGAAGTTCGGCGTTGGAGATAAGGTAGAGCTAAAGATCAATCGCGGAGGCAAAGAGATAACTCTTAGGGTAACTCTTGGCAAACGGCCAAATCCCTGATAAAATTCTAAGCGATGGCCAACTTTCAACGTTTTACCATTAAAGCTCAAGAGGCGCTCCAGAACGCGCAGGATATTGCGGCTCAAAGAAGCCAGGGCGAGCTCAAGGCTCTCCACCTTCTTACGGCTTTAATCCAGGATTCGCAGTCTTTGGTTCAGCCGGTCTTGGTTCGCTCGGGAATAAGTTTGGAGAAAATACAGGAACAGATTGAAGCCGAACTCGGGCGTCTGCCTAAGCTTATAAGCGGTTCAAACATCGGTCAGCTCTACCTTTCCCAAGAGCTTATGAAGGTTCTTGATCAGGCGGCGAAAATCGCGACCCAACAAAAAGACGAATTCATTTCTTGTGAGCATCTTCTCCTCGCCTTACTCGAGGTGCCTTCGCCTGCCCAGGCAATTCTGCAGCAATTCGGTCTCCGCAGGGAAACAGCTTTCCGGGTGCTTGCCCAGCTTCGAGGGTCAGTTCGTATTACTGATGAGACGCCAGAGACAAAGTTCCAGGTGCTTGAAAAATATGCGATTAACCTTACAGACAAAGCGCGGGCAGGCGAGCTTGACCCATTGATCGGCCGTGAGGAAGAGCTCTCGCGCGTGATTCAGGTTTTGAGCCGCCGCACCAAAAATAACCCTGTTTTAATAGGTGAGTCCGGTGTCGGAAAAACCGCGATTGTGGAGGGCCTCGCTCAAAGGATTGTCTCTCTCGACGTTCCAGAACCCTTGAAGGACAAACAGATTATTATGCTTGATCTTGGGGCACTAATTGCCGGGACGAAATTCCGTGGCGAATTTGAAGACCGTCTCAAGGCTTTTGTTAAAGAAATTAAAAACGCGAGCGGTAGGCTTTTACTCTTCATTGATGAGATCCATACGATTGTGGGTGCGGGCGCCGCCGAAGGCGCGATTGATGCTTCAAATCTCCTGAAGCCGGCGCTGGCCCGAGGCGAGCTTCACGCGATTGGCGCAACGACAACGAGGGAATATCAGCGCTATATCGAGAAAGATCCGGCCTTGGAGCGTCGTTTCCAGCCGATTTTAGTTGAAGAACCCTCGATTGAAGATAGCATTTCCATCCTCCGTGGTCTCAAGGAAAAATACGAAATTCACCACGGTATTCGCATAAGCGACGAGGCGATTCACGAGGCCGTGAATCTCTCGGCCCGCTATATTTCTGACCGTTTTTTGCCAGATAAGGCAGTGGACTTGATTGACGAGGCAGCAGCCGCGCGAAGAATTCAGAGTGAAAGTTTGCCTAAAGAAATTAATAAATTGCGCCGGGAGATAACCAAGTTAGAAATTGAAAAACAGGCCATCTCTCAAGAAAAAGGCAAAAAGCGCGGAGAACGGCTTAAAGAGATTGAAAGAGAACTCAAGCGCCTCAAAGAAGGGAATGACGAACTTTCAGCGAAGTGGCATGCCGAGCGGATCAAGTTCGAAACTCTCCATCAGCTGCGCCAGAAAATGGAAAGTTTGAAGAGGGAGGCGGAGCTAGCGGAGAGAGCCGGCGACCTCGAGAAAGTGGCCAAGCTCCTCTATGGAGAGTTACCTCAAGCCCAAAAAGATTTTGAAATCTTTGAAAAGAAAAATTTCAGCGAACGATCTAAATTTAAAACAAAAAATGAAGAAGACCCGCGTTTCCTCAAGGAAGCAGTAGATAAAGAAGATGTGGCTGCCGTTGTTTCGGTCTGGACCGGTATCCCGATTCAAAGGATTTTGGAGTCAGAAAGCGAAAAGCTTTTGAAGGTAGAGGAAATTTTAGAAGGAAGAGTGGTTGGCCAAAGAGAAGCCATCGAGGCCGTTTCTAGCGCCTTGCGCAGGGCAAGAGCAGGTCTTTCTGACGAGTATCGTCCCTTGGGTTCATTTATGTTTCTTGGTCCAACCGGTGTCGGCAAAACCGAACTCGCCAAGGCCTTGGCCGAGTTTATGTTTAACGACGACAAGGCTTTGATCCGCATTGACATGTCCGAGTATATGGAGAGGCATTCGGTTAGCCGCCTCATCGGTTCGCCCCCCGGCTATGTCGGTCACGAAGAAGGCGGACAGCTCACAGAGACCGTGCGCCACAGGCCCTATAGCCTCATTCTTTTTGACGAAATTGAGAAAGCCCACCCCGAAGTTTTTAATATCCTCCTTCAAATTCTTGATAACGGCAGGCTCACCGACGGCAAAGGCAAGATAGTGAATTTCAAAAACTCGATTATCATTATGACCTCGAATGTAGGAAGCCAGTATCTTCGGGCAATGTCCAGCTTGGGTTTCACCGCTCCCTCCCACGAGGAATTAAAAAGAGAAGAAGACGATTATCGAGGGAAGATCATGACAGCATTGAGGGATAATTTCCGGCCGGAGTTTTTGAACCGCATTGATGAGATTATTATCTTCAATCCCCTGCGGCCGGAAGATATCGAAAAAATAATCGAGATCCAGCTAGACTTGGTTCAAAAGCGGCTCCTCGAGCATAGAATTAAAATCGCGATTGATCCGGGAGCCCGCAAACACTTGGCCAAAGAAGGCTTTGATCCGGAGTTCGGTGCTAGGCCCTTGAAAAGGATCATTCAGAAATTAATCCTCGATAAATTGGCCGATAAAATTATTCGAGGAGAACTGAAAGATGGCAGTAAAGTTAAGGTCAATTTCAAGGTCAATTCCCTGGTTTTTGATATTTAAGGCCGCCATCTTTGGGGCGGCCTGGCTTTTTTTGCCGTTCTGGCTTTTCCTTTTGATAGCGTTCTATCTTTATTTTTTTCCGCCTTTTCAAATTTTTCGTTTGGTACTCCCTTTTCTTCTTACGACCCTAAGCGCCGCAGTCTTCGAAAGAGGTTTAGTTAGAGGAGCTTTTTTAAGTCTGACTCTTTATTTAATCCTAGGAATTAAGGATCTTATTTTCATAAAAAGAGTCTTAGCTTATAAGCTGATGACTGTAGCCTTAATTTTTCTTGTCACTTCCGGTTTTTTCCATAGATTTTCTAGCTGGGGGAGCTTGAGTGTAACTTTTTGGTCACTCGTCATGACCGCCATTCTTTTTCTTTTAAGCAAAAATCTCTACAACTACGAAGAGTTCTCGAGTCCTCGAACTTTGAAAGCTGGGAGTTCCAAGAAGCTTCTTGCCCTTGGAATCCTTGGTCTTCTTGGCCTTGAGCTTGCGTTTCTCCTGCTTTTTCTGCCATTTAGCTTTTATTATCAGATGGCTTTTTTCGGAGCCTTCACGCTTGTCATCCTGGCTTTAACCTTAGATTATCTTCGGGGGTTCCTTTTCCCTAAAAAAATCATCGTAGGACTTTCTTTTTTGTTTGTGTTTCTCGTTTTTATCCTTGCTTCAACCGAGTGGGGTATATAAGATGAAGAAAATTACTAAGCTTGTTTTGCCGGTAGCCGGTATTGGGAAACGTTTGCGGCCGCTTACTTGGCGTACGCCCAAGGCCCTTGTGCCTTTGAATGGCGATCCGCTTTTAGGCTATGTGCTCCGAGAGGCCAAAGAAAGCGGCATCGAGGAAGTTATTTTAGTTGTGAGCCCCAACCATGAGAAATATTTTAAAAAGTATTTAAGTATTAATTCTCTAAAACTTGAAGGACTTAAAATTCATTTTCGTTTCCAAGAGAAACCTCTGGGGACCGGGCATGCGGTTTTACAAGCGGCTGATCTCGTCAAAAAAGATCCTTTTGTAGTGCGCTACTGCGATGATCTCTTGTCTCACGACCCACCTCCCCTGGTTTCTTTAATTAAGCTTTTTCATGATTACCAAGCTCCTATTTTGCTTTTAGAGCGGGTGCCGAGGAAATTCGTTCCGCGCTATGGGGTGGTAGGGATTAAAAGATCTGAAAGGCGACGGTTTTATCAAATTTCCGAAATTGTAGAGAAGCCAAAAATTAGCGAAGCGCCCTCTAACCTTACGATTGTGGGCGGCTATGCCTTGACCCCGGCTATACTAAGAAATCTTAAAAACTTAGAGAGAGGCCTCGCATCATTAAATGAAGACGTCTTAGGCATTACCGAAGCTTTCCAAAAGGAGCTCGAGGCTCACGGTCTTATCTATGGTTGGGAATTTGGCGGCAGGCGGCTCGACTGCGGCACGATTAAAGGTTTCCGCAATGCCGAGGAAATCCTTCGGCAAAATTGACATTGCCGGATTATCCGGCAATAATAGTTTTGTAAAATGCCGGATGACAATTTCAGTCAATTTGCCACTAAAAAGGCCTACGAAATAAGTTATGCCATTTTTAGAGTATCCGGAATTCTGAAGAACGGAAGTTTGGCAAAACAGCTAGAAGATCAAGCTCTAAAGATTTTATCCACAGCCATTTTAAAGGATTATGCCGAATGCCGGTTAGTTTTAAATTCAATTGAATATCTTTTAAGGCTGGGGACTGATGTAAATCTAATTAATCCGGCAAACAGTTACCTAGTAATTAATGAAATCGGCAATTTTAATTCGGCAATTGCCGAATTCGAGAATACGGCAAAATTGCCGGATTTGAATTTAGAGCCTATTTTTTCCAAAAAGCCAATTCCTGTGGATAATATGGAGAAAGTTAAGAGAGAACATAAAGAAGATAATAAAAAAGCCAGCGAAGAAACAAGTATTGATGATAAGGCTTCAATTAGAGCGGCAATCCGGCAATCGGCAATTCTCGAGAGAATCCGGCAATTCGGCAACTGCCGATTAAAGGATATTCAGGAATTTTTGCCGGATGTAAGCGATAGAACAGTTCGTTATGACCTCCAAACCCTTATCGAGCAGGGTTTGATTGAAAAAGTCGGGACCGCCGGTCTTTCCAGTCACTACCAAATTAAGGGTTTTACATCGCAAGCGTAACCTCACACCAGTATTTTCGTTATAAATACTGCTATAATTAATCTAGGGTTCAGAGTGAGGCTGAACCAATTAAGCTTATAGCTTTTAGCTTCTAGCTCTCAGGGCTTACTAAAAGCTAACAGTTGTCAGCTAAGAGCTGACATCAGCCTCGCTTTGAAAAGCGAGTTTTTTAATTTGAAATCAAAAAGTTATTTGCTCGTTCTAGTCCAAGAGTTACCTCACGACTTTAGGGACCGCGGTCGGTAACGGGTTGAAATAGCTTAAAAATCACAAAAATAAACAAAAAACTAGTCGAAAGAAAAAACTAAATGAATACATTCAGTAAGAAATTAGCTTCGATAGCGCTAACTGCAACTACCTCTCTGTGGCTTTCAGGAGCGCTTTATGTTTTGCCAGCAGTTCCAGTGGCTCATGGTCAGTCAGTAGCCGACCTCACTAAGCAGATCGCTGATCTTTTGAAGCTTGTTCAAGCTCTCCAAGCTCAGTTAGCAGCTGTGCAAGGGACGCCTAGCGGCTCCTACGCTTATACCCGAGACCTCACCTTGGGAAGCAGAGGAGACGATGTTAGCGCCCTTCAGCAGATGCTGATTAACGGCGGCTTTTTGACCGCAGTCTCAGCGCCCACAGGATACTTTGGTTCGCTCACGCAAGCAGCTTTAGGTAAGTACCAGGCTTCAGTTGGAATTTCTCCAACAGCCGGCTATTTCGGTCCAAAGACGCGAGCTTACCTTAGTTCTGTAGGCGGCGGTCCAGTAACGCCTGGGCCTGGTCCAATTATTCCGGCTCCAGCATCTGGTCTTGCAGTAAGTCGTGCTGCGGACAATCCTGCGGCCGGATCACTCATTTCAAGCTCCGGCTCCGCTGCGGCGAGGGTCGAAGTTTTGAAAGTGAACCTGACAGCTGGCACCGCAGGCGGCGTCACTGTGAACGACTTGAAGTTCACGAAGCAAGGCGTTCTCTCTGACTCGTCGATTTCCTCAGCCTACTTGATTGAGAATGGCAAGGTAGTCGGCCAGTTCAGCTCGATTACTTCAGGCGTGATCAACTTTACCGGCTTGAATCTAGGCATAAACGCCGGCCAGACGAGGAGCTTGTCTTTGGCAATTGATCCTGCAACAGGACTAAATGCCGGAAACACTGTTTCCTTTACCATGGACATGGCGTCAAGCATTGCCGCAGTTGACTTCAATAATACCGCGGTAGCGACAAGCGGGGCATTCCCGATAAGCGGTAATGTCTTTACCGTTACTTCGGTATCGAATCCTTCGATTGCTTCGGTCACGGTTAGTTCATCTTCCGTGGGAACCTCGGTTTATGCCGGCACTCAGGACGTTGTAGTCTCCCAGTGGACCTTTAACCCGACCAATAACCCGGTTTGGCTGAAGGGTCTCACCTTTAAGGTGGTTGGTTCGGCTTCAAAGAGCGACATTAAAAACGTCCGGCTCTTCGTAAATGGCGTGCAATCTGGCCCAACACTACCTACAGTATCTGGCGACGGCGCAGCTCACTTTGACCTTTCCTCATCGCCGGTCAAATTAAACACCGGCAACAGCAATGTTCAGGTCAAGGCAGACGTAATGGGTTCTCCGAGCTTCAATTTCCAGTTTGAAGTTCTAAACTCCTACGACGTCTTAGCGATAGACACCCAGTACAATGTGCCGGTCTCGATTACCGTAAACGGCGGCACTGGTGTCCAAATCTCGATTCTACAAGGATCTTTGACGGTTGATCTGGCAACAGACTCGCCAACCGGGAACGTGGCCAAAGGCGCAGCGAGCAGCGCGTTTCTTAAATTTAAGATCTACGCGGCTGGCGAGGCGGTGAAGGTCAAATGGCTGACTTTCCAGCTTGTTCCAACCGGCACCTTGGGTAATACCTGGGACGTTGAGATCAAAAACGTGAGCTTGACTGATGATGCGGGAAACCAAATCGGCACAACGATTAACTCGTTGCACAACGCCGGGGCAAATCCGTCTTGTACGGATACAGCCGGTGCCTTTGCGACTTCAACCGCCACGAACTGTTTCGGGAACTCGACCTCGCCGATAAACTACATTGTTCCGGCGAATACGACCCGAATTCTTACCCTAAAAGGCGACATTCAGACCGGCGCAGCGTTCAGTACGATCCAAGGGAAACTCACTGGAAACACATCTAACCTTCAAGGTCAGATTTCTTCGCAGACCGCTTCAAGCGGCTCGGTGAGCGGGAGCGCCCTTACCTTGGCTGCTAATGCCTTGACCGTCGCGAAGAACGTCGGACTGGGCACGCAGCAAGTCTCTAAGGGAGCGAATGGAGTGAAGATCGGTTCTTACACCCTCACAGCCTCTTCAGCTGAAGGCGTGAACTTGAACACGATCACGATCGCAACATCCGCTTCCTCGACCAACTTCCAGAATTTGAAGTTGATGTCTAGCGGCAGTCAGTTTGGCATTACCCAAACAACCCTCTCCGCTTCAGCGAGTTACACCTTCTCCGGCAGTTTGAATGTCCCATCTGGCCAGTCGAAGACTGTGGACGTGGTGGCTGACGTCTTGAATAGCGCAGCAGCCGTTACCTACACCGCTGTTACGACTCTTAGCGCCTGCTCTGGCTCAGGAGCCATAACCGGCACCTCGATAAGCTGCAGCAATACTCCAGGCCAAGATTTGGCCGTTGCTGGACAGCCCACAGTAGTTGTCGCGGCAGGAGGGACTTCTCCTGATTATCGGGTTATGGGTTCAACTCAAGTTGAACTCGCTCGGTTCAGCTTTACCGAGACCACGAACATCGAAGACGTAAGGATCACCGATCTTAAGATCTTCCAGCAGGTGGCAGCTACCAGCGGCGTTGCTAGCGGCGTAAAATCAGCCTTCCAGAACTTTAATATCTACAAGGCTGACGGCAGCTTCCTCGCGAGCGCTGGCGCGCCCGCAACCGCGGCCTCATCCTCTAATCCTGGTCCTGGGTACATATACACCTTCAGCGGAATCTCCTTTGTTGTGCCCAAGGCTCAATCAGCTTTGCTTGTCTTAAAGGCTGACGTGCCTTCCTACCAGTCATCCGGCGCGACAGACAACACGACTCACGTCTTTAAGGTTACGACTTCAACTGACACGACCAATGACACCACGGGTGAAACAGTGGCTGCGCTTGGCAATACCTCGCAAACCACAACCTCGGTGACCTTGTCTTCAGCGAACAGCAATGCCCAGACGCTACTGCGGACCAAAGTTGTCTTCTCAAGAGCGTCGCTAGGCTCGGCTTCCGGAAGAGCCAAAACTTCT
>JACOXZ010000003.1 GCA_016182105.1 Candidatus Liptonbacteria bacterium | reverse complement strand
TCCGGCGACGGGCGGCCTCCCCCGGCGCCTTGCCTTCCGCGCGAAGTTTCGCATAGTAGCGAGCCCGACGCCTGCGGAATGGCCTCAAAAAGTCCATCGCCCACTGCGGAAGTTCGTAGTCCCACGACAGACGGACCGGATCTTTGTGAAAGGTCGAACTCACGCATTCCCAGAGCTTGGCGCGGAACGCCCTTGCGCCGCGGATGCGCATGTATTTCTTGCAGACAGGGCACAGGGGACGATGCTCCACACGCCACTTGGCAATCCCCGCAAACCAGAGGAGATTGTGGAGAAAATTCTTCGTCCTACGGAGCGGATGAGAAAAGTACTGTGCTTCATCCCCGTCCAGAATGAGTACCCATCCGGCATCGCTCTCGCGAGACCTGCCCCGTGCACTAAGAAACGTAGTCCAAACCTTCACCTCCAAACTATTTGCCCAGAACCTAAAACCAACTTCACGCCCTTCGCGCGGCGAGGGAGCTTTGAGTTTCAATCGAGAAAAATCCTTCCTGAATTCGACCGATGAGACCTCTCGAAAGCCGCGCTTTATGAGCGCGGCGCGAAATCTGGCGAACGCCGCCGCATCCGGCAATATTTGCTTCGGCACATATACCTCCTTGGGAAATCAGACCTCCCTTGTTAAGTTTTCAAAGTTAAGTAACCCGATTACTGGCTTCGTTATAGCGCAGGGCGAGTTATAAAGCAACTAGACTCTGATCCTGAAGAAATGGCGCTTGCCGATCTTTACGGCCTCCCCGCCTTTCAAATTCATAACTTCTTGGGAGTTTCTAAAAACCCTGCCTTGAACCTCCAGGCCGCCTTGTTCAATAAGGCGCCTAGCCTCGCTTTTGCTCGCGACGACGCCGCTTAAGACCACAAGATCAAGGCTAGAAATTCTTCCATTATTGACTTTAATATCAGGGATGTCTTCGGGGATTTCTTTCTTTACAAAAATACTATCAAAATCTCCCTTAGCCTTTTCGGCTGCCTTCTCGCCGTGATAGATTTTTACGATTTCAAAGCCTAAACGGGCCTTAAGATCCCTAGGTGAAAGACTTTTCTCAAGTGTCTTTATCTCCGTTTCTTCTAGGTCTGTGGTCAAGAGAAAATATTTTGATATAAGTTTGTCAGGCAAAGACATTATCTTCCCAAACATCTGGGCTCCTTCGTCATCAAGGGCAATAAAATTGTCTAAGCTTTTGCTCATCTTCTTCACGCCGTCCAAGCCCTCAAGAAGGGAAACAGTCAAAATATCCTGCTCCTTCATTCCAAAGCAGCGTTGAACCCTGCGACCCATAAGAAGATTGAAGGTCTGGTCAGTGCCACCGAGCTCGAGGTCGGCTTTTACTTGTAGGGAGTCGTAACCTTGAAGAAGCGGGTAGAGAAGTTCAGTTAAGGTTATATCTTGGTGCCGGTTTATACGCTCTTTAAAATCTTCGCGGTGGAGAACCTGCTGGATGCTTGCGGCGGAACTTAGCTCGATCATTTTCGCCATGCCCTCTTTTAGAAACCAGCGGCTGTTGTAGAAAACCTCCGCCTTTTTGAGATTCACAATTTTTCCGGCCTGCCTCAGGTATTTTTCCATATTTTTCTTGATCTCGGACTCGGTTAGCGGCTTCCGCGCCTCGGCTCTGTGAGCCGGATCGCCGATCCGTGCAGTAAAATCGCCTATAATCAAAATAATTTTATGCCCCAGTTCTTGAAATTCCTTCAGTTTCCGCAAAACCACGGCGTGGCCAAGGTGAAGATCAGAAGCTGTTGGGTCAATACCGAGCTTCACGCGGAGCGTCTTTCCACCCGCGAGCGCTTGTTCGAGGTGCTTCCGATCGATCACGTCTTCGACGCCACGCATGAGGACATGTTCAATTTTTGATTTGTCCATTTCAACCATTTTAACACAAAAACCGCCCTGCGAGCGGCCTTTTTTAATACCCAGTATGAGCGACCTACTTGTGGTTCTTGATAATTTCGTCAATCAGACCGTATTCCTTGGCCTCATTGGGCGTCATAAAGAAATCGCGGTCAGTGTCCTGTTCAATACGGGAAATTTGCTGTCCTGTGTGCTTTGCTAAAATCTGGTTAATCCGGTCTTTGATCTTCACGATATGCCGAGCCGCGATCTCGACTTCAATAGCCTGGCCCTCGGCTCCGCCCATCACCTGGTGTAAGAGAATCTCCGAGTTAGGCAAAGCAAAACGCTTGCCTTTTTTTCCGGCTGAGAGAAGCACTGCGCCCATTGAAGCGGCCATGCCCATGCACATCGTAACCACGTCTGGCTTTACATACTGCATCGTGTCGTAGATCGCGAGCCCGGCTGTGACCGATCCGCCCGGGGTATTCACATAAAGCTTGATTTCCTTTTTGGGGTCTTCGTGTTCTAAGAACAACAGTTGGGCAATTACGGTATTCGCGACAGCATCACTAATCGGCCCGCCTAAAAAAATTATTCGCTCCTTAAGAAGCCGTGAATAGATGTCGTAGGCGCGTTCGCCGTACTGAGATTTTTCAATAACTGTTGGGATCAAGTTCATGCCAATTTAATTAAAGCTTAAAGAAACGGTATGAGCAAGAGCGCGATGATATTTATAACCTTTATCACCGGATTGATTGCCGGACCAGCTGTGTCCTTATACGGATCTCCGACCGTGTCGCCTGTAACCGCCGCCTTATGGGCATCGGAACCCTTGCCGCCCAAGTTGCCTTCCTCAATATATTTTTTAGCATTGTCCCAGGCAGCGCCGCCAGAGGTCATGGAGATCGCGACGAATATCCCAGTCACAATCGAGCCGACGAGTAACCCGCCCAAGGCCTGCGGCCCCAGAATGAAGCCCACTAAAATCGGAATTAAAACCGGAAGAAGAGCCGGCAGAACCATCTCGCGGATAGCGGCCCGAGTTACGATATCAACGCTTCGCGCATAATCCGGTTTTGCTGTCCCTTTAATTAGTCCGGGGATTTCTTTAAACTGCCTGCGCACTTCTTTGACCACGCTCCCCGCGGCCTTGCCCACTGCCCGCATCGAGAGAGAGGCAAAAAGGTAGGGGATCATACCACCCAAAAGAAGACCAATCAAAATTTGAGGATTCCCGAGGCTGAAGTCCAGAGCGCGGCTACCGAATTTAATCGTGAGTTCCTGAACATAAGATGAAAACAAGACAACCGCCGCAAGGCCGGCTGAACCAATGGCATAGCCCTTAGTCACGGCTTTAGTGGTATTCCCGACCGCATCCAGTGCGTCGGTTATTTTTCGGACTGAGGATGGAAGACCGGTCATCTCGGCAATGCCGCCGGCGTTATCCGTTATGGGACCGTAGGCGTCAATCGCGACAATAATCCCTGCCATGGAGAGCATACTCATAACTGCCAGGGCAACGCCGTAGAGTCCGGAGAGGCCGTAAGCCGCGAGAACACCCGCCACAATCACGATAACTGGCAGGGCAGTTGACTCCATCCCAACAGAAAGACCGGTGATGATATTCGTGGCATGACCGGTTTCCGAGGCGCTCGCGATTGATTTTACCGGCCGAAATTTCTTGGAAGTATAGTACTCGGTTATAAAAACTAAAAGACCTGTAACAAGGATCCCAATCGCCATCGGGAAGAAAAGCTCGCCAAAGCTCAAGGCCCTCGGCTCCCGGAGTAGTCCACCCAAACCGCCCCAGATTGATCCGGCGTAACGTTTGGCGAGAAAATAGAAACCTACAAGCGCAAAGACGCTTGAGGCCGCAAGGCCTTTGTAAAGCGCTGCCATAATGGACTCTTTCCGGCCCAGGCGCACAAAGAAAATTCCCAAAATCGAAGCGATTACCGAGACGCTGCCTATAAGAAGCGGAAAGATAATCGCATAAATTGAGCCCGGGAAAACAAATTTACCCAGAAGCATAGAGGCAATCGCGGTTACGGCATAAGTTTCAAAAAGATCAGCTGCCATGCCCGCGCAGTCGCCGACATTGTCTCCGACATTATCAGCAATCACCGCGGGATTGCGCGGGTCGTCCTCTGGAATGCCGGCCTCAAGCTTGCCCACAAGATCAGCGCCAACATCAGCGCCTTTGGTGAATATCCCACCGCCCAACCTCGCAAAAACCGAGATTAAACTTCCGCCAAAGCCCAGGCCGATCAAGGCCGTAAGATCGTGGGTGACGCCGTAAAATCCGGCAACCGAAAGCAAAGCAAGTCCTACAACAAGAAGTCCGGTCACAGCTCCACCTTGAAAAGCCGCCTTGAGCGCCTTATTGAGGCCAGTCTTCGCAGCCTCGGCGGTCTTGACGTTCGCTCGAACAGAAACGCTCATACCGATATAGCCGGCTAAGGCCGATGCTACAGCTCCCACAGCAAAGCCTGCCATGGTTTTGAAGTTAATAAATATAGCGATTAAAATTGCGAGGATAAGCGCCACAAGACCAATGGCCTTGTACTCACGATTAAGATAGGCCCGAGCGCCAATTTGAATGGCCGAACTTACTTCCCGCATTTTCGCATCACCCGAAGGGTAACGCGAGATTATATAAATCAACACAAAGGCAAAAAGAATCGAGGCGAGACTTACAATGATTGCAAAAAGAGTTGGGGTCATAGTCTTATTTTAAACTATTCTTCGGAAAAAGTTTCAGTTTTGCCTTCACCCGTAACGCCGGCGACCCCGCCTTCCTGGACTTGCTCTGGCCTAGTCTCGGAACGGACGTCGATCCTCCAGCCAGTAAGTTTGGCTGCCAAGCGCACATTTTGGCCGCCGCGGCCAATCGCCAAGCTCAACTGATCTTCTGGAACAAAGACTCTCGCTTCCCTACGTTCCAAGGCCTCTACCGACTTAACCTTGGCTGGCGAGAGCGAATTTCCGATAAATTTTTCCGAATCTTCCGACCACTCAATGATGTCTATTTTTTCTGCCCCTAGTTCATTCGTCACCGCCATAACGCGCGTGCCTCGCTGACCGACAAAAGCACCTACCGGATCTACACCTTCAGCTTTAGAGGCAACGGCTATTTTGGTGCGATTCCCCGGCTCTCTCGCAATGGCTTTGATCTCGACTGCGCCCTCGGCGAGTTCCGGCACCTCAAGCTCAAAAAGCTTGCTCACAAATTTCGGATGCGAGCGGGAAAGAATGATGCCTGGAAGACGAGTGTCTTCCTGAACCGCTAAGACCAAGAAGCGCAGCCGCTCGCCTGGACGGTAATGCTCGCCTGGGACGGATTCATTCGCAAACATGACTCCGATCGTCCGCCCTAAATCAATATAAACATGGCCCCGCTCGAAGCGCTGAACAAAGCCGCTTACAACCTGGCCTTCTTTATCCCGCCACTCGGCTAAAATGGAATCCCGCTCTGACTCGCGCAGACGCTGTAAGATTACTTGTTTAGCTGATTGAGCCGCGATCCTGCCGAAATCCTCGTACAGAGGCAGGTCAGAAATGATCTCGTCGCCTACTGCGGCATCCGGCTTAATTTCTCTTGCTTCTTTAATTAAAAGGTGGCGGTCGGGGTTGTAGCGTGGCAAGAGGCCCTCCCCGCTCTCGAATTTCTTCTCTTCCCTTTTTTCTTCAACTTCGCCTTCTTCAACAAAACGGACTGTCGTTTCATCAACCACGGTTTTTATCTGTGAGAATTTAACGTCGCCGGTTTTGGAGTCAAGCTTGGCCTTCACGATCTCGCCACGCTTCCGATACTCCTTCTTGTAGGCAGCAGCAATCGAGTCCTCAATGGCCTCGAGGACCTTTTCCTTAGGGATGCCTTTCTCTTCTGCTACCTGTTCGATTAAGCGGTTTTTTAGATCAAACATGCCAATTTTGTCTAACCGAGCACATAAATATTTAGCGCCTCGACTTTATGTGCTCCGGTTAGCCACAAAATTGAGCACCCCGCCCCTTTGCTCACATGATTCGGACAACAAATCAAAGCTAAGCGGAGCGATTCGACTGCGTCTTTGTTTTGATGTGTCATTGTAATCTTAGCCATAAAGGTGGGGGGTGAAGGTTTTGTTGCCCCATTAGATGGCGCTTCGCGCCTATCTAACGGGGAGCAAGCCCTTCATTTAAAAAGTCCGCTCTTGGCGGACTTTTGGATACTTTTCCAGTCTATTACTCTTAGGAATCTTGTCAACCCCCACACTAATCGGGGATCGCTACCAGCGCAAGTAAGAAAATCCCCGATTAGTGTGGGGGTTGACAAAATTGGTTTTTGGGTGTATAATTATATGCAGAAAATTGAAACTGCAACGTTAACCCTTAATAAAATAAGGACGTCGGACGTCCTTAAGGAGAAGATATGAACAAGAAACTGTGGATTTTAGTTGGACTGCTTACGCTACTGCCGTTTTCAGTCCGAGCCAATGTCTTGAAATCGGTGGTGAAGGTCGTATGGGATGTGGCGCCCAAGGTGCAGGTTGAAAGCCCATTATTAAAGCAGTTCGGTGTTTCGTTTCGTGGCGAGAAGATGATCATAACGAACGGCATGAAATCGTTCTATGCCGAACTCTACGTCTACGATCGGCTGATCGGAACCTTGGGTCCGGGGGACGTTGTCTATGACAGTCGTCACTTCGAACCACTCTTCCCGCAGGTGCCGTTTGCGGCCCGGATTTACAGTTCCTACGACGGCAAGAACTTGAGCGGCTATGTAGGTATGGCTATGCAGCTCCTTACGATTGGAACGTCTGGCCGAGGAAGTTCGGTAAGCTGGATCATCAGAGACTCGGACATCCGCAGACCTGACGGAAGCTATGGCGTAAGCCGTGATGCCTACCCCGCTGTCGCGGGCGATGTAAGGCCAGCTTCCGAAAAGAAGGGCTTTCCGCGCGAATGGTGGAACTCGACGGCAAGCGTGCAAATCGGCCAGAATACCAACTTTCATGCCGTGATGCGCCTTGACGGAAAGGATCGGGCTGAGCTCGATACGGGCGATCTCTATTTTCTTTCGCTAAAAGAAATAGGGTTTGACGGCCAGCCTGCTACAATCCAGTTCATCTTCACCGATCGCGGACAGCTCGTCGGCACTTGGGAGGCGCAGATTTTCGTGCCGGCCCAAGGACTCCCGAGCTACCAGTTCATTGTTGGCCCGTATGATATTCGAAAGTACTAGAGCCAGTACTTTAAGCCCCTGCATATGCGGGGGCCTTTTTTCGGTACCCCAATAAATCTTGACTTCCAAAACGGTTCTGCTATACTCACTTTAACCTAATCAAAGTTCTCCGGAGACTTATATCCACTCTATCTATTTGTAAATTGCCTAATTTTTTCCTGCTGACTTTAAAATATCGCTCACATTGACCCAAATTAGGGGCAAGTTAATTTACTTTTTAATGAATAAAAACGCCGAGGTGATGGAACTGGCAGACATGCACGGTTCAGGGCCGTGTGCCTTTACGGGCGTGAGGGTTCAAATCCCTCCCTCGGCACTATAATTTCCATCAAATAAATGATTAGAAAAACTTCAGCGCGTCCCCGTGAAATCAGGGGGGTAAAAAAAATAATGGAAAAAGCCGAACCTACGGTTTATTTTGCGCCCTTGGGCGGTCTTGAAGAAGTCGGCCGCAATATGATGTTTTTTGAATACCAAAACGAAATTGTGATTATCGACGCCGGCTTGCAGTTCCCAGAAGAGGAGACGCCGGGCATTGACTACATCATTCCGAATATCGCCTATCTTGAACCAAAAAAACAAAACATCCAAGGCCTGATCCTCACCCACGCTCACTATGACCATATCGGCGCATTGCCACACCTGCTCCAAAAACTCGGCAATCCCCCGATCTACGCAACCTCAATTACCAAAGCCATAGTCCTAAAAAGGCAGGATGATTTTCCGAATAGCCCGAAGCTCAATATCCAGGTCGTGAAAAATGGCGACAAGGTCCAGCTCTCAAACTTTTTTGAGGCGCAATTTTTCGGCGTCCCTCACACTATTCCCGAGACCGCGGGCGTGGTTTTGAAAA
This sequence comes from Candidatus Liptonbacteria bacterium, assembly GCA_016182105.1. Classification (GTDB taxonomy): domain Bacteria; phylum Patescibacteriota; class Minisyncoccia; order UBA6257; family 2-01-FULL-56-20; genus JACOXZ01. Next base: position 19,816 of record JACOXZ010000003.1, on the reverse strand, counting down.
CGCCTATAGGGAACATTGTCCACTTCGCCGATTTCAGAATTGACTATAACGAAGAAGATCGTCCCCAGGGCCTCGAGGAATTCGAAAAAATCGGCAAGATGGGCATTCATACTCTTATGATTGACAGCACGAACGCGGAGGAGGCCGGCCACTCACTCTCCGAAAAAGTGGTCGAGAAAAATCTCGAAGCCATCTTCCGCAAAGCTGAAGGCCGAATAATTGTGGCAACCTTTGCTTCGCTCTTAACTCGGATAGCCGAGATCATTAAAATCGCAGAGAAAATTGGCCGCAAAGTCGCGCTCTCCGGATTTACGATGAAAACCAATGTCCAAATCGCCCAAAACTTGGGCTACATCAAAGCCAAAGAAGGCACGCTCGTCGCCCTCGAAGAAATCCACAAATTCCGGGACGATAAACTCCTGATACTTTCAACCGGCGCCCAGGGCGAGCCCAATGCGAGCTTAATGAGGATCGTTAACGGCGAGCACCGCCAGATCAAAATCAAGCCGTCGGACGTTGTGGTGCTCTCTTCCTCGGTCATCCCCGGAAACGAGCGCAGCGTCCAAGTGGTCAAGGATAATTTGAGCCGGCAGGGCGCGATTGTTTATCACTCAAACCTTATTGACATCCACGCAAGCGGTCACGCGCCAAAAGACGACCTCCAACTCGTGATGAAGCTCATAAAACCAAAATTCATAGTGCCGGTTCACGGCTACTATTTTATGCGGGCCGCGAACGCCCAGTCAGCGAGGGAAGTGGGCATTCCCAAGGAAAACTCAATACTTATGGATAACGGCCAAGTCGCGGCCTTGACCAAAAGCGGCTTCAGAGTCACCGAACGCGAAGTGCCGGCTTATTATGTTATGGTTGACGGCTTGGGTGTGGGCGACGTCGAGGAAGTGGTGCTCCGCGATAGACGCGCTCTTTCTGCCGAGGGAATGGTGGTAATAATAGTCACAGTTGACCGCGACAAAGGCGGCCGGCTTTTGAAGAGCCCGGACATCATCTCGCGCGGCTTTATATATCTAAAAGAAAATCAGGAAATCCTCGAGGGTATCCGCAAACGGCTTCACGGCTTGATCTCGCGCCTCCCCAACTACCAGCCGCTTGAACCGGATTACTTGAAGAACCTGATCCGCGACCAGATCGGCCAGTTCCTTTATAATAAAACCAAACGCCGACCAATGATCTTACCAGTAGTAATAGAGATATAGAGAATTAGTGACTAGTGAATAGTATGATTAGTTCGTATAGAGAACTCCTTATTTGGCAAAAGGGAATCGAACTAGTTCGTGAGGTTTATCTGCTTACCGATTCTTTTCCAAAAAGCGAGCTGTACGGATTGACTAATCAAATGAGACGAGCTGCGATTTCAGTTCCTTCTAATATCGCTGAGGGATTCACTCGTGGACACTCGAGGCAACACCATCAGGATTTTATTCATTTTTTAAGAATAGCCTTCGCGTCTGGCGCAGAACTCGAAACTCAGCTCATTATTGCAAAAGAACTAAAGTTCGGATTGTCAAGAAAATATGAAAAGGTAGACTCATTACTGAATGAAACTATGAAAATGTTAAACAAATTTATCGCGTCGCTAGTTCTAAAATCACGATGAATACCTCTAGTCTCTATTCACTAATTCTCTAATATGTCTAAACCCATCCTAATCTCCGGAATTCAGCCGACAGGCCGCCTCCACATCGGAAATTACTTGGGCGCCTTAAAGAACTTTGTCGAGCTCCAAAACTCCGGCAAATACAAGTGTTATTTTTTTATTGCTGATCTTCATTCACTCACGGAAAGCTTTTCGCCAGCGGAAAAACATAAACAGATTTTGGAACTTGCGGCTGATTACATTGCGGCGGGACTCAACCCGAAAAAATCAACGATCTTTTTGCAATCGCAGGTATCGGCCCACGCCGAACTCGCTTGGATTTTTGAGACGCTCACTTCTTTAGGCGAACTCAAAAGAATGACTCAATTCAAAGAAAAATCCGAGAAGGAGAAAGAACGAGTTAATGCCGGACTTTTGACTTATCCGGCGCTAATGGCCTCAGACATCCTGCTCTACGACGCGGCTTTTGTGCCGGTTGGCGAAGACCAACTTCAGCATTTGGAACTCGCGCGAACTTTAGCCCGCAAGTTCAACAAACGTTTCGGCAAAACTTTTGTTGAGCCAAAGCCGATTTTAACCGAATCGCCAAGAGTAATGAGCATAACTCACCCCAAGAAAAAAATGGCTAAGTCCGAACCATCCGGCTGTCTTTTTCTCGATGACTCGCCGCAAGAAATAAAGGCAAAAATTTCTCGGGCTGTTACTGATTCCGGCTCGGAAATCAAGCTTGATCCAGCGAAAAAGGCGGGCATAAGCAACTTACTTAGAATCTATTCATCCTTAAGCGGTGAGAGGATTCCAATGCTCGAGAAAAAATACACTGGCAAAAATTATTCTGAATTCAAACGCGATCTCGCCGAACTTGTCGCCGACTATTTCTCCGTCTTCCGCAAAAAGAAAAAACAACTACAAACTACTCACTACCAACTACAAACTATTCTTAAATCTGGCTCCGCCAAAGCCTCCCAAATTGCCGAGAAGAAAACCCACGAGGTAAAGAAAAAAATTGGGATAGAGATATAAAAGTAGAGTTGACATATTTTAGCCGCCGTGATAAAATAACGGCGGCTTTTTGTTAAGTAAATAATTGAATAAAACCATCAATATTAAGGAGGTGCAGGTTGGAAACGCAAGAAACGACTGCTAAAAAGCCGATATTCAACAACATCTCGGCCGTAGGGATCATCTACCGCGAGACTAATCCCCGCCAGCTCTTCATGGAAATGAAGGATGGAGGCTATCCCCGGAAAGCATTCCGCTGGAAGGGACTGTGCATCGGCGGGAATTGGATCGGCGAACAAGCGAAGAGCGACTTGAATCCGCGAGACACCTTCTGCCGGGAGGTGGAGGAAGAACTCTGCCTTGACAAATCAATCGCGAGCACGGCTGAGTTCCAGAAACTCGCGGATGACTCGGTTGCCGCGCGGGACTACGTGGTGGAGAAGGCGGATCTCCAGATCACCGACCAGGATCGCTCGATGTTGACCAAAGTCAAATCTGCGATTAAAGGGTCAGTAAAGCCGTTTTGCGACTACCATCAGTACGTCCCGCGGGTCGTGTTCGACCGAGCTGATCCAGAGAACAAAGCTGGGGACTGCAACGGCCTGGTTTCTGTCTACGAGGTTGGGTTGCCCGAACCTATTTGGGGAACCCTAGCAACGCTCCAAGAAAGATTCGGCAATCTCTCAAACGAGTCGATTACTGCGATCGCGTCACTCGACGAGATCCTTAAGACTCGGCAGGAAATTGCTTGGGGGCAAGATCGCATCCTAAAAGAGTTTTTCCTGAGGGCAGGATTTCCGGAAGCAGAGGACTTCCCGCTTATCCCGGATATTGTAGTGAAGCCACTCGGCCCCCCGATGGCATCCTACAGCGAGTACCTGGAACGGTACGAGGTCCAGAAACGTCCGTAGCAATCAGGAGGCGTACACACCGTACGCCTCTTTTTATTTCTTTTTTATACTTCCCTCACGGCCATCCAAATATCCACCTCGTCAAACTTCGTGGCAATTTCCGCCTTAAATTTCTCTGATTTTTTATATTCAACTTCTTTAGCGCCGATTTCCTGCTTTATAAGTTTTTCGTTCTTTTGAAAGACACTTTTTAAACCTCCTGAGAGTTCCGCCATGAGCACGATCGCGTCCTTTGGCTTAAAACCGGCCTTTTGCCGCAAATCCTGCGCCATACGGACAATCTCACGCACGATGCCTTCTTCTTTAAGTTCCGGCGTGATTGCGGTATCGAGTTCGAGGTCGGTTTTGAGTTTCGGGTTGAATACAATTTCCTTGACGTTTACTTCGTCGGCGAGGATCGCGGCGAGCTCGCGCCCGACCCCCTTGCCCTTCACCGTAAGGCGACGGAGCGGTTGGCGCACTTTAATTCCTGCCTCGGCGCGCTTCGCCAAGGCCACGCTCGCAATCCGCCGAACTTCTTCCATCGCCGCATTCAACTTTTTGTGAGCGGTCTCCTTTTTCATAACCGGCCAGTTTGTGAGGTGCACCGACTCCTTACCGCCAAGTTCATTCCAGAGAATTTCGGAAAAAAATGGCGTAAACGGTGCCGCGAGCTTGGAAACCGCGCCGAGAACATACGCGAGCGTACTTGACGCGTCTGCAAAGTCTTTTTTACTTTCCGGCTTCCCGCCTCCGTCAAGACTTCGGCGGGCAGGTTGAAACCTTCGCCGAGAACGGCGGATATACCAACGCGAGAGATCGTCTACGAACTGCTCGAGCGCAAGCGCTGCCTCGCGAACATGATATTTATCCAAATACCGAGTTGCCTCCGCGATCGTCTCGGCGAGGCGCACCAAGACCCATCTATCAAGGATATTCTTTGATACCGGTTTTACATCGGATTTTATGCCGCGGCCATAAGTCCTATAAAACACGAGCGAATTCCAGAGGATTAAATGGAATCTTCTAAAAGCTTTGCCCAAATCAGCTTCATCAAAATTCTTGGGCTCGCCAGGCGGGGTCGAGGTAAAGAAATACCAGCGCACGACATCTACGCCGTATTTCTCAATCATCGTCCATGGATCGACCACATTCCCTTTTGACTTAGACATCTTATTGCCATATTTGTCGTTCACGTGACCAAGCGAAATCACGTTCTTATATGGCGTACCTTTGCCAAGGAGAGTCCCTACGGCAAGGAGCGTGTAGAACCAGCCGCGCGTCTGATCAATGCCTTCTGAAATATAATTGGCAGGATATTCCAGTTTATGACCCTTACTGAAGGGATAGTGGACTTGCGCGAAGGGCACGGAACCAGAATCAAACCAAGCATCAGCGACTTCGGGAATACGCCTCATCTCTCCTTTGCACTTCGCACAGGGAAATTGAACAGCGTCAATATAGGGGCGATGCGGATCAAATTCTCCCTCCGGAGTAAACGAGAGCATTGCGCCGCTCGCTTCATACACCTTCCCGGTCTCAGGATAAATGGCCTTTTTTTGCGCAATCGTCCCTCTGACGTCCAGGCCGCGAAGCGCGCTCCGCAAAATCCACAGCGGATCACCATGACTAATGAGTAAAATATTTTTCCCGCGGTAACGACGATTGAGATCTTGGTAGAACCCGAGCATTCGTTTCCTCACGTGCAGCTTGCTTTCACCGCCCTGTGGCGCGTGGGTAAACTTATCGATCCCGCTCGCCAAATTAGCGAAATAGTCGCGATACTCAAGATAATTCTTTCCCTCAAAGATGCCTGGATGAAGTTCTCTTATCTCATCGGCCACTTGGATAGGCGCTTTAATATATTTGGCAACAATCTCAGCAGTTTCTCGTGCGCGCTTGAGTGACGAAATGAAAATAAAATCGATCTTTTTACTAAGAAGTATGCGTGCGGCTGCTTTAATTTGTTTTTTTCCGAATTCGGTGAGATGCGAGGTGTATTTATCGGTATCTCTAGGCGGCCCGCAAATACCCTCCAAATTGTGCTGAGATTCACCGTGTCTAAGTATATAGAAAGTGTTCCCATTACCCGCTCTTCGCCCAAGCTCTTCAAAGCTACCGAATATATCCTGCGCGCCACACCTTTTACATTCCCAGATCGGGAGCGGCGTGCCCCAGTAGCGCTCCCGCGAGAAGTTCCAGTCCTTAACTTCACGGAGCCACTCGCCGAAGCGGCCATCCCTGAGGTAGCTTGGAATCCAGTTAATTTTTTTGTTCGCCGCGAGGAGTTTTGTCTTGAGCTTGGACATCGCCACAAACCAAGAATCGCGGGCATAGTAGAGTACCGGCGTTTCGCAACGCCAGCAAAAAGGGTATTCGTGGGTATAGGACTCGATTTTCAAGAGATTTCGGTTTTTTTCGAGGTGCCGGAAAATCTTTTTTTCCGTCTCCGTAGACTTCACAAAAAGCCCGCCGAGGCTTGGGACTTCTTTCATGAACTTTCCCTGCTCGTCCACGGTATGGTGCTGCGGCAGTCCAACTTTTTTACCTAATTCATAGTCATCTTCGCCGTACATCACGGCGGTGTGCACGACACCAGTTCCTTCTTCGGTTGTCACGAAATCAGCCGGGTATACCTTATATGAATTTTTGTTTACGAGCGTCGGAATCTTAAAAAGCGGTTCGTACTCCAGACCGACAAGTTCTTTACCGCTCACTAGGATGGATCGCCCAGTTAAGTAATTCCCCTCCTTAGTAAGAACAGATAATAGATTGGTCGCTAAAATATAATGACCTTCGGTTAATATCCACTCACCCCCGCCAGACATGCCACGTCGAATATTCGTCTTGTTTTCATAAATCCCATAGTGAATATCCTTCCCTACGGCAAGCGCGACATTTCCTGGTAGCGTCCATGGAGTCGTTGTCCATGAAAGAATATATGTTTTGTCATCTGTCGTAAAATCGCCGATCTTCTTTCCTTTTTTCAGCTTGAATTTCACATAAACCGAGTTGTCGGTTACCTCTTTATATCCTTGCGCAAGCTCGTGCGAGGAGAGCGCCGTTCCGCAACGCGGACACCAGGGAACCACCTTGTGGCCCTTATAGAGCAATTTTTTCTTCCAAATCTCTTTGATAATCCACCAGAGCGTCTCGATGTAGTTCGTCTCGTAGGTAATGTAGGGATTCTTAAGGTCGAGCCAAAAGCCCATCCGTTCGGTCAAGCGTTCCCACTCCTCCTTATATTTCCAGACGGACTCTTTGCATTTTTTGTTAAACTCGGCGATGCCGAATTTCTCGATGTCTTTTTTGGACTTCAGTCCCAGCTCACGCTCAACCTCGATTTCAACTGGGAGGCCGTGTGTGTCCCAGCCGCCGCGGCGAGGAACGAAAAATCCCTGCATCGTTTTATAGCGGAGAATGATGTCCTTGAACGATCGCGCGAGGACATGATGGATCCCCGGCCGGCCGTTTGCGGTCGGCGGCCCCTCGTAGAACACGAACCTGGGCTTGCCCTGAGTTTGTCGAAGGGCGACGCTCTTCTCGAACGTGCCGTTTTTCTTCCAAAACTCGAGGGTCTTTTCTTCTGCCGCAGGGAAATCTAGTTGCGTACTCTTTATTACAAACATAAGGAGAGACTTTTTAATTGTGCCGGATTAGAGCCAAAAATCCAAATGGGGCTTGCCCCGTACACTTCGGTAAATCTTGGTCCTCCCATTTAAAAATATGACTTGCGAGCTATCCTTGTCTTCTCAAGAAAAATGGCTGGGCGTTACTATCTCTCTAAAGTGACGGGGGTTGCATACCGCCCGAAAACATGATACTATACACGGTAGTAGCTTGTTTACTGCCGCTGCCGTTTCCTTCTGCCCCGGGCCAGTGCTGGGATTGACTGTCTCTTATCGGGGGTGAGGCCCTCATACCAGCACGCCGGGGCACTGTTTTGCCCCACACTATAACTACTAAAGGACGTAACGTTGTGTATAGTTGTGGGGCTTTTTATTTACCCCAACACCACAACAGCGTTGGTGTGGGGGTTACAAACGTGAGGGTGTACTCACGCCTAAAAGATTAAGCGCCCGTTTCAAAACCCCCGCCGCAACGTCAACCAAAACCAACCGCGCGGCGCGAAGCTTAACGTCTTCTTCTTTCATTACCGGTGTTGTTTCGTAAAATTTATTCGCAAGAACAGCAAGCTCGTAGGTGTAGCGCGCAAGTGTATTGGGAGTCAATGCCTCTGCTGATGCTGTAACAACATACGGAAAATCGAGCACTTTTCGCAAAACCGAAAGTTCGTTTTCTAATTCGAGAAGAGACGCGTCGGGTTTCGCCCCAGCGCGCACTTTCCGTTTGATGCTTTGCATCCGCGCGTAGGTGTATTGGATGTACGGGGCGCTATCGCCTGTAAAATCGAGCATCCGGTTCCAGTCGAAGACGAGGTCAGAATGACGATGTTCGCGGAGGTCGTTGTATTTTAAAGCCCCGATTCCCACCGCTTCGGCAATCTGCTTTTTCTCACGCTCCGAGAGCCCTGGATTTTTCTTTGAAACCACGCCTTGCGCAAGACGAATAATTTTCTCAATGACTTCTTCAAGGTGGATGGTTTTTCCTTCCCGCGTCGAGAATTTCTCCCCGCCTTCACCTAAGACAAGGCCAAATTTCACGTGCTCGAACTCTACGCCACGAATCCCGATGAGTCGGGCTATTGCAAAGAGTTGCTCGAAATGAAGTGCCTGCTCGTTCGCGACCACGTAGAGGATCTTCGCGGGTTTATATTTTTTGACGCGATACTCAATATTCGCCAAATCGCGCGTGATGTAGAGCGTCGCGCCGTCCGACTTGCGGATTAGGGCCGGTGGCAACTCCCCGACCTGCGCGATAAGTGCTCCTTCGCTCTCTTTGGCAATCCCTCGCCGTATCAAACGCTCAATAAGTGGTTTCAGACCCTTTTCATAGAAACTCTCGCCGAGCGTCACGTCGAACTTCACGCCGAGACGCTTATAGATCGCGTTGAATTCTCTAAGTGATTCTCTCCTAAACCACAGCCATAGGCGCCGGTTCTCGTGGTCGCCTTCCTCGAACTTGCGGAACTCCTCTCTCCCCATCTCTTCAAGCTCCGGCTGCTTGTCAAGCTCTTCGTGAAACTTCACATAGAGTTTGAGCAGGGTTCCGATTGGCGCCTTCTCTACTTCCTGTCTTTTGCCCCACAACTTATAGGCAGAAATGAGCTTCCCAAATTGAGTCCCCCAGTCGCCCAAGTAGTTCCAGCGGATGACTTCGTATCCTAAAAATTCGTGGATGTTGGCTAGCGCGTCCCCGATTAAGGTCGAGCGCAAATGCCCCACGTGCATCGGCTTCGCGATATTAGGCGAGGAATATTCAACAATAACTTTTTTTCCTTTCCCTGCCTTGCTTTTCCCAAAACCTTTTTTTTCATGAACGGCGAGAAGCTCTTTTTGGAGAACGCTTTTTTCGATCCAGAAATTAATAAAACCTTGACCTGCAACCTCAATTCTTTCAAAAAATCCCCTGGGGCTGACCTTGAGAATTTTTGAAACGAGCTCGCCTGCGACCTCTAGCGGTTTTCTGCCTTTTTCACTCGCAAGACGCATCGCGATATTCGTCGAGAAGTGCCCGAACTCGGAAACCTCTGGAACATTCACTTCCAGCGACGCGTATGGGGCGACTTTCTTCAAAATCTTTATGATTTGACCACGCATTAGAAAAAGTATATCAGTTTCCCGCCCTTTGAAGCAGGAGGTAAAACATACTTGACAATATAAAAAATATATGATAACATACCCTCGTTAGACTGGCACTTTGAAAGCGAACAGCATAACCAAAGGGAGGCTATAAATGAATAGGTCAGTTGCGCCGCTACCGAAGGTGGAGATAAGCATCGCAGCGCGGGTGTTTTCGGAAATAGACAAAGTTGACGATGACCACACGGGTCTCTACTTGGAACAACGGTTATTTGAGATTGGAGAAGAAAACTCCTTTGTCGCGGCAGTCTTGATGATAATCAAGAAAGAAGCACAAAGAGAGCTGGGCGAAGAAGCGGGTGAAGCCGTTCTCCGCGCCGGGGTAACTGTGTATCAGATCCTCAAGCAACAGACAATGTTCAACCACCGGAAACTTTTCCTCCAAGCCAAACTCAAGGAAAGCAAAAAAGGATCAGCAGTATTAGATCCACCTTCCTTATGAAGACAGCCAAATGGCTGTCTTTTTTTTATCTGTTCGCGGCCGAGAGCGCGGGATATAATAATACTAATGAAATTGCTTGGAGAAAACCGGCGGGCAAGATTCGACTATGAAATCCTTGAAACCTATGAAGCGGGCATTGAACTTCTTGGTCAGGAAGTTAAAAGCGTGAAAAACGGTCTTCTTAACCTTGCTGGAAGTTACGCCGTAATCCGCGGGGGCCAACTCTGGCTCACTAACGCCGATATTCCAGCATATCAGCCGAAAAACGCTCCGGCGGACTACGACTCCAAACGTTCGCGTCGGCTTCTGCTCCACGGAACAGAGATCAAAAATCTCGCTGGCAAACTCCACGAAAAAGGGCTAAACCTCTTGCCGATTGAAGCCCATCTTAAAAATGGCTTCATAAAAATAACCTTGGGCCTTGGAAAATCCCGCAAAAAATCCGACAAACGCGAACTATTGAAAAAACGCGCCCACGAACGGGAGATAAAAAGAGAAATATAAAAATAATTTTCCGCTCAGCCTCTCCTCACCTCAAGAGGCATTCCCACAACCCGAATAGCTTCATCCACGGTGGTAACGCCGTCATAAATCTTCTGCAAAACCGCATCGTATAAAGTCTTATCGGTCTTCTTTTTGAATAGTTCGCGCATCGCCGATGGCGATGCCTCCTCAAGGATTCGGGTCTGAATCTCATCATCGAAATAGACGATTTCAAAGATCCCTGTTCTACCTAGATACCCCGTGTTGCGACAGGCCTCACACCCCTCGCCTCTCTGCAGCAAAAAAGGGTCGTGCTTAATCCCGCAAAACCTCTTCTCAAGATCGGATGGCTCATAATTTGCGGAACAGGCGCTGCAGATTCTTCTCACTAGCCGCGTAGAGATAACACTCGTCAAGGCGTGCGAGATGACAGACCGCGGAATGTCCAATTCGGTAAAGCGGACAATAAGCCCAGCGACATCGAACGTATGGAATGTGGAAAGCACGAGAATCCCGGTCAGGGCTGCCTGGAATGCCATCCCGGCGGTATCCGAATCGCGTATTTCTCCCAGCATAGTAACATTGGCATCCTGACGCATCATCTCCCGTATTGCCTTGGCGAAATCCATTCCCTTCTTTTCGCTTATCTGCACTTGTCGAACTCCGTCTAAATGAAACTCAACAGGATCTTCAATCGAAATAATGTTTCGTTCTGGTTTATTGAGGGCATTCAGGATCGAGTAGAGAAATGTCGTTTTGCCTGAACCGCTCGGCCCGGTAATCAAAACCATGCCGTATGGATTCGCGATAATCTGTTTCGCGACCTCAATCTGATCAGAATCAAAGCCAAGCTCCTCAATTTTGAGGATGTTGCTCTCCCGATTAAAAATCCTGAGTACGAGTGCTTCCCCGTAGATCGTAGGAATGGATGAGACACGGATATCATAGAGCCGTCCTTTATGGTTAAATTCCAGACGACCACCCTGCGGAATCTGGTGCTCGACGATGTCCATTTGAGCAGTTAGTTTGATGAACGAAATCGCGCCATCACGCAAATATTGCGGAATATTTTGAACAACGTAGAGGACGCCGTCGATCCTAAACCGAACGGTGAGATCCTCACGCTCAGACTGGAAGTGCACATCGCTTGCGCGCTCGTCCACGGCCTTGTGTAAGATTTTCTCAACTATATCAGCGGCATCAACTTCCACAGGCTTTACTTTGGCCATATTTCAAATTTTAGCACTATGCCCTATAAGCTCAAGATACTTTGATATTTGACTTTTAAGTTCTTTGGTGATAAAATTTAGTAGTTGAAAATTACATACGGGGATGATTGGCTTCGATAGGGATAGATCGTGAACTGGCGAGCCGATGCGTCCCGCCGTAAGCGGGACAAAAACCTTAACTGCCAACTCTAATAAAGTTGCAGCTCCAGCGTTTGCTTACGCATAACGTTTGAGGATCGCTTCACTTGCGCCTCTTAGGTGATACGCGGTCTTATACAAGGAGGCTAAGTCCCGCCAAGTGATTCGTAGGCGGGATCGAAAATCAAGAATCGATTTCGTTCAGTTCATAACTGAAATACGCTCGTAGAAGGTTCACCGATATTATCTCTAGACGAGGGTTCAATTCCCTCCATCTCCACATCAAACAAAAAGACCGGCCTTGCGCCGGTTTTTTGTTTACATGGAGGGAATTGAGCCGAAGGAGGGGTCGTGAGGAAAGTATAAGGTTCCTCCCGTGTAGGAGATTATTCAGAACCGAGGGTTGTGAGAGAGCGAGTCGCTGCATAGCGACTCGCGACGTGAAATACCCCCATCTCTACTTCTTCGCTAAATCTTCGAAGTGCGGGCACTTATAAAAATTCCCCGAAAGGGGAGTTTTTGGTTTGGCAAAGGAGGACATATAATTTAGTTATGAAGAATGGAAGCGCCCGCCCAAGGAAACTGCTTGCGGTAGATTTTGATGGCGTTATTCATCGGTACTCGCGCGGATGGCACGATAGTTCAATTTACGATCCGCCCATGAAAGGTGCCCTCGTTGCGCTTAGGACATTACGGCGTACTTTCAAAATCGTCGTCTTCAGTCGCCGCGCCGCACACCAGGGTACAAAAAAGATAAAACAGTGGCTCCATAAACATAAAATTCCCTTTGATGCTGTAACAAAAGTAAAGCCACGCGCCCGATGGTACATCGATGATAGAGCAATTCACTTCACGACATGGACGAAAACCTTGAAAGAAATTGCGCGACTCGAAAAAAAATATCCCTTTCGCAACAGGAAATAAAACGTACTATCTGCCACCGAGAAGAATAAAAAAGGTCCGCCGGCGATAGTCCTACGGACCTTATGTGCACCTAACCATCAACTCCAATCGCCTTCAAATCACGAAACAGCTCTTCACGAAGCCCGAAGAAACGCTTTTCTTTCGGCGGTTTCGCGTCAACCAACTGCACGGCGCTCCAGTCGTGAAGCTCGCATGGAAACGGACGCGAGATTTCCTTTACAATAATTGACTCAAGTGTCGTGCCAACCATCTTCACAAGGAAATTGCGGTGGATCCCGTCGAGAAGGCAGAGTGTACCCGCGTTCTCCTCAACGATGGGCGGAAGGTAGTGCGCAATCGCTGGTACACCATTTCCTGTCTGCCCGAAGATGATGAGCGCAGTGCACTTTGCGATGCCTTTCGTAACGCAGAATGACGAAAGCACATCTTGGAAGTTTTCCAAGAAATCTCTGTACTTATCACGTTGGATGAAAGTCTGGCCAACCGCAAGGCTGCAGGGATCCATCCGAGCCGTGATAATAACAGAGTGCTCATAGGGTTTTTCTTTGCCGCCCTCAAGGCAGACGTTCATAAGGAGTTGCTTCAAGTAATCTAGGGGCATTACCTGGATGCTTTCCACGTGGGTAAGCTGACGCAGTGAAACAATTTCTTGCACCACCCCCCAGTTCTTTACGAAGCTACTCTTAGGGATGCCGGTGCGTTCCTCAAAGACAGAAAACGGGATGGGCGTGAACATTCTTTACCTCCTTTTATGATTAAATTTTGTTTGTCAAAAGACTGGTTTTTAGATTAAGGCGTTGGAGGATTACCGTCAAACTACCCCGACTCGCTCCATTCACCATCCCCCTTCGCGGGCGGTTTTCGCTATAAAAAACAAAAAGCGTTGAGTCTATTATTTAAACTTGATAATTGATACGGAAGTTTGTAGTATAATCGAAAGGTCGAGATTGGAATTTTTTAAAGGAGACTTCCATGAACGAGAAAGAAAAATTCAGCTGGGCTCAACCAGAGGATAAAAAGAAGAGGGAGGAAGAAGCTGCGGAACACACGCAAGCAATGGAGGAGATTTATGCTGGCCTTCCTGATGACAAAGACGAACTTCTCCGTATGAGGCGGGAACGCGAAAACGAGAAAGTCAATCTGACGGCAGCCGGTACAACCGAGAGAAGACTACAGCTTCAGGACCAACTCACCGCTATTAACAGAAAACTGCGTGATCTCGGAGTCGAAGAAGAGTAAAGGTATTGACGAAAGATCTCGATCTTCTATGAGTCCTTGAGCTTCAAGGACTCTTTTTATACCGGAATAATTATCGCGTAGATTTGCTCCACTAAAGTTTTCCACTTGTCCTGACTCGCTCCACCAAACCAAAAACGACCCCGTGGGGGTCGTTTTTGGTCTATCCTGTCTAGTAATCCGGCGGAATGCCTTGGATATCGTCTTCGCGCACCATTGGCATGATTGGCTTTTGCGGCTCTTCAGCTACGACTGTCGCAGCTTTTGGCTCTTTCTTTTTTTTCCATTCAAGGAAGGATAAAGCACCAACAATCGCGAGAAGAACCACGGCGACCCATAAGATATTTCTATTTCCTTGGCCGGCGCTCTCGCTCAAAGCCGCGGTTTGCTCGCCCCGTAACTCAACCGGGTTGAGTTTACGGGGCTCGTTTGGCGAAACTTCTGCTCTAAGTAGCGGCGGCGACTCTTTGATAGCCGTAGGAGAACTAAACACCGGCTTCGAGAGCACAACGCTTTTAGTTTCACCTACTCGCTTCGCGTAAGCGAGCGCTTGGCTCTCGATTGTTGAATTGATGAGTGTTAGCTTTCCCTTTATCGCTTCGAGACCGGCGTTTAGCTCTGCGCTATTCGGGATTGGCGAGGCGGAGCTCGCGATTAAGACACGCATATTCTCAAGCACAATCTTTAAAATATTAAGTGTTTGGGCGAGGATTTTTGTTTCTTCAGGGCCGAGCACAGATGCGGCCGGAGGCGAGGTTACAGCCAAGACAGGAAGAGTTTGGGCGGCAAAGCCCGCGATTACAAGAATGAGAAACGAAAAAATAAGTTTTTTCATTGTAATTGTAGTTTAACTGGTTTTTAATACCTAAAAACTGGGCTTTGTCCCAAGCAAATATCAGGAATATGAGAGATTTTTAAAGAGCTTTTTACTAACCCTATTATAGGCGTTGCAACAGTCAAATTCAAACCAGGCAGTGATCCACCTCAGGTGGACTATTACCTGGCTTACCGAAAGGGCGGCTCGGTTTTATCTTTATCCTTCTGCGGAAAAATCTTCTCCCAGAAACGGGGGTTGTCAACCACGACTTCGCTCAAGAAGGCGAATGGCACCGCCACTAGAAGTACAATCCAGAAGACGCGGAAATTGATAGTCGTTTCGGTCGCGAAAAAAATCGCAATCAAGTCCTCAATGACCCCTACAATGACCCCAATGATCAAGAATTCTAAAAGTCGAAGTTTTTTAAGCCGAGACATATAACTTTATTATACTTTATATAGCGTATAATTGGGCAATGGGATTTAAAGTTTTGTTTGTCTCAGTTTTGGTTTTGGGATTCGGCGTTTATTTTATTTCGAACTACTTCGGTATCCGGCCGGTGGTACGCGAGGCAGGGTTAGAATTTCTTACTCTGCCGCCTGGGTTCAATATAGAAGTTTTTGCTGAAGACCTCTCGCCGTCCTTCTTTTCAACCCCCGGACCGCAGGGCGGGCCGCGGCTTATGGAATTCAAGAACGACACTGTCTTTGTGGCGGTCCCGAATCAAGGCTCTGTAATCACGTTTGAAGACAAAAACAAAGACGGGAAACCCGAAGCCATGAAAACTTTTATTGACGGCTTGAATAACCCGCACAACGTGGCTTTCTCGGGCGATTGGGTCTATATCGCGACGGAGGATCGGGTTCTTAGGGTCAAGGACGCAAACGGCGACAATGTTGCCGAGCGCGAGACCCTCGAAAAACTCGTTAACCTTCCGACGGGAAACCATTGGACAAGGACAGTCAAGATCTTCGGGAATTCAATGTACGTTTCTGTGGGTTCAACCTGCAATGTTTGCAATGAGCATGATGACCGTCGCGCTACGATCATGAAGTGTAGCTTGGACGGAAAAAACTGTGCCACGTTTGCGAAAGGGCTCCGGAACACGGTGGATTTTGTCGAATACAAGGGAAAAATTTACGGCACGGACAACGGCCGCGACCGGTTGGGTAATGATATACCGCCTGACGAGATAAATATTATTGAAGAAGGTAAAAATTACGGCTGGCCGATCTGCTACGGGAAAAATATTCACGACACAGACTTCGACCCCGCACCAGCCAGCCCCGCTTCGCTTAGCGAGGCCGGGGAACAAGTTCGGTACGGGGCAGGCCAAAATACATTGGTAAGAATTCCTTGTCTCGAACCGTTTGAGACCCCGAGCTTTATTGATCTTCCGGCTCATGTCGCGCCCTTGGGCCTTGCCTTCTACGCCGGCACGAAGTTCCCGGAGGAATATCAGGGCAAGCTCTTTGTTGCCTACCACGGTTCATGGAACGCTGATCCGCCGGTTGGATACAAGGTGGTTACGGTTGATGTAGAGACGGGCGAGATCAATGACTTCGCAACCGGCTGGCTTAGAGACACATCTGTCCGCGGCCGACCAGTGGGAATCATTAACTTCCGCGACGGGCTTCTCGTCTCCGATGATAATGCGGGCAAAATCTACCGCATCTTCTACGATAAATAATTAAATGAAGAGGGCTGTTTTAATTATTCTTGGCCTTATTATCGTCCAGTTTTTGATTGACGTTTTCTTTGCCAAGGTTTTCCCCGAAATTCCAGTTTCCCCGCTTAGGGCAACTTTAATTGGCGCAAGCGCCCTCGCTCTGTTTTTTATTATTCGGAGGTTCACTAATAAATTTGTTTCGCCGCTCTTGGGCGCGCTCTCGATTTTCTCCTCTGCCCTCTTCGGCGCCCTCCTAGTTCAATCCGATTACCTCGTCTCGAAATCAGCCGCTTCGGGAATCGTCCATATAATTATTCTGATTATCGCCTATCTTATGCTTAGCCGTCTTGCAATCTTCGAGAAGCGCTGATACAATAAATGCGGAAGCTTAAAAAACAAATAACTTTAACTTGTCCCATTAGGACAGAAAGGAGAAAAAATTGCGCTTTGAGAAAAGTTTTCTAGTCCTCGCTTCCTATAATGAAGCAGCGAGGCAAGGACTAAGAGAATTGCTAAGATATCTACAGAGAGCTCGTCTCATCACTCGCCTTAAGTACTGTGGAGTGAAGGTCAGCCGGCGAAAGTACCGCGATCCTTTTCAAGACCCGTTCTATGCTTTCGTTGACTGCGTCGTGCAATTTTTTTACAGCGGCGGCAAGCGAATCGAGATCACCGTCCGAACGGACGAAGGGTACGATCCGAAAAGGCTAACGGTCAGATGGTTTCCCCAAAGCGCGAAGGTATTTCTCGGCCAAGGCCAGCCAGCTATAAAACTTCTCATGACCGAGAACTCGGGTTGGAAGTTGATCTAAATGAATTAGCAAGTAAGTTTTGTTGAACAAAAGCGGACTAACCTTGTCCGCTTTTTTTATTTAATCGTTACCGTCAAGCGCATTGCGGGATAGGGCTCCGAATAAAAATCATAGGAAGGGCTTTTGGGAAACTTAGCGGTGTCAAAGGTGAGTGTTTCTCCAGAGGCGAGTGTATAGGTCAGGCCAAAGTTTGAGAGGATGAACTTATGGGTGATGGGGTCATTGTTCGTGAAGACAACCTGATCACCGCTCCTCACCGTCAAAGCCGCGGGCGAGAATAAAAAGTTCTTGATGGCCACGGGATATGTAGCGGTTTTCACTTGCTCGGGATAGATTAAAGAGAAAGTTCCGCTTTGCGTTTCTGGCTTGGGGCCGTCGAATTTGATTTTCAAGATGTACTTGCCGGCTGAGATGCCCTTTTTGAGGCCGCTTCCTCGATTCAAAAATAAATCTCGAGTGTCCCAGGTATACGAAGTCTGACTAGGGGCAGTATTTGAAAGAACCCAACCGATAACCGCTTTGGTTGAAGCATCCACAATATAGATCCCGCCGCTTAGCCCGGCTTCTTTGCTCCAGGCAATCACGTGGTTTTCGTTAACTACCCACTCTGCGCCCTCGCTAGGTGAAATGACTTTGATCGAAGAAGGTGAAGCTACCGGAGGAGTTGGACTCGGGGTCGGAGTTTTGGAAGCGCCTGGTGTGGGCTCAGGGCTCACTCCTGTTTTTGGAGGAGTCTCTAGGGCTGGGGTGCCAGGCGTTTGGCTTACGCCCGGAGTTACCCTCGGCCCTCGGCTAGCTGCCAAAATAATAATTAACGCGACCAAAACCACGCCTCCTATCACATACCCAAGGTTTATCTTTTTTCCCATTCTTTAATTATAGCAAGTGGCTGATATACCCAGTAACATTACTTTGATGGTCTTGTTTCTTTAATTAAAGAAACAAGATGGAGTACTGGCAAGGACTAGAGATATTGGAAAAAATTCGATATTCAAGCTATAATCAAAACAAGTGCTTTGAGTATGTCAAAGTAATGTTACTGGGTATACTCGAAGGGCAAGCTAAAGCATGGAATTTACAGGAACCGCAAGAATTAATCACCATCGATAAAGCTAGAATAAACAACCAAATAACCGCTCCAGAGCTGAGGATCATTGACGAAAAAGGCCTAAACCTCGGGGTTATGAGCCTAGACAAAGCTTTGGCTCTAGCCAAGGAAAGAGGAGTTGATCTTATTGAAATTGTATCGACTGCGAAGCCGCCGGTTGCGCGGCTCATAAGCTTTGACAAGTATCGTTACCAAAGAGAAAAAGCTGAGAAAAAAGAGAGGCTGGCCATGAAAACGGCGTCTGTGAAGCACATCCAGATAAGCCCCAGGGCAGCCAAAAATGATTTAGAAAACAAAGCCCGCCAGCTTGAGAAATTTTTAAACGAAAATCATCCGATTGAAATTCGTCTTAGGCTTCGCGGCCGGGAAAAATATAAAAAGGAATGGGCGAGCGGGAAGCTTGAGGAATTTATGAAAATGATAACGGTTGAGTATAAGGTTTTGAGCAAAGCGAAGTTTGTGGGTAAGAGCTTAAACGTCCAAATCTCAAAAAAATGACTATAAAAAGAAAGACCACAAAGAGTCTCTCCAAAAGAATAAGGATGACGAGAACGGGGAAGATAGTCCGACGTCTGATGGCCACGGATCATTTCCGCACCAGGAAATCATCGAAGCAACTCCGAGACAGAAAAAAAGGCACCTCGCTTGACTACCCTAGGAAAGCCATTTTAAATTACTGAACTTATGCCGCGAGTTAAACGAGGAACCATAGCTCACAAAAAACGCGAAAAGCTGCTCCGTTATACCAAAGGTTTTAGGTGGAGCCGCAAGTCCAAAGAGAGAGCCGCGAAGGAGGCCTTGCTTCATGCTTGGTCGCACGCCTTTCGTGGCCGCAAGGAAAAGAAACGGAATTTCCGAACGCTCTGGAACGTGAAAATCAGTGCCGCCTCAATAGGAGAAAGCTTAAGCTACAGCCAATTAATTAATAATCTCGCCAAAAAAAATATCAAACTTAACCGGAAGATGCTCGCAGAACTCGCGGAGAACGAGCCAGCTGTTTTCAAAAAATTAGTAGAAGCTACAAAAAGCTAGCCCCGTAGAGCAAAGTGGATAGCAATTTTCACGAAGCCTTTTTGTTAAACCAAGTCTTTGCAACAAAATGTTCATTTTATTTTTTAACCATGTTATCCCAAAAATTGAATGGGCTTCGCAATCCACTTTGTCATACGGGGCTAGCGTCGCAAGAACTCGTAAACCTGCCGAAGGACTTTTTGACTGTCCCTGTATCTTCCTAAGATTTTCTTGGCTTCGTTAAAGGTGAGCCAGGCATAGCCTAGATGCTCTTCGGAAATTTTCACCTCTGGGTTTCTGGTTTCGGCTAGATAAAAAATCACGATTTTAAAGACCGGTTGGTTGGCTCGCCTGAAATAAAACCTCTCATAGACCTTGAAATTAGCTATCAAACGAAGGTCTTTTGCCCCTAGTCCGGTTTCTTCTTTGGTTTCGCGAAGGGCGGCGGCTAAACTCTTTTCCTCGGTTAGAATTTTGCCTTTAGGAAAATTCCAATAATTGTGGCCGTGATAAAGAATTAAGAACTTAAGCCCCTCTCTAGTCCGCCGGAAAATCACAATGCCGGCGGAAATTTCTCTGGGCATCAGATAATAACTTCATTTTAACATTTTCAACATTTTCTCGAGCGGCCAGGCATTTATAATATCCTTCTTCGCCCGCCACAGTCGCTTACGCTCC
>JACOXZ010000007.1 GCA_016182105.1 Candidatus Liptonbacteria bacterium | reverse complement strand
CGCATAATTATTGGTTCCGCCAGATACAGAATCCACAAAAAGTCCTGTGCGTGTTGTTCCGATATTGGGTGAATCAACATAGACACCGTAGTAATTGGTGAGAGTGCCAATCGCGGACGTCCATGGCCTGGAACGCAAACCGTACCAACTGCCAACGGTCAAAGCCGCGCCCGGCTGGAATTGACCCTCCACGCCGACGGCATTGGTGATGGTCGCTCCGGTGCCGTCAATAACCACTCGTCCATGTACGCCAACGGCGGTTCCGAGAGTTGCCGTTGAGCCCGGATTAAAACTTGCATCAGCCCACATGCCGATAAGCGTTGCCCCGGAAACATTCAAACTGGAAGATTGGGCACGAAAATTAGTATTACGATAAACGGCCGTACTTGCGCTCGCAGGACTCGCAGTGGTAGTTCCTTCTATGGCGCCTGTAACCGTGCCGCTGGTATCGGTAAGGGTTTTGGCAACATCAAGCAATACATTCGGACTCGTTTCCCCGATGCCGACGTTGCCGTCTCTATTTATTCCTAACGCATTGATCAATGTTCCTGCTGAATTTCTGCTTCGCAATACTACACCGCCACTCGCATCGTTCGGTGTAACCAACAAGTCCAGAGCGCTGTCTGTCATTATATTGTCGAGATCAAGGTTGAATGTCTGAGGAACAGCGCTGCGCGCGAGAGTCTAAATATACTTCCAGCAGCGCCTTCTACATGCAACCTTGCCCCCGGTGTTGTCGTCCCGATGCCGACATTGCCGGAAGTTATTATTCTCATTGCCTCGCTTGACGCTACAAATCTAAGCGGATCTCCGACACTACTCAGAGTTGTCAATCCTGTGCTCAGGTTATTCTCTAAAAATGCCCTGCTTGTACCCTGACCGCTTAACAAGATTTTAGGAAGGCTTGCGTGGGTAAGTTCCAAAAGCGCAGTCGGCGTCGTCGTCCCGATGCCGACATTGCCGGTGGTTGTTATTGCCAGACGAACCGTACTTGCGCCTGAGCCCGCTGTGGCGTCTTGAATCTCGAAGTTGTCGCCCCTAGCTCCCACCACCTGAAGATTGAACTGCCGAGCATCGTTCACAATCGCGATGTGAGGATTGCTGTCCGCGCCTGTGCCCTCCACCTTCAAAAGCTCCGAACCGGCGCCCCTCACGTTCAAGAAGTGGTCCGGACTCGTCGTCCCGATGCCGACGTTGCCTGTGTTCGAAATATACATCCGTGTGCTTGCTCCACCGGTCGTGAAAAGCAGTGCGCCGCTATTTGCACGTAAGACGGTATCTTCCGCTGCCGCCTCACTGGCCATGGTTCCTGCCGTCCCGGCAACTCCAATGAGAGCTCCCAGCACGCCGTTGTGCTGAAATGCCATGTCTATGCTCGTACCGATTGGGCGATCTATATTTAATGCAGAATTAACAGTGCTTGCCGCCCCAATGCCGACATTCCCGTCATTTCTCACATACAATTTGGAAATACCGGAGCTGTCAGTGACATTAAGACCGGCAGCGGTGGAATCGGTTGTTGAACCCTGGATAACTAATCTAGCGGAAGTGGGCGTCGTCGTCCCGATGCCGACGTTGCCGTTAGCTATTCTCATCCATTCTGTGGACCCATTATGAATCGTGAATCGAAATGCTTCACCGGTTTGATCATTGTTAGAATCAGCATCGAAGGTCATAATAGGTCCTTGAATCTGAAAGTCCAAATCGGCGGTGCCGGTTTTTAGAATATTACCGGTATAATTTATCCCGCCAGCTACATCTAATTTCGCCGCCGGCGTCGTCGTCCCGATGCCGACGTTGCCGGAGTTTTTTATCGTTAACAATGTCCCAAACGTTGGGTTTTTAATTCTAAAAGTAGCATCGGTTTCCGACATTATGTTGAAGGTATCGCCACCTGATCCGTATTGGATTAAGGAAATAAAGTCATCAACGCTATTTGTTCTTGAAATAGTAAGTTTACTTCCTGCAGCACCAAGATGTAACAGACTCCCCGGCGTCGTCGTCCCGATGCCGATGTTGCCGCTGCTTAAAATTCTCATCCGTTCCGGCGCAGATCCTGCATTCCTCGTAAAGAATGCGAGATCTGAAGTCGGAGAAGCACCGTGTACGGTATTGATATTACTAATCATCGACATGTCTGAACCGCTCCCACGAAAGATAATGGAACTGTAATTGTTCGTTGTAGCACTTATATTCTCAATAATGACGGATTGGCCATAAGTGCCGGTTGGAGCAGTCGTATTAGTACTCGCCGCAGATATGTGCAAAATACTCGCAGGTCCCGCCGTCCCGATGCCGACGTTGCCGTCGCCCTGTAGAGTAAGAACTGTTGTAGAAGCATTGCCCGCTCCGGCTACGGTGAAATTCATTTTGGTACTTGCCGCGGCTCCCGTAATAATCGTTTCAATAAACGAATTGTATAAGGGTACCGTTCCCGTGTATTCTCCGTTGCCAAAACCTATTGTCGGATTATTGACGTTCGAATCTATTTGAATCCTGCTTGCTTGACCAAGGGCTCCAACAGTCAATCTGGCATTCGGCACTGCCGTCCCGATGCCGACATTGCCGGAAGAATCAATTCTCATTCTTTCTGAAGAGTTGGTTGCAAAAATCAAAGGATTGGCGCCGGTGGTGGAAGCGGTGAGAGTTCCGCTGTTAAAAATCAAGGGAGTTTGAACCGACGTGGAGAAAACGGCGGTAGTGCCTCCGGCGATGGAGCCGGCGTTGGTGATGCCCAAATTGTTAAGATTAAGATTGCCGCCGGTGACGGAGATTCCTGATTGGGAAGTAATGAGTCCTCCGAGATTTGAGGTTCCGGAAACCGTCAATTGAGTGGTGCTGGCCGCTCCCGATGTCTGCACTACAAAGTTCTGGCCGCCGACCGTAAATGAAGAACCGGAGACGGCAAAGCCATTGGTGGCGGTGGCGTTTTGAAGCGAGGTGGCGCCAACGACCGTCAGGCCGGAATTGGCGTTGACCAGACCGTCAAAATACGCCGTGGAAGAAGCGGCCAAAGACCCGAAAAATCTGCCGTCTCCCCAGACGGTTAATTTTTTATCGGCTGTCGTCGTCCCGATACCGACGTTGCCGGAAGAATCAATCCTCATTCTTTCTGAATTGTCGGTGGAGAAAGTCAGAGCGGTGTTGGCGGAGTTTACGATGTTGAACTGGCCGGCGCCACTGATGATGTTGCCGGAGAGTAACGAAATCGTACCGGTCCCGACCGTTATTTTGCCGACATCGAGCGACAACCACCTTAAGGTGGAAGTGCCCAACCGGTAAGTTAAATCTGCGGTCGGAATTAAATCCGAAGCAATCCGGGCATTAACGGTTAAAGTATCGGAGGCGGCATCGCCCAAGGTGGCATTGTTTTCCACCGTTAAAGTGGAAACGGTGGTGGTTGACAGAGTGGTGCCGCCGGAAGCGGTAACGGACTTTGCAAAAACATCGCCTTCGGCATCCACCAAAAATTTAACATTGCCGTTCACGGCCAGCCCCAAAAGATTGGAATCGGTTACCGACGAAGTGGCGTTTATATACAGCGAAGAATTGGAAACATTTGAACCGGCGGTGTCCGGAGCCCAGGAGCCGAAAGTGTGGGCCTGAAACGGCGCTTGAGAAATGACGAGCTGCCCTGAAAAATATGAAGTTGAAGAGGCATTAAGCGCACTGGCAAAAACATTGTTTAAATAAAGATTGTTCCATCTCAAGCTGTCTGAACCCAGATTGTAGGTTAAATCGGTTTTGGGAATAAGATTTGATGCGATGACATTTGAAAAAGAAGCGGCGCCGCTCACCGTGAGAGTAGATAGAGAAGTTCCTCCCGAAACCGAAAGCGAATTAAAATCACCGCCGGATTTCACGGTCAGTTTACCGTTAATCGTTGCATCGTTTGAAAGAGTCAAATAACTTGCCGAAAGCCGGTCAAAGCCGGTGTGGACGGAAGGCTGAACTGAAAAGGTGGTGAGAGTGGCCGGGCTTCCCTGAACGACGATGGTTGAAGGCGGGTGTTTGGGAACAAAGTCGGAGAGAGCCTTGAAGGCCGAGAAAAAATCGTTCTGGAAAATCAGGCCGGCTTTGATTAATTCTTTTTGTTCTTTAAGTTCGGCTTCGATAACGAGAAGGCGGTTGTCCAGGCCGGCGACGCCGGAAACCGGAAGGCCTTCCCGCCCAGATTCACCTGGGCGGGCGGCGGCTAAACCGCTCAAAGCATCAAGGGCTTCGGCTTCGGCTAAAGTATCAACCTTTGAGAATTCCTGGGTTTTTATTATTTTTGAAGGAACGGAAGGCAATGGAGCAAAGGTCAAAAACGGACGAGGTTTAAAAATAGCCAAAAAATTCTTCGGCCCCTGGGCCAGCCACTTAAAAAACAGCGGCAGGTCGGAAGGAAAGTTTTCAAAAACTTCGGAAAAAGCCGCCGCTGAAAATTCTTCCCCCGCCATTCCGGAACGTGCGGAATATTTTTTACTGCCGATTTCGGAAACCGCAAGAGAGAGGAAAAAAGTTAAAAAAACGACAACGAGAGCGGTGGCAACGAGGGCTTTAAAATTAAATTCCCTTCGGCGGTCAAATTCGCGGCTTATTTCTTTAGAAACCGGAATGCCGCTTTTCGCGGGAGCTTGTGTCCGGGTTCCTGCCCCGGGCTTATAGGCCTCAAGCCATTCCGAAGTGGTAAACCAGCCGCGTCCCAGCTTAACGGCCCTAAGTTTGCCGCGATGCACTGCCACCTTCAAATAACCCGGGGTGGTATTAACAATTCTGGCGGCACTTTCTAAAGAGAGATATTTGTCATCGGGAGGTTTTTGGGTTGCCGCCGTCCCCTGATATTCAAAAAGCCAGGCCGCGGTGGTCAGCCATTGCTTTCCCCTCTTTACCGCTTTTAATTTACCGCGGCGGATTAAAACGTTTAAATAAGCGCGGGGAACGCCGTAAAGTTTGGAAGTTTCGGTTAAAGACAGGAACGAATTTTTATTGCTTAAATTTGGCTTTTTCATCGCAAATATTCGGCTGATACGATCTGACCATATCTATAATTTAATTATAACAAAGCGGCTTGCGCCTTTTCTGAAAAAGAAATCGTAAAAAACAGCCCGAGATGGGCTGTTTTTTACGCATATTCGGCTAAAAAATAAAGCCAAAAAACCGCGATATAATTTTAAACTGTATCCTGAAAGCTATATTTTTCAAGCTATTTATTGTGCTTCCCTTGCTATAGCATGGGAAACACACGGGGGCAGGTTCTTCCATTAAAGCTCAAAATATTTTTTAAGCTTGATTTCGTGATGCCCCAGGTCTTCCGCTAAAATAATATCAACATCAAACGAAATGCCTAAAATTTCTCTTATGAACCTAATCTCATCACCGCAGGGAAATGGCGTCACCCAGACGCTGTCTTGCAATCTGACAAAGTTCAGTTCTTGAAGTTTTTGCCTTAAAGCTTCTCTCGCCCGTTTTTTCTTCTCGGCTATGTCAAAAATTACCACTCGCCATTTTTTATCCCAATGCTCGGGCCTTTTTAATATAAGATTGTCAATATCAAATTTCTTTAAATACTTTCTGCCCTCGGCGGTGATCTTCACAACAATAGTATTATCGTCTTCCTTTACAAATTCAATCAAACCTCTTTTTCTAAGATAATAAGCGCTGTCGCGTATTTTTTTAATTTTATGTTTCAGATGCTTGATAAGGTCTTTTATTAACTTCGGACCCCCTACCGGAGAGAACATCGCCAGGGTTATTAATCCGCCCATCATTAAATATGTTAATACGTCTTTTCCTATTTGGCTTTTTTTCATATTTT
>JACOXZ010000002.1 GCA_016182105.1 Candidatus Liptonbacteria bacterium | reverse complement strand
CGTTTTGTGAATTACGTGATGAAAGACGGCAAGAAATCTGTCGCCGAAAAAGTTGTTTACGGCGCCTTGGAGGCGATCAAAAATTCCACCAAAGACGATCCCATAAAAATTTTTGAAAAAGCCATCGTAAATACTTCGCCGCTTCTCGAAGTTGCCTCAAAGAGAATCGGGGGCGCGAATTATCAGATCCCGAGAGAAGTGAGGCCGGAAAGACAGTTTATTTTGGCCACGAGATGGATCATTGCGGCCGCGAGAAGCAAGAAGGGCAAGCCGATGGCCGTGAAACTCGCAGAGGAACTAATCGCCGCTTCCAAAAACGAAGGAGCCGCAATCAAGAAAAAACAGGACACACATCGTATGGCAGAGGCTAACCGCGCCTTCGCCCACTTCGCCAGATAATTCAGGACTTGAAAGATGCCCAGACTTTATCCTATAGAAAAGGTAAGAGATATTGGCATTATCGCCCATATCGATGCCGGGAAGACCACAGTTACGGAGCGGGTTCTTTTTTATACCGGTATTTCCCATAAGATAGGCGAAGTTCACGAGGGGACGACAGTGATGGACTGGATGGAACAGGAGCGTGAAAGAGGGATTACGATTACCGCGGCCGCGACCACTGCTTTTTGGACCCCGACTTATAGAATAGGAGATAAGAATTTTGAGCACCGGATAAATTTGATAGATACCCCCGGCCATATTGATTTCACTGTTGAGGTAAAGAGGTCTTTGCGTGTCTTGGACGGCGCAGTCGTGGTTTTCGATGGCGTTGCCGGAGTTGAGCCTCAATCCGAAACCAACTGGCGATACGCTGATGAATATCGGGTGCCGAGAATTTGTTTTATAAACAAGCTTGACCGCTTAGGCGCGAGTTTTGAGAAGAGCTTATCTTCGATTGAAGAAAAGCTCACTCCTAACGCCATCCCTCTTCAAATTCCAATTGGGATCGAAGAGACCTTCGGCGGTCTTGTCGATTTAATCCAGGAAAAAGCCTTTGAGTTTGAGGGCGAGCATGGCGAAAGAGTCATAGAGATTCCCATTCCGGAAAATCTTACATCAGAAGTTAAAACGCGTCGTCACCATTTGATTGAGAAAATTGTTGATAACGACGACGAGCTCATGCATCGCTATCTCGAAGGGAAGGAGGTTAAAATCGACGACCTGCGCCGGACTTTAAGAAAAGCCGTGATAGCAAATAAATTAGTGCCTGTCTTCTGCGGCTCGGCTTTGAAAAATAAGGGGGTGCAGCTAATGCTCGACGCTATCGTGGAATATCTGCCGTCGCCTCTGGACATTCCGCCGGTAAAAGGTGTTGATCCTGAAACCCACGCGGAAATTTCAAGGCGTCCGAGCGATGACGAGCCCTTTTCGGCGCTGGCTTTTAAAATCGCCACTGACCCCTACGTTGGGACTTTGACTTACTTTAGAAATTATTCCGGGATTTTGAGCCGTGGCTCCTATATTTTGAATGCTGTGAAGGGCGAGCAAGAGAGGATCGGTCGGATTGTACGTCTCCATGCCAACCAAAGAGAAGAAGTGGAAGAAGTTTACGCGGGCGAGATTGCGGCGATTGTTGGCCTAAAAAACACGACTACCGGCGACACCCTTTGCTCGACCGAAGCGCCAATTATTCTTGAGAAAATCATTTTTCCGGAGCCAGTGATTGGCGTTCGGATCGAACCCAAAACCAAAGCTGACCAGGAAAAGATGAGCGTGGCTCTTCATCGTTTATCTGAGGAAGACCCGACGTTCCGGGTCTCAGGCGACATGGAGACCGGCGAGACAATTATTTCTGGAATGGGCGAGCTTCATCTTGAAATTATCGTGGACCGAATGAAGAGGGAATTCGGCGTTATGGCCAATGTCGGGAGACCTCAAGTGGCTTATAAAGAAACCATCATGAGTGAAGCCGCCTCTGAAGGAAAATACATCAGGCAATCAGGCGGCCGCGGTCAGTATGGCCATGTTTGGCTCAAAGTCGCGCCACTTCCGCGCGGCAAGGGTTTTGTGTTTGTGGACGCTGTGAAGGGCGGCGTGATCCCTAAAGAATTCATTCCGGCCGTGGAAAAAGGCGTGAAGGAAGCGACCGATAGAGGCATTATTGCCCATTACCCGGTGGTTGATGTGGAGGTTACCCTCTATGACGGTTCTTTCCATGAGGTTGACTCATCAGAGGCGGCTTTCAAAATCGCAGGTTCCATTGCTTTTCAGGAGGCGAGCAAACAAGCAAAGCCGGTCGTTTTGGAGCCGGTGATGAAGGTTCAGGTGATAATCCCAGTCAAATTCTTAGGAGAAGTGACCGGCGATCTGAATTCCCGTCGGGGAGGGATCGAGGAGATAAACGACCGGCCTAACATTAAGGTCATTGACGCTAAGGTGCCGCTTTCAGAAATGTTCGGCTATGCCACAGCCATCCGTTCAATGACCGAAGGCCGCGGCTCTTTCACGATGGAGTTTAATAGTTATGAGTTTGTCCCAAAAAACATCGAGACCTTAATCGTTGAGGGGAAGAAAAAGTAGGGGATAAATAGGGGGCTTGACATGGGAAGAGCTTAACATACAATCAGATATTGTCGTATTAAAGAATAAAAATTTAGGAAAAAATGGCGGAAAAAGAGAAATTTTCAAGAACCAAACCCCATATCAACGTGGGAACTATTGGTCACGTCGACCACGGGAAAACGACCTTGACCGCGGCTATCACCCACATCCTATTTTTAAAGGGTTTGGCTAAAAAAGAAGAATCAGTGGACCAGATCGACAATGCTCCTGAAGAAAAAGCTCGGGGCATCACTATTGCTCTTCACCACTCGGAGTATGAGTCCGAAAAGCGTCACTACGCGCACATCGATGCGCCAGGGCATGCCGACTATATTAAAAATATGATTACTGGCGCGGCCCAGATGGACGGCGCGATTCTCGTTGTCGCCGCAACCGACGGGCCGATGCCACAGACTAGAGAACACATCTTGCTTGCGCGGCAGGTGGGCGTGCCTGCGGTTGTAGTCTTTTTAAGCAAAGTTGATCAGGTAAGCGATCCGGAATTAGTTGATCTCGTGGAATCTGAAGTTAGAGAGCTTCTCAAAAAATACGAATTTCCAGGAGATCAAACGCCGATAATTCGAGGTTCGGCTCTGAAGGCTATGAATGTAAAATCTGCTGATGATCCTGACGCAAAGCCGATCTTGGAACTCGTGAAGGCTCTAGATGATTTTGTTCCCACCCCTGTCCGCGATCTTGATAAGCCATTTTTGATGCCGGTTGAAGACGTTTTTTCGATCGGCGGCAGAGGGACGGTCGTGACCGGCCGAGCCGAAAGAGGAAAAATAAAAGTAAATGAAGAAGTAGAAATCGTGGGCCTCAGGCCTACTCAAAAGACTGTGGTAACCGGCATTGAGATGTTCCAAAAAACTCTTGATGAGGGTTTAGCCGGAGACAACGTCGGCCTCCTTCTTCGAGGACTTAAGAAAGAGGACGTGGAGCGAGGCCAAGTGGTAGTAAAAGGCGGGAGCGTTACGCCTCACACCGATTTTGATTCAGAAGTTTACATTTTATCCAAAGAAGAAGGCGGTCGTCACACCCCGTTCTTCAAGGGCTATAAACCGCAGTTTTATATCCGGACTACTGACGTGACCGGAGAGGTCACCCTGCCCGAGGGAATGGAGATGGTAATGCCTGGCGACACAATTAAACTTAGCGTCAAATTAATCTCGCCAGTTGCGCTTGAGGAAAAGCAGCGATTCGCTATCCGCGAAGGCGGAAAGACCGTTGGCGCAGGCGTGGTGACAAAGATCAATAAGTAATGCCAATCTACGAATGTCATGCGAATGCCGCGAATATTCGTATCATTCGTGCTAGATTCGCAGATTAGTATTATTTTTCATGCCTAAAAAGAAGGAACTTGAACTGCCCCAAAAGCTTCGCTTACGGGTGAAGTCTTATGATCACCGCCTGGTTGATAATTCCGTTCGCCAGATTATTGAGACAGCTGAGCGGAATGACGCGAAAGTTGTGGGCCCAATTCCTTTGCCTACAGAAATCAAAAAATACACCGTCAATCGTTCGACCTTCGTCCATAAAGATTCCCGGGAACAGTTTGAGCTTAGAGTTCACAAGCGTTTAATCGACATCTTAAATCCAACTCAAAAAATCATCGAATCCCTCTCTAATTTGAATCTGCCGGCTGGAGTCGATATCGAGATTAAGATGGGATAAAAGGAACCTCAGTATGGACAATTACCTAGAAGCCCTATAAAATATAAACCGAGGTTTTAGCTTAAAAAAACTGCCGAGGCTAATCCTCGGTAGTTTTTGTTAATCTTAAAAAACCATGACTACGGTATTAGTTAAAAAACTCAAGATGAGCCAGATCTGGAAAGACAAAGAGGTTATTCCAGTAACCGTCCTTATTGCCGAGCCAGCGACTCAGGGTAATCACGACGTCTCGGTTTTTAAGGAAGGCGAGCTTGTCAAGGTTAGCGGAATTTCCAAAGGCAAAGGTTTTCAGGGCACGGTTAAGAGGCACGGTTTTCACGGCGGTCCCAAAACTCACGGTCAAAAAAACAGGTTTAGGGCACCGGGCTCGATCGGCTCGACTGCGCCGCAAAGAGTTTTTCCGGGCCGAAAGATGGCCGGCCATATGGGTAGCGTCAGGGTAACAGTGAAGAACTTGGAGATTGTGAAAGTGGATAAGGAAAAAAATATTTTGATGGTGAGGGGCGCGGTTCCAGGAGCTAGAGGTGGGTTGGTTCAAATCCAAAGCGCGAAATCTAAAACATCTAAACATGAAGACTGATGTCTACAATTTAGAAAATAAAGTGGTGGGAGAAACAGAACTTCCGGATAAAATTTTTGGCGCAAAGTGGAACCCGGACTTAGTGCGCCAAGTTCTCTTAGCTTTAAGAGCGAATGAACGTCGGCCCTGGGCTCACGCCAAAGGCCGAGGCGAAGTCCGTGGCGGCGGCCGAAAACCATGGCGTCAGAAAGGCACGGGTCGGGCGAGGCATGGTTCAATCCGATCGCCTTTATGGAGAGGCGGCGGAAAAGCTCACGGACCCTCTAAAGAACGAGATTATTCTCAAAAAATTAATAAAAAAATGAAGCGTTTAGCGACCGCGAGCGTCCTCTCTAAAAAGTGGAACGACAAAGAAATTAAAGTTTTCGATAATTTAGAAGTTAAAGAACCAAAGACTAAAATTTTAGCCGGAGTTTTAAAGCCAATTCTTAATCTCAAAAAAAACTCCAAAAAAATGGATCTACTTCTTGTTGGCCAGGCTCACAGTAAAAATTTATTCCGAGCTGCCAGAAATTTAGTGAAGGCTAAAGCAGTAAGCCCAGAGAGTTTAAATATCCAAGATCTTTTAAACCATAAAAATATTTTTATTGATAAAGGTGCCATTTCCTTAATAGGCGTCCCAACCAAACAAAAAGATGAGTCCCGTTAGAAGCCGCGATCGCTTTGCAAAAACTCCAAATATCAATAAATGTATAGTCATTACAATGAATAAAATTAAACTGCAGACTTGCCCAGATCGCGATCTGCTTCTAACGGGATGAGTGATATTTTTTTGATTAAAAAACCTTGGGTAACCGAGAAAGTCACTGATTTGAACAAGTCGGGTAAATATGTTTTTATAGTAAAACCTTCAGCGACCAAGAATGAGGTTAAAAAAGCCGTGAAGGAAATTTACCGAGTCGATGCGGTAAACGTTAATGTGATTAATCGCCGAGGCAAGGAAAAGCGCTTTAGGAACGTCTATAGCGAGAAGTCGGGCTACAAAAAAGCCATTGTTACCCTTCGCCCTGGTCAGAAAATCGACCTCGGAAGATGAACCAACATGATGCAAATTACAAATACTGAAATTATCTCTTTATACTATTCGAATATTCGCAATATTGGCATTAAATTAGCATATTGGCATCTATGAGAACATACTCACCCACAACGCCATCACGCCGAGAGATGTCTTCCTCTAGTTTTAAGGCCTTAAGCCGAACGCGGCCAGAGAAGTCGCTCTTGAGGCGTCTCAAAAGTCACGCCGGTCGGAATTCAGCCGGACGGATAACCGTGCGTCATCAAGGCGGCGGCGTGAAGCGGCTCTATCGGATAATTGACTTTAAACAAAACCGCTTGAATGAAAAAGCAGTAGTCGAAACCTTGGAATACGATCCCTACCGAACCGCCTGGATTGCGAAGATAAAATATGAGGACGACGAGAGGCGGTACATACTCGCGCCCCATGGTCTTCGAGTGGGGAGTGAAATAGTCGCTGCTCCAAATGCCCCCCTTAAAGTCGGGAACCGCTTAGAGCTTAAGAATATCCCAGTTGGTTTCCAGATTTACAATATTGAGCTCAAACCCGGCCGAGGCGGGCAACTCGCGCGAGGAGCCGGCTCTTATGCAGAAGTTTTGGCTCATGGGGGCGGTTACACCGACCTTAAGCTTTCTTCAGGGGAGGTGAGGAGGGCGCCTTCACGGGGTTATGCGTCTTTGGGTCAGGTTTCGAACCCCGAGCATAATCTGATTACGATCGGCAAAGCTGGTCGGTCTCGCTGGCTCGGTATCCGGCCTACAGTGCGCGGCCGAGCGATGAACCCGGTTGACCATCCTTATGGAGGCGGCGAAGGCAAGACTCAAAGGGGAACGAGAAAGCCAAAAACCAAATGGGGCAAGGTTACCGGCGGCAGAAAAACACGCAATCGTAAAAAGTGGTCGAATGTGCTGATTATTAAACGCAGAACAAAGTAATATGAGCCGTTCATCCAAGAAAGGTCCATATGTCGACCCAAAACTTTTAAAGAAAATTTCCAAAGTTGCCTCCGGAGAGGGTTCTTCCATTAAAACATGGTCGCGAGACTCGGAGATCTCTCCAGAGATGGTTGGTTTTACTTTTGCGGTCCACAACGGCAAAAATTTTGTTGAAGTGAAGATTAACGAAGAAATGATTGGCCACCGTTTAGGCGAGTTTTCACCGACCCGAAAGTTCACAAAGCACGGAGGCAAGATGCAGCGTGAAATCGAAGGTAAACCAGCGGAAGCCGCCGCTACCCAAACTTCGACCTCGAAGGCAGCTAAGCCAAAATCTTAAAAAATGACGATCACTAGAGCTAAGCTAAATTATTTACGAATAGCTCCTAGAAAGGTTAGGCAGGTAGCTGATTTGATTAGAGGACTGCCGGTTAACGAAGCTGAAGCCCAGCTTCTTTTCCAAAGGCGAAGAGCGGCCAAGCCGCTTTTGAAGCTTTTGCGTTCGGCAGTGGCTAATGCCAAGAATAACGAGCGGCTTGACATAGAAAAGCTTTATATCGAAAGCTTGCTCGTTAATCAGGGACCGATCTTGAAGCGTTCTCTTCCGCGGGCAAGAGGGATGGCTACGCCTCTTCAGAAGAAAAGTAGTCACGTGACAATTGTGCTTAGCGAAAAACCAGAGCTGAAGTCCCGCTTCAAGATCATCTACGAGAAAAAGATAAAACTTCCGCCAGAGGAAAAAGGTAAAGCCAAAAAAGAGCAGCCTATAAAAGAGCATAGAGAAACTAGAGTTTCCAAAGAGAAAAAGCCCGGGTTTTTCACTAAGATCTTCAGGCGAAAATCAATTTAGATTTTGTTTGAAAACTGAACGAAGTGTAAATTTTCATTACAAAATCTTAACCCAGCCCTAATTTTGTCCAAGATTTAGAAAATTAAGATATGATACAATATCCAAACAACATAACATCATGCGGCGCTTGCCCGAATAGGGCAGGGCTATTCGCCCTCGCGCCGCACCTGAAATTCACAAGCAAAATTAGAGCTGGGTGCTCAATTTTGTGGCCCCGTTAGATAAAACTAAGAAATCATGGTTTATATTAAAAATAGCAATAATCAATATTTAGTCGTAGGCGTTAAATCACTCGATATCTAACGGGGACAAAATTGGCATGGGGCAGAAAATTAATCCACAATCATTCAGGTCGGGTATAACGCGCGATTGGCCGGTGCGCTGGTTTGTAAACCGTGGTTACAAGAAATTTCTCGAGGAGGATGAGGCCGTAAGACGAGTGATTAAATCGAAAATCAGCCAGGCTGGCATTGTTTCAGTTGAGATAAACAGGACTTCCAACAAATTGCGAATTACAATCAAGTCAGCGAGACCAGGCCTCATTATCGGCCGAGGCGGCAAAGGAATAGAAGACTTAACCAAGTCGCTCGAGAAGGAGTTAAAAAAACTTAGGGGCGGCAAATTAGGCTCGGATTTGAGCGTGACTGTCGAAGAACTTAAACGTTCCGAAATCTCCGCCCAATATACGGCCGAGCAAATTGCCTGGGATTTCGAGAAGCGTCTGCCTTTCCGCCGGACGATAAAAAAATATTTGGATCTAATCTCTCAAAATAAAGCAGTAAAAGGAGCGAAGATCCAAGTAGCCGGCAGGCTGGACGGCAACGAAATTGCGAGAAGAGAACACCTTAAATCCGGCTCTTTGCCGCTCCAGACCTTAAGAGCTGACATTGATTATGGACACGCAGTAGCTTATACCACTTACGGAACAATTGGCGTCAAGGTCTGGATTTATAAGGGAGAAATCCATACCAATATCCGCGAAGAAAAAAACTGACATGCTCATTCCTAAAAAAGTTAAACATCGTAAGTGGCAGAAGGGGCGTTCGCGGAAGCGACAAGTGGAAACTCGCGGCTTGGAGTTAAATTACGGCGAGTACGGCCTCAAAGCCCTCGAGCCCTCCTGGCTTAATTCCAGACAAATTGAGGCAGCGCGGAAAGCGATTACGCATTTTATGAAGCGTGAAGGCAGGATGTGGATCAGAGTATTTCCTGATAAGCCGGTGACCTTGAGGCCGCCCGAGACCACCATGGGCGGCGGCAAGGGCAGTGTTGATCATTATGTTTTTCCCGTAAAGCCCGGCCGAATCATTTTTGAAGTTGACGGCGTAAGCAAAGAAATAGCCACAGGGGCCCTGGAGCGAGCTGCCTATAAGTTGCCTTTTAAAACTAAAGTTATCGGCAAATGATCC
Organism: Candidatus Liptonbacteria bacterium; assembly: GCA_016182105.1. Lineage (GTDB taxonomy): Bacteria > Patescibacteriota > Minisyncoccia > UBA6257 > 2-01-FULL-56-20 > JACOXZ01. The sequence continues at coordinate 25,635 of JACOXZ010000002.1, read as the reverse complement.
CTCACCCTTCGGAGATTTTCTCTACGTCATCACAATGAGTACTAAAGACAAAATATATCTTCTCAAGGTCGCTCGTCAGATAAGATCATGCTTTGAAAAAAAGCGCATGATCTCCGAAGGGTGAGGGATGAAAAGAAGAGAGATTCAAGAACTAAAAAATAAGCCCGTTTCAGAATTACATAAGCTTCTTGGGGAAAGTCGAGAGAAGTTGCGGATTCTAAAATTCGACCTAGCAGCTGGTAAAGTCAAAGACATTCAAGAACTTAGATCTTTAAGGAAGGACATAGCGAGAATCCAAACTTTTATAAACAATGACCAAGGAAAAAAGGAGTAAAAAAAGGAGAATAGCGGGACTCGTGACGAGCGACAAAATGGTAAAGACGAGAGTGGTGACCGTGAGCCGGATGAAAAAACACCCTAAATATCTTAGGTATTTTAAAGTCAGCCAAAATTTCAAAGCCCATGACGAGAATAACGAATATAAGACTGGCGACAAAGTTGTGATCGAAGAGACAAGGCCTCTTTCCAAAGAGAAAAGGTGGAAAATAGTATCTAAAGCATGATTCAGGAACGTTCCATTTTAAAAGTCGCGGACAATTCCGGAGCTAAAATAGTCCGGTGTTTTAGAATTTTAGGCGGGACTCGCCATCGCTACGGCCGGATCGGGGATGTGGTGATTGCTTCAGTCCAAGTGGCCGAACCCAGAAAGTCGGTGAAGAAAAAAGACATTGTCCGGGTTTTAATTGTTCGCGCAAGGGAGCCGCTTCGTCGTCCTGATGGTTCATATATCCGTTTTGATGAAAACGCCGTGGTTTTGGTTGACCCCAAGGGCGAGCCGATTGCCACTCGGGTTTTCGGACCAATGCCTCGGGAGCTCAAAACCAAAGGTTTCGAAAAAGTAATGACTCTGGCCGAAGAAATAGTCTAGGTGATGCCAATACCCAAATCAAATGCCAATCTACGAATATGCGAAAATTCGCATCATGAATCCCGTTAGAAAATTAAAGACCATGTTTCGAATAAAAGTGCAATCTAATATTGATTTATCGTTGATTAGTCGGACTGACGATATGTTTAATTTTCTAACGGGATGAATATTAAAAAAGGCGACCAGGTAAGAATTATTTCCGGAAAAGACCGCGGGAAAAGTGGTTCGGTTTTGACTGTCTATCCTGATAAGCAGAAGCTAACTGTCGAAGGATTGAATCTTTATAAAAAGAAAGTGAAGCCAAAGCGTCAGGGCCAGAAAGGAGAAGTGGTGAATGTCGCAAGGCCAATTTGGGGTTCAAAAGTTATGCTTATTTGCCGAAGCTGTAAAAAGCCGACTCGCGTCGGTTACCGCTTCGAGGGCAATCAAAAAGTGCGTTTTTGTCGCAAATGCGAAGCCGCCACTTAAAAAATGATTAGAAGCAAAGACGAAAAAGTCCAAATAAAGAAATTTTTGGAAAAGATTGTGATTAATGCCGGTCTTGGACGATTGAGTTCACAGCCTAATTTTGAAGAAAAAACCTTAGTTCAGGTAAGCCGCGATATTGGGCTTCTTGCCGGACAGAAGCCGGAAGTAAGACGCGCGAGACGTTCTATCGCTGGTTTTAAAATCCGCGAGGGTCAAATCATAGGTCTAAAAGTAACTCTCCGGCGCCAAAAAATGGTTGATTTTTTTGAGCGTTTGGTTAAAATAGTCCTGCCTCGAGTCAGGGATTTTAGCGGCCTTAGCCTCAAGTCCATTGACGGCGGCGGGGTATTGAGCCTCGGCTTTAAAGAACAATTTGCCTTTCCCGAAGTTAATCCGGAGCTGTCGCCCGTTGTTTTTACTTTGGAAGTGTCTTTGGTGCCGAGGGTTAAAGACAGGGAGGCGGCGATCGAAGCTCTCCGTCGTTTAGGAGCGCCGCTAAAGAAAAAATAATTTCATGCCAAAAACCTCTGTTATTGCAAGAAGTAAAAAGAAGCCGAAATTTCCCTCGAGAATTGTTCGGCGCTGTTTTCGTTGCGGCCGCAAACGAGGTTATATGAGGAAGTTTGGTCTTTGCCGAATCTGTTTTAGAGAGATGGCGACCCGAGGAGAGATCCCCGGGGTCAAGAAATCATCTTGGTGAAGGGCTTGACCCTCACCCCGCCCCTTTATGGTTAAGATTACAATGACACATCAAAACAAAGACGCAGTCGAATCGCTCCGCTCAGCTTTGATTCGTTGTCCAAATCATGTGAGCAAAGGGGCGGGGTGCTCAATGTTATGGCTAACCGGAGCACATAAAGTCGAGGCGCTAAATATTTATGTGCTCGGTTAGATAACATTGGCATGTACTACGATTTCCTTGCTAAAATTAAAAACGCTGGGCGGGCTAAAAAAGAGGCCGTTTTCATTCCTTTTTCAAAGATGGATTTTGAGATCGCCAAAATTTTAGTTCAAAAAAAATATCTAACCGACGTCCAAAAGAAAAATATTGACCGAAAAAGTTTTATGGAGGTCAAATTGGCCTATAGAGATGGCGAGCCGGCAATTTCTGATTTCAAAATTCGGAGCAAGCCCGGTCGTCGTTTTTACATTGGCTACCGCGACTTAAGACCCGTGAAGGGCAGTCACGGACTCGCGATTCTCACAACACCCAAAGGAGTAATGGAAAACCGAGGAGCTAAAAAAATTAAGGTCGGCGGCGAGTATTTATTCGAAATTTGGTGAAGGTCTTGACCTTCACCCCCCACTTTGTCATCTCGCTTCGCTCGAACAAAATTGGCATGTCACGTTTAGCTAAAAACCCAATTCAATTTAGTGAAGGCGTAAGTGTCCATAAGGATGGCGACTTTTTAATTTTTAAGGGCCCCAAGGGCGAGCGCCGCCTAAAAGTCTTAGCTGGCGTTCGGGTCAAAATGGAAAAAGACTCCCTAGCAATCGAAAGGGAAGGCAGCACAAAACAAGCGAGAGCTAATACCGGAACTTTCGTCGCTTTAACCAAAAACGCTATTTTAGGAGTCTCTCAAGGTTTTCAAAAAATCTTAGAAATAGAAGGCATTGGCTACCGAGCCAGCCTTGAAGGTAAAACGCTCGTCTTAGCATTGGGTTATGTGAAGCCGGTGCGCTTCCTGCCGCCGGAGGGCACTACAATCGTCGTTGATAAAAATACGATTAAAATTTCGGGCATTGATAAAGAATTGGTCGGCGAGGTGGCTGCTCAAATCCGTGCCTTTAAAAAACCAGAACCTTATAAAGGCAAAGGTATCCATTATAAAGGCGAGGTTATTCGACGAAAGGCCGGGAAAAAAGCCACGACTACGAGCGCCGCTGCCTAAAGATTGAAATGAGTAAAAGTAAAATTTTAAACAGAATAAGGCAAAGGCGAGTCAAGCGTACGAGAGCCAAAATTTTTGGCCGAGTCGATCTCCCTAGGCTTTCTGTTTTTCGAAGTAATAGGTTGATCTACGCACAACTCATTGATGACGAGAAAGGCCACACCCTCGCCCAGGCTTCAAGTCGGGAGTTAAAAGAAAGCGAGCGTCGAGGCAAGAAAGCCGAGCAAGCAGCCCTAGTCGGCGCGCTTATTGGAAAAAAGGCCTCTGAGTTAGGCATTAAAAGATGCGTCTTGGACAGGCGTCATTATCGCTACCACGGTCGCATAAAAGAACTCGCGGAGGCGGTGCGAAAGGCCGGTTTAAAAATTTGATTTCACGATGGCAAGAGGTTTTATTAAATTTCAAAAAGACGAGTTTAAAGACAAAGTTTTAGATATACGCCGAGTGACGCGGGTGGTGGCCGGCGGCAAGCGCTTTCGCTTTAGGGCTACGGTCGTCGTTGGCGACGAAAGGGGCCGAGTGGGGGTGGGCATTGCGAAGGGGCTCGATGTCGCAAGAGCGGTTGAAAAAGCCAAGTCAGATGCCAAAAAGAATCTAATCGCTGTGAACATCAGAGATGGCCGGACTATTGCCCATGAGACGCAAGCCAAGTACAGCGCCGCTCGGGTTTTGCTTAAACCAGCAAGCGTTGGCCATGGGCTTCGAGCAGGAGGCGCTGTGCGTTTTGTTTTGAATTTGGCTGGAGTCAAAGACGCGACCGCGAAGTGCCTCGGCCGCACGCCGAACAAACTCACTAACGCCCTAGCGACGATAGAGGCGCTAAAGAAACTGAAGGTTTGACATGCCCCGTAGGAAATCATTATGTTTTATGTCTATATCTTAAAAAGCGTTAAAGATGGTAACCTATACATTGGTTTTCTCTAAAATCTAAAGAAAAAGCTCTTAAAAACATAATGTTGGTAAAGTATTTTCTACAAAAAACTGGGGTAGGCAAAAGATTCATCAAATATAGATTAAAAAATTATTTTAAAGGTCTAGAGCAGTAATCACGGAAAATACTTTATTTCCTACGGGGCATGCAACTTCACGAACTAAAACCAGCTTTTAAATCTAAAAGAGTGAAAAGGATAGGCCGGGGCGGAAAGCGTGGCACCTACTCTGGCCGAGGGCAGAAGGGTCAGAAGTCCCGGGCCGGACGCCGGATCAGGCCGGCACAAAGGGATCTGATTCTGCGTATCCCTAAAAAACGCGGCTTCCAGAATAAGCCCAAAGGCCCTAAGCCACTGACTTTAAATATTAAGGACTTAGCCAAGGCAGTGAAGATTCTTGCAACTGGAAAAGTCGAACTCACAATTGATAGAGAGAAACTAAAAAGCTTCGGTCTTTTACCCAGCCGTTATCGAGGGGAAGTTAAGATTTTAGGAGATGGCGAGATTCAAACACCCTTTACTCTTCGGGGCCTTAAGGTTTCTAAAAGTGCTAAAATCAAGATAGAGGCAGCCGGCGGAAAAGTCTTAGGTTTTGCCCAAAAATCAGAGTCATCGAACGAATGATTTTTGGTTGCAAACACCTTAGACCCCGCACCTTTTGTAGCAATGATTATGCAAATACAATATCAAAAGACGAAGTCGCCTTGCGGCTCTGATTGGGTGATAGCACCTTGTCTTTGCCCCAAAAGGTGCGGGGTGCTCAATTTTACAATCGCTCGTGCTGCGCAGGACTGCTTGCGCTCGCGAGTAAAATTGGCATGAACCGATTTCTCCAGATTTTTAGGGTTAAGGATCTTAAAAAAAAGATTTTAATCGTGGCTGGCCTTCTTGTGGCCTTCCGACTACTCGCCGCAATTCCTATTCCCGAGGTGGACGCAAGCCGTCTTCAAGCCTATTTTAATTCCAATCAGCTTCTCGGGTTTCTAAATCTTTTCTCCGGCGGCGGGCTTTCAAATCTTTCGATTGCCATGCTTGGAGTCGGTCCTTATATCACGGCGACAATTATCATGCAACTCTTAACCATCGTTTTCCCTAAATTCAAACGTCTTTATTACGAAGAAGGCGCTCGCGGTCAGGCCAAGTTTAATCAATACTCTCGCCTCCTCACTGTCCCCTTAGCTATGCTTCAAGCCTACGGCTTCCTTACTCTTCTTAGCAGTCAAAATGTGATTGACCGGCCAAATTTATTCGGGATGCTCGTGAATGTTCTTGTGATTACAACCGGTTCAATGATTGCTTTGTGGTTTGGGGAGCTCATAAGCGAACAAAAAATCGGAAACGGAATATCCTTGATAATTATTGCTGGAATAGTGGCAGGACTCCCGTCCTACGTCGGGGCGGCTTTAGCTTCCTATACTCCGGCAGCTCTTCCTGTCTACTTTGGTTTTCTTATCATCGCTGTGCTGCTTGTCGCCGGCATTGTTTATTTAAATGAAGGCGAGCGGAAAGTGCCGATTGCTTATGCCCGCAGGGTGCGGGGGATGAAAATGTACGGCGGCGTCTCGAGTTATCTTCCCTTAAAGGTCAATCAGGCTGGTATGATTCCTTTGATTTTTGCGATCTCGGTTCTGCTCTTCCCTCAATTTTTTGCCCAAATTATTTCAGTGGTTTCCACGGATTTGGCCTTGAAAGTTAACGATATAGTCAATCGTTTTTTGAGCAATCAGCTTTTCTACGGCGTAATCTACTTCCTTCTGGTTTTTATCTTTACATATTTTTACACCTCAATTACCTTCAATTCCGACGAAGTGGCCAAGAACCTTCAGCGGAGCGGCGGTTTTATTCCTGGGATCAGGCCAGGGGAAGCGACCGGTCGTTTCTTCTCGAGCGTCCTCAATAAAATCACATTTTTTGGAGCCGTATTTTTGGGTCTGATTGCGGTTTTGCCATTGATCGTTCAGAAGGTAACAGGCATTCAGGTTTTAAGCATAAGCGGAACAGCGCTTTTGATCGTGGTCGCCGTGGCCCTCGAGACAATGCGTCAAATTAACTCCCAGCTTACTGTCCGCGAATACGATGAGATTACTTGAAGAGTTTTGTCCAAAATTTAGAGCCGAAGGTGAAGAAATTTTGGTCACAAAACCTTCACCCCGCTCTAATTTTGCTAATGATGTCACAAAAATCTATGAAACAAAGTAAATACCAAAGGTCAGCAAGCGGCGCTTGCCCGAATAGGGCAGGGCTATTCGCCCTCGCGCCGCACTTGAAATTCAGAAGCAAAATTAGGGCGGGGTGCTCAATTTTGTCATCTCGCTTCGCTCGAACAAAATTGGCATGAAGATTGTCGTGATTCTTTTCGGGTCGCCGGGGAGCGGCAAAAGCACCCAGGCGATTCTCGTCGCGAATAAGGCAGGACTTCTTTATTTTGATACCGGCCACTTGCTTGAGTCTATTGTGCATGATCCAAAAAAACAGAAAGAATCGGTTATTAAAAGGGAAAGACAGCTTTTTGATAGCGGCAAGTTAATGACGCCCGAGTTTGTAGTAAAAGAGGTTATCCGTCATCTTAAAGTGATTGCCGCAGCGGGGTGGGGAGTGGTCTTTAGCGGTTCGCCGCGAACCTTAGGTGAGGCTACAAAACTTCTCCCGGAACTCGAAAAGCTTTATGGCAAAAAAAATATTTTTCCTTTCTCTCTGGAGGTTCCAGCCGCCTCTTCGATCGAGCGCAACAGCCGCCGTTTTGTCTGTAAAGTCTGCGGCGCGCCGCTTCTTACAAGGTACTACCCTTCAAAGAACCCGAAGCACTGTCCGGTTTGCGCAGGTCCTTTATATCGCCGGACTCTTGATAAGCCGGAAATTATAAAGGTGAGGCTTGAGGAATATCATAAGCGGACAGAACCGGTTTTTCGTTTTTTCAAAAAACACGGCTATGAAATCAGAAAAATTGACGGCCGGCCAGCGCCGTATAAAGTGTTGAACAATATCTATCGATTTCTCAAACTTTAACAGTTTAGAATTTAGATATTAGAATTTAGTATTTATGTCGAGATGGTCACCTTAAAGACCAAAGCCGAAATTGAAATAATGGCCGAAGCCGGGCATAGGCTCGCGCAGATACTCACGATTTTAAAAAACGAAACCAAGGCTGGCATACCAACAGAATATCTCGAGAAACTTACGAGAGTCCTAATAAAAGAAGCCGAAGCCGAGGCGGCTTTTTTAAATTACGAGCCAGCGAATTCGAGCAAACCTTATCCGGCCGCTCTTTGTGTATCGGTGAATGATACTGTGGTTCACGGCTTGCCCTCTAATTATGTTTTAAAAGAAGGCGATCTCGTTAAACTTGACCTCGGTTTAAAGTACTGGGGTTATTATGTTGACGCAGCTTTGACAGTCGGCCTCGGGAAGATTAGCGACGAGGCCAGACGATTGTTACAGGTAACCGAAAGAGCGCTCGAGTTAGCCGTGGCTCACTGTACTCCTGGTAAAAGGTTGGGAGATATCGGTCAAGTTATTCAAAATTTTGTGGAGCGGAACAAATTTTCCATTATTAAAACACTTACCGGTCACGGGGTAGGCCGTAGTCTTCATGAAGAGCCAACCGTTCTAAATTTTGGGAGTAGAGGAAGCGGAGCGGAGCTTGAGGTCGGAATGGTCTTGGCGATTGAGCCGATGGTTTCCTCTAGCCCTCCTCCCGGGGGCGAAAAAGTCATCCGCAAAGATGACGATAGTTTTGTTACTAGAGATGGGTCTTTAGCTGCTCATTTTGAGCATACAGTCGCTATTACGGAGGCGGGCCCTAGAATTCTTACTAAAATTTAAGCATTTTAATTGAGCTTTTTCACTATTTTGATATAATCTTCTAAACCAGAATAGTGTAAATACATGGACGAACATTATCTATCTAAAGAGCGATTTGAGGAATTAAAGAAGGAGCTTCAGGAACTGCGGAGCAAGAAACGGCTGGAAGTGGCGGAACGTTTAAAGCAGGCTAAGGAATATGGGGATCTTACCGAGAATTCAGAGTATCTTGAGGCGAGAGAAGAACAGAGTTGGCTCGAGAATCGGATCTTTGAGCTCGAAGATATTTTGAAGAAAGCGGTTATCATCAAAAAGCCTTCAGGCTCAAGCGAAGTCGAGGTTGGTTGCACGGTCACTATTAAAAAAGGCGATCAGGTTTTCAAGTACACGATTGTAGGTTCTGACGAAGCAAGCCCAAAAGAAGGGAAAATCTCAAATGAGTCGCCCTTAGGAAGGGCTTTTTTAAATCATAAAATAGGAGAGAGCGTGATCGTTTCTACCCCAGCCGGCAAAGTTACCTGTCAAATTACTAATATCGAGTAGCTCAGATTTGCGCTCCTCGTAGTGTTAGAATAATAGAGTATGTTGGATGATCTGATTAGAGAGCGATTAAAGAAGCTCGAAGCGTTAAAAGCCGTGGGGGTGGATCCGTATCCGTGGGCGGTGAAGCGTACACATGAGATCGGCGAGGCGCGGAAGGATTTTACTAAGCTCGCGAAATCGGGGAAAAAGCTTTCGCTTGTCGGGCGCGTGTGGAGCGTCCGCGACCAGGGGAATGTCGCCTTTTTGGACATCAAAGATGAAAGCGGCTCTATTCAGGCGGTTTGCAAGTATGACACGACTGCGAAGTTTGATGTGTGGAAAAAGAATCTCGACCGCGGTGATTTTGTTTCCGTCACGGGGCCGCTCTTTAAGACGAAGCGGGGCGAGGAGAGCATTGACGTGCGGGAGATTGGGATGGTCGCAAAGAGCGTGCGGCCGCTCCCAACCGAGTGGTATGGGCTTGAGGAAACCGAGACGCGCCTAAGGAAGCGCTACCTAGATCTTCTTTTGAATCCCGAACTGCGGGAGGTTTTTAGAAAGAAAGATCTCTTCTGGGAAACATTCCGGAACTACCTAAAGAAAGAAGGATTCCTCGAAGTCGAGGCGCCGGTGCTTGAGGCGACGCCTGGCGGGGCAGAGGCCGAGCCCTTCAAGACGCACATGAATGCGCTCGACGAGGATTTTTACTTGCGCATTTCGCTCGAACTCCCGCTTAAGAAACTTTTGGTGGGCGGCTACGAGAAAGTGTTCGAGATCGGCCGGATTTTTAGAAACGAGGGGATTGATAAGGAGCACCTCCAGGACTACACCCAGCTCGAGTTCTACTGGGCGCACCACGACTACAACGACTTAATGAAGCTCCTCGAGGCGATGTATAAGGAAGTAGTTAAGAAAACCACTGGTGGACTAGTGACTAGTTGGGAGAGTGAAAAGATTAACTGGGGCAAAAAATGGGGCAAAGTTGATTATGTCGAGGCGTTCAAGAAAGCGACGGGTATGGACCCACTCTCTGCTTCGCACGAGGATTTGATAAAAAAGGCGAGGGGATTAAAGCTTGAACCAGAGAAATATGCTGGCAAGGGACGACTCATAGATCTCATTTTCAAAAAGACCGTGCGGCCGAAGTTGATAGAGCCCGTGTTTTTGCTCGACCCGCCGGTTGAAGTGGAGCCGCTTGCGAAACGGCACAGGAAAGATCCACGGCGCGTTGAGCGAGTTCAGGTAATGGCCTGCGGCACGGAATTGGGGAAAGGATTTACGGAACTAAACGACCCACAGGATCAGCGCGTGCGCTTCGAAGAGCAGATGAAGCTTCGCGCGGCGGGGGACAAGGAAGCACAACAGCTCGACCGAGATTTCCTCGAGGCATTGGAATACGGGATGCCGCCCGCGGCCGGCTTTGGCGTCTCCGAGCGGTTATTTGCAGTGCTCATGAATAAACCAGTAAGGGAAACGGTGATTTTTCCGTTGATGCGGAAGAAAGAGGCTAGGCCGTAAGCTCCACCGCCTGCTCGCAAATAAGCTTGGGCTCGCCGTTCCGCCAGGACATGCGGCCCTGAATCAAAACTGCTTTATTTTCCTGCCAGACATTCATTGTTTTCGTAAGTGTGCTGTTAAAAACCACGACCTCAAGCGGCTGTGGCGAGAAATCCTCGATCTGAGCGAAAATCATCGGTTCACCGTTTTTGGTAAGAATTTTCTGGATTTTTGACACAAGTCCAGCGATCCTCACAATGAGTTTTTCGTTTCTGACTCCTTTTACGTCTTTAATTGACTGCGCCTGTGATTTTTTAATCTTTTCTTCGAGGTTGGTAAGCGGGTGGCCGGAGAGGTAAAAACCAAGCAGTTCTTTTTCCCAGGCCAGTTTTTCTTGCTCCGTGGTCTTAGGTGCTGGCTTTAATTTCAAACTCGCGCCGTGATTCGCAGGTCCGAAGAGCGAGTGATTCATTCCGTTCTGTTTTTTGACTAAAGTGCTGAAGCGCAGAATCTCCTCGAGGTTCTCCAAGGCTTGCCGCCGATCAATCCCCAAAGAATCAAAGCAGCCGGTCTTGATTAAGCTCTCCAGTGATTTTTTGTTTAGATCTTTGTGCTGTATCCGCGATAGGAAATCAGTGAAGTCGTTGAAAGGTCCTCGGCGGAGACGCTCATCAATAATGGTTCTCGCAATCTGTTCGCCGACGTTTTTGATGGCCAGCAGTCCGAAGCGGATTTTTTCTCCCTCTGGCGTGAAGTTAACAGAGCTTTTGTTGATGTCAGGCGAAAGTATCTCAATTCCTGCCTGCCGCGATTCGGAAACGAGGAATGCAATTCGCTCAATATCATTTAATTCAGAATTCAAGAGACTGGCCATAAACTCTCGCGGGTAGTGGGCCTTCAAGTATGCGGTTTGATAGCCTATAAGCGCGTAGCAGACAGCGTGGCTTTTGTTGAAGCCGTAGCGGGCAAAGGGCGGGAAAAGTTCCCAAATCGCTTCGGCGGTCCTCGGTTCAATGCCGTTTTTAAGAAGCCCTTTCATAACTTTTTCTTTTTGTTCATTCAAAAGCGATTTTATTTTCTTGCCAATGGCTTTTCGGAGAACGTCGGCTTCAGGGAGTGTGAGGCCAGCGAGGTCTCTCGCAATCTGCATCATCTGCTCCTGGTAGAGTCCGATGCCGTAGGTGTTTTTCAAAATCGGTTCGAGCCGCGGGTGAAGGTAGGAGACTTTTTCCTTGCCGTTTTTTCGCGCGATGTAGCGCGGCACCATGCCGGCATCAAGCGTCCCCGGCCGATAGAGCGAGATCATGGCCACAATATCTTCAAGCTCGGTCGGCCTCAATTCTTTGAGATAGCGCCGCATGCCGCTTCCTTCAAGTTGGAAGACGCCGGTTGTGTCCACCCGGCGCAGGAGCTCAAAAGTTTTTTTGTCATTAAGCGGCAGTTCTGAAATTTTTAACTCCTCACCTTTCAATTCCTTAATCAATCGGACGGTTTCCTCGATAATGGTGAGGTTCTTAAGGCCCAAAAGGTCGATTTTTAAGAGGCCGAGATCCTCGATGGAATGCATCTCAAACTGGGTGATGATATTGAATTTGTCTTGGGGCGCGAATTGAAGAGGGACGTAATTTACGAGCGGCTCCTTGGAGATAACCGTGCCGCAGGCATGAACCGAGGCATGTCGAGCAACCCCTTCCAAGCGCTTGGCAGCATCGAGGATCTTTTTGGCATCAGCGTTATTGTCATAAAGTTCCTTAAGTTCCGGCACTTTTTGGACTGCCTCTTCGAGTTTTAGGTTGAAGGGGATGAGTTTTGCCAAACGGTCGCAGAAGCCGTAGCTCAAGCCCATTGAGCGGCCAGCGTCCCTAATTGCGGCGCGCGCAGCCATGGTTCCAAAAGTAATGATCTGGGCCACCCGGTCTTCGCCGTATTTTTCTCTGAGATATGCCACCACTTCATCGCGTCTCGTGTCCGCAAAATCAATATCCACATCCGGCATCTGGATTCTTTCGGGATTCAGGAACCTTTCAAAAAGCAGGCCGTACTTAAGAGGATTTACATCAGTGATCCCCAAAATGTAAGAGATAATACTGCCGGCGGCTGAACCCCGGCCTGGCCCGACAGCGATGCCGTGATTTTTTGCCCAACTCACTAAATCCTCGACAATCAGGAAGTAGTCGGCAAAACCGGTTTTCTCGATTATACCGAGTTCGTAGGCTGCCCGCGTCTCAACCTCGGGAGTGAGCGCCTTTCCCGGAAAACGATTCGCGATTCGCTCACGGACTAAATCCTCGAGATATTGATTCGAAGTTTTACTATCCGGCTTTGGGAAATGGGGGAGTCTGACCTTGCCGAGTTCGAGTTCTAAGTTGCATCGTTCAGCGATCTTCGCTGTATTCAGAGTCGCCTCTGGAACATCTTTAAACTTCTCGGCCATTTGCTCGGGCGAAGTCATAGAGAAATCGTCGGCTTTGAGCGTGAGCCGGTCGTCGTCCGAAAGGCGGCTCCCGGTCTGGACCGCGAGGAGAATGTCATGGAACTCTGCGTCTTCAGGTTTCACGTAATGGATATCTTGGGTCGCGACAAGCGGGATCCCGGTTTCATGCGAAAGTTTTATGACTGCGCCGCGAAGTTTTACCGACTCAGGTACATTTGGGTGGTCGCCGAGCTCAAGATAAAAATTTCCCTTTCCGAAAATTTCTTGATACTCGAGAGCCGTCTTTTTTGATTCTTCAAATTTGTTTTCAAGAAGCAAGCGGTTCACTTCGCCAGTCATGCATGCCGAAAGACCTATTAGTCCCTCATGATATTCACGGAGAAGTTCTTTGTCCACTCTTGGTTTGTAGTAAAAGCCCTCGAGATGAGCTTTTGTAACAAGCTTGATTAAGTTCTGCCAGCCAAGTTTATCTTTAACGAGAAGAACAAGATGAAAATATCGCTCGCCGGGGTCTCGCGAGATCCGGCTCTTCGGCGCCACATAAGCCTCGACTCCTAAAATTGGTTTTATGCCGGCCGCTTTCGACTTCTTAAAAAACTCCACGGCGCCGTAGAGGACGCCGTGATCAGTTAACGCTAAAGAATTCATTCCTAATTCTTTAGCGAGCGTCACAAGTTCGTCAATTTTAGCGAGGCCGTCAAGCAGGGAGTAGTGGCTGTGTGTGTGGAGATGGACAAACTTGGTCACCTAAAAATTATAACTCTTTTCTGTCCACAAAAAAGAGGGTTTCGAAACATTTTTAAGAACTTGGCAAATTTTTTAGGTTTTTGCTACTATTGATTAGCGGAAATACTAATGCCGGAGTAGCTCAATGGCAGAGCAGCACTTTTGTAAAGTGAAGGTTGGGGGTTCGACTCCTCTCTCCGGCTCCGGAAATAAAAAGAAGCCAGCGTAGTTCAGTGGCAGAACGCAAACTTGGTAAGTTTGAAGTCGGGAGTTCGATTCTCCCCGCTGGCTCAACAATTAAACTTTTCGATTTATTGTTTTTAATTAAATAAAAAAGCCCAATCGTGCGATTGGGCTTTTATTTATAGCGTTCACTCGGCACAAAAAGGTTCTATCCCGTTTGCGCCTTTTTCTCACTCACCCTCCTCATCTCGAAGCGGCCATACTCGCCGGTCTTCTTCCATTGTCTAAACAATACAGGCGCTCCTTCAGTGCAAGCTTTATCAAGCGTGAGCTGCAACATTGCCGAGATCGGGTTTCCCAACACAAGATCCTTGTGGATCTGTGTGAGCATCGCCTCAAGGCAGATATCCGGATCTTGCCTCGCTTCCTTACGGTTATAGAAAAAGGCGAAGATTTCCTCGAGAAGTAGCTGGCTCTCTTCGGAGAGCACTGACTTCTGGAGTAGTTCAGGCTGCTTTGTCTTTTTTCGTGACATTGTTCTCTCCTTTTCTTATAAAGACGGCGTGAGCCGCTTCACGACATTGAGGTTCAAGCCGAAAAGACTGGTAACCCAGATTTCATCCTCGCGCCGCCCTCTTTCAAGGACAATCTCCCAGAAGTTCCGCACGAGGTAGCCATAAGTGAAAAGCGCGCAGTCGTCAAGCCACTTCACGGATTCCCTGATTGCCGCTTCAAAGTGCTTCTCCACAAACTTCCGTTTGCGGGCGGGCCACGGCGAGCGGGAATCTAAGAGCCGCTTCTTCTCGGCCGCATCCCACGGCTTCTGCTCCCAAAGCCGGTAGAACCGGTGGTCCATAAACCAGAGATGAATGATGCGCAGGGCATCGCCGCACCCCGCCTCATCGGCTAAGGCAGAAAGTGAGCTATCAAAGCGGAACATAAGCCGAATCACCTGCGTACGCTCCTCGTCAATATGGCCGGCTTCGAGGAATATGCCGTCCACTTCGTACATTGACCAGCCTTGGAACCGGGATTGATACATCTCGATCCGCTCCAAGGCGTCTTCGAGTGAAACAGATTGTGGCTGCTTGCGGGACGCTTCTTCAAGTTGGCGCGGGTTCAAGATGTCCGGATACCCCTTGAGTTCTTCCATCAAGCTCACCACGTTTTCCCTCAGATACTCCTTCACTACTTCTTCCTGAAGTCCTTCCTCCAAAGCTTTAAAGATAGTGCCTTGATAAACGATCTTCTTCGGGAAATAGACCTCGGCAAAGAGAGGCCGTTCAGCTCGGGTAAATACGTAGGGCGCAGGCAACCGTTCTTGCATAACCAATCCCTCCTTTCTCACGGTGTAGAAACCGAGTGTTTAAGATATCAGGTTGCTGGCTTTATCATCTAGAGGATAAGTTGATTTGTCAAGTTAGAGTTTGAGTATTTTTCTCGCCAGGACGACTTCGGTTTTCGAGACATCTTGCAGATTGATTTTACCTGCGGTACCATCTAACCTTACATGCATGGCTAAAGTTAAGCGTTCAGAAAATTTAATAGGATTGAAATGTTCTGTCTGCGCGCGGCGGAATTACTACACCCACAAAAACAAGAAAAAAGTGGAGCGGAAAATTGAGTTGAAGAAATATTGCAAGTGGTGCAGGAAGCACACCGTACATAAAGAAGTCAAAATTACGGGATTCTATCATTATAAAAGATTAATCTTTTATAATGATAGTGAGTTTTAGTGGGGCGGTAGATAAATTTTCTTTTTAGGCAAAGAAGAATCGGCGAATTTCCTTTTCGCGAGGAAGTTCGCGGCTACGGAAGTAGTAGATGTGTTTATTAAGCTCTATCTCGAAGAGGACAGTGAGGAATTCGAGTTCTTCTAGGAATGGATACGGTGCAACCCATACGCTTTTTTGTAATTGGAAGAGGCCCATGTCGCGCAGTTTTTGTCTAAGGGCGTCACTCGCCCTGCGTTTCGAAGAAGGAATATCGTAAATAGCCAAATGCCAGTAGCCGTTCCACTTGCTGGGGACTTTAAGTTTTAGGTTGTCGAGATGATATTGTCTCACAACTCGCTTACCGCGGTGTGTAAGCTCGATGCGAATCGCATCATCATCATTTTCTTGTATACTGATCAACTTTCGTTTCTCTAATTCTCGTATCTTCCGTGCGCGTGCCCACCGAGCGGCTTTTACTTTATCTTTAAAATAACTTAAGAGGGCGCGACTTAGGGCGGGATGTCCGCCGGCACCGGTTAGTAAAAGCACGCCAACCGTCGCGATCCCTAGTAGTGTATCCTTAGTCAGGTTTTTTCTCCGTACGTACCCTCTTGCCATTTCTGACATTATAACAGATTAATCTGTTATAATGTAAGTGTTGGATAAAAGAAACAGTGAGAGTATACTGGAAGGCCATGGGGGCATAGTTTCAACGGCAAAACATTCCTCTCCAAAAGGAAGGATCTAGGTTCGACTCCTAGTGCCCCCGCATCTACTATTTTGATAAACTTATCTTATGTCTAAAAAAGCCATGCCTGCAGGCAGGCAAGGTTCTTGACATAAGTTTCACGTTTGCTATACTCACGATAAGTTCCGAAGACAGCGGGCGACCATAAGACCCGCCGAGGAAAGGGGATTTATCCTTTTTTCTGCGCCTCGGAATGGCGCGTTTTTGTTTATTATGAAGAGTAAGTCACAGAAACAAGAGGAGTTGAAGAAAGGCAAAGAGCTATTCGATAAGAGCCAGCTTTTGGTTTTTACCGATTTTAATAATGTGAAAAACGAAGATATTCGCCGTCTGCGGAGCGAACTCAAAAAGTTGGGCGCCCAATTCCTAGTAATCAAAAAGCGTCTGCTTAACATCCTTCTAAAAGAAAAGGGCATTGATTTTGATGTTCGGAAATTCAAGGTTTCTATGGGGACGATTTTTTCTTCGGCTGGGATTGAAGAGATAGGCGCGCCTATTTTCAAATTTTTTAAAGAATTAAACCTTGAAAAAGAGAAAATTTTGGGCGGTTATGACATCAAAAGCAAATCTATTATCGAACCCGTGAAGATCCTCACGATTGGGCAACTGCCGTCTCGCGAGGTTCTTTTATCCCAGCTTTTGGGGATGATAGCCGCACCGATAAAGTCACTGCTTTATCTAATGGACCAAAAAGCCAAGACCCATTCGATAAACTCAGGATAAAGGTCGTTAGTATTTTATAGATATGTCAGAAAAATTTCACGATATAATCACAAAAATAGAATCTCTTACAGCCTTAGAACTTTCGGAGCTGGTTAAAGCCCTCGAGGAAAAGTTTGGCATAGCTGCTGCTGCGCCAGTCGCTACCGCGTCAGCTGGGGGAGTAGTCGCTGAAGAGAAAACCGCTTTTAACGTGATGCTTAAAGCGAGCGGAGAGAAGAAAATTAATGTTATCAAAGTCATCCGTGAGGTAACAACCCTCGGCCTCAAAGAAGCTAAAGACTTAGTTGACGGCGCGCCAAAGATGGTGAAGGAAGGCGTGAAAAAAGAAGAAGCCGAGGAAATAAAAAAGAAACTCGAGGCAGCCGGAGGGCAAGCGGAGATTCAATAAAAAAACACCCCGATTGAAATCGGGGTGTTTTTTATTTATGATGAGGTGGTTGAGCGTGCATCGCCGAGCTTGCCCCGCCACTTGGGCGTTTAGCTCAGTGGTAGAGCGCTTCGTTCACATCGAAGAGGCCGCTGGTTCGATCCCAGCAACGCCCACAAGCGCCCAAGTGGCGGGGTGAAGCAGAGCGTTCGGTTCACATCATAGAGGTTATAGGTTCTCCCGCAGCTCTTTGAGCGCTAGCGAATTAGAGATGCGCGATCCCGCTATTGTGCCAGCGAAATTTGATAAGATTTTGAAAAGTGGAAGAGCGCGGGATCCCTGCCTGCGGCAGGCAGGCACGCCATTGTAGCTCGCTTTGCTCGCACAATGGGCGGGAGATTCCTAGTGCGCCCACCAATCGCTCCGCTATGCCGCCCGGCCTAAAGTTCTTTCAATACCTTTTTTTCTGAGGCATAGTAAATCATATCGTTTCTGATTAAACATGCCTGATTGTTCTAATAAATCCAAGGCCGATTAAAAAGAAAATTATCATCGAGATTAATGCTGCGGGGTATCCGGATACAGTCACGAGATACCCAAAAACAACTGGCCCAATTACACCAGAGAATTTTTCTGTCAATCCTTCAAAACCGAACCACTCGGCTATTTTATGTTCCGGACTGATGACTGCAATTAGGTGACGATTAAGCGTCCAGATGGCGCCCAATACGGCGCCGCCGAGAATGCCGGCAATCAAAAAACTCGCATAAGTAGTGATAAAAAGAAGATAGATAATAATCACGATCCATACATATAGTGCCAGCTTGATCATTGTAATTGGCCCAAATTTATCAGAGAGTTTACCGGAAATATAAGACCCAATCGCCGCCGCTAAGGCCATTATCGCAAAAACTGGAAAGAATTGCCGGATGCTAAGGCCGATTTCTTGCTGGCCGTAGAGGAATAGAAAAACGATGACCGTGTTCATCGCATTGTTATAAAAAAATGAGGACGCAAGAAATTTTGCTAAAACAGGAGTGTGACGGAGAGATGCGATTGTTTTTTTAATCTCACGTAGCCCGCTTTTTAGCGATTCCGAAAGTGACCGAGTTGGTCGCGGTATATCGGGAACAAATAAAAATAAAGGCAACGAAAAAAGTATATAAAATATGCCGGCCTCCCAGAAAGCAGCGCGAATACTCCCTAAACTTTCCCAGCCAAAGTAAGAAAACATCGGATAGGCAATGGCTAAACTGGTAATGGTGCCGAAGTATCCGACCGCAACGCCGAGGCCGGAGAGCGAACCAAAAAGTTGGCGAGGCACAATATCAATCATTTTTGCGTCATAGACGTCTTTCGAAATTAGGTGGGTGATGTTGGCGAGAAGTCCGAGAACGAGAGCGAGAAAAAGCCCTGCATAGCCGGTCGAGGCGGCGATACCGGCAGTCAGGAACGCTGTTATGACGAGAACCGGCATTCTTTTGCCCGACGCGTCGGACATCGCGCCAATAAGCGGGACAAGGAGTGCGGCTATAAATACCGAGAGGCCCATAGCCAGACCGATTTGTAATTCATTCCCGCCAAGATAGACTTTAATAAGGACAGGGAAGAAAAATGTAATAAAGAGCGCGGAAAAGGCCGTATCGGCAAAATCGTATAGTGACCAGGCGATAACTTTCTTGTTGATCCAATTAGGCATATTTTTATATTAACTTTAATTATATAAATTATAACTATGGATATAAAAGTTGGTTGTGATCTTGTACATATTGGGCATTTTAAGCAATCAATGAAAAGAGGCGGGAGAGGATTCTTGTACAAGATCTTTACTCAGGCTGAATTAGCGGGCGCTTCAAAACCGGAAAATCTCGCCGGTATTTTTGCAGCAAAAGAAGCGGTGATTAAGGCGCTGGGGAAGGTATTGAAATTAAAAGCCGGAGATTGGAAAAAAATTGAAATTATAAAAAAAAGAAATGGAAGGCCAGAAGTACAGCTGCACGAATTTAATGACAAAATATTAAGTCGTGATGTTAGTATCAGCCATGATAAAGAATATGCGATGGCCGTCGTGGTCTTTATTTTAACTTAATTAG
This sequence comes from Candidatus Liptonbacteria bacterium, assembly GCA_016182105.1. Classification (GTDB taxonomy): domain Bacteria; phylum Patescibacteriota; class Minisyncoccia; order UBA6257; family 2-01-FULL-56-20; genus JACOXZ01. The sequence continues at coordinate 6,609 of JACOXZ010000002.1, read as the reverse complement.
AAAGGAACTGAAGAACGATGGTGCTCACTAATATTTTAGAGAAAAACGCAAAAGAGCATGGCAATCGGACCGCGCTCGTGATGAAAATGGGATATCGCACTGTTTCCTTGAGTTACGGCGATGTTTACGAATGGTCCAAAAGGGTTGCGGTATTTTTAGAAAGGCAAGGACTGCAGAGAGAAGATAAGGTGCTTTTGCTTGCCCCAAATTCTCCCTATTGGATTTGTCTTTGGTGGGGCAGCATTTTAGGCGGGTATGTGCCGGTGCCGCTTAATATTCAAAGCACGAGCGAGCTGGTAAGAAAAATTGCCGAACAAACCGGCGCAAAAGTTGTTTTTAAATATTTACATTATAAACAGCCGCTCCCGTCAAATCTTTCGGTATTCGACGCCGAATTTTTAAATGAAATAGTAAGCAAGAGCGAAGGCGCCAATTTTAGAAAACCCCCAATCAAAGAAAAAGATGTTGCGGAGCTTATGTACACTTCCGGGACCACTGGCGACCCCAAGGGCGTAATTCTTACTCATAAAAATATCAGCTCCAATCTTGAGGCAATTTTAAAAATTGCTCCGATTGCTGAAACCGATAAATTTTTATCCATTTTACCCCTGAGCCATATTTTTGAACAAGTAATCGGATTTTTACTTCCCTATGCTAAAGGGGCACCGATTGTTTATGCGCACTCGCCAGCTGCCATTCGCGATCTTTTAAGAGAGCATCGGATTACGACGATGGCGGCCGTGCCGGAATTTTTGCGAGTGGTGATGATGAAAATCGAAGCGCAGGCACAAGAAGGGGGCAAAAAAAAGATGCTTGAGATATTGATGAAGATTTCCGGTGCAATGAAACTAAAATTACTGCAGCGGATTTTGATGCGGCCAATACTCAAGAAATTTGGCGGGCGATTCCATACGGTGATTTCTGGCGGTGCGCCACTTGATCCGGAGCTTGAAAAGAAGTGGAACGCACTCGGCGTGTATCTTTTGCAAGGTTACGGCCTTACCGAAACTTCGCCGGTGGTGTCGAGCAATAGTTATGAAGATCAACGAGTCGGATCCGTCGGGAAAATTCTACCCGGCGTGGAGGTAAAAATCGCTCCTGACGGAGAAATCCTTGTTAAAGGAGCGAATATTTTTCAGGGTTATTTCCAAAATAAGGAAAAGACTAAAGAGGTCTTTATTGCTGACGGCCCCTCGACTGCGCTCGGGGCAAGCTGGTTTAAGACTGGCGATATTGGGGAACTGGATAAAGAAGGATTTCTTTATCTTAAAGGCAGAAAAAAATACATGATTAAAGGCCCAGGCGCTCAAAATGTGTACCCGGAAGACATAGAATTGGAACTTAACAAAATACCCGAAGTGAAAGACAGCTGTGTGGTTGGAGTGGAAAAATCGGGCGGTCAAGTGGAGATTCACGCTGTGCTCCTCGGGGATATCAAGGATCCGGAAAAAATTATAACCAGGGTCAATAAAAAACTCTCTTCTTATCAGAATATTGCCGGCTGGTCAATTTGGCCAAGAGAAGATTTCCCAAGATCAGCAACAAGAAAGGTAAAGAAGGAGGAGGTGTTACGATGGCTTAAGGCTTCAAAAATTCCGACACCACCCACGCTCGTAGGAACGCCGCTTACGCGCTTACTCTCCGAGATAACCGGTCACGATGTTTCAGGAATTAGCCAAAAAACCAAAATAGTTTCTGAGTTAAACTTGGACTCGCTTTTGCGCGTTGAGTTGGTGTCGCGGATTGAAGAAGGGTTGGGGATAACTGTTGATGAGGCAAAAATAAGTTCAGAAACCACCGTTTTGGACCTAGAAGAAATGATTAAAAAGTCTCCCGACGGGAGATCTCCCGTAGGGAGACAGGAGCCTACTCAAAAGGCGCCCCCTTTTAAAAACTGGCCTCTTACAAGACGGGCTTCTTTAGGGCGAATGCTGACTCAAATTTTAATAATTTTTCCACTCGCCAGAATTTTTGCGAAATTAAAAATTGAAGGAAAAGATCGCCTTGAAAACTTGCCCTTACCCGCTATTTTTATGCCAAATCACGTGAGTTTTCTAGATTCTTTATTTTTGCTGATGGCCTTGCCATTAAAAATCAGAAGAAAGATTGCTTTTGCCGCCGCCGAAGATGTCCTTTATGAACAATATAAAAATATTGCTTGGCTTGTGGAATTATTTTTTAATGCCTTTCCATTCCCGAGGCATGAGCATGAAAATATAAAAGCGGGGTTAGAATACATGGGTCGCCTTTTAGACAAAAATTGGTCAATTGCCGTTTATCCAGAGGGGAAAATGAGCATGACTCGCGAGTTATTGCCTCTTAAGCGCGGAGCGGGACTCGTCGGAGTGGAAATGGATTCTTATATTGTTCCGGTAAAAATCAGCGGTACGGCAGATATTATGCCGGCTGGCAAAATTATGCCTCGGAAAGGAGGACAGGTTTCGGTAAAATTCGGCAAGCCGATTAAATTTAAAAAATCTGATTCGTATATTGAAGTGACAAGAAAATTAGAAGGGGTATTGAAAGAACTTTAAGCCGGGCGGCATGGCGGAGCGATTGGTGGACGCACCAACAATTCTTACATTTGACAAATGAGGTTAAAATTCTTAGGGTAATAATGTTGACTATTTGACAATTGAATAAGAAAAAATAGACAAAACCTACAATAACCGTAAACCCCATAGTATAAGGAGTGATCGTATAGGAAAGAAACTGAAGTTAGTGGCACTACCGCTCGTGGCGTTAGTGGCAGGATGTAGCAATCCCGTTGCGCCCGACCAGTACGTTCCGCTCACCGGAACGGTCTGCGTGGTGGTATCGGGCATTGATACAACCGGTGCCACCATCCGCGTCAAGGGCGCGACAGTGAACATCACCCCGAAAGCGATGCCCGGGGAAGTAAACCCTGGCGTCAACCTGGTCACGGACGGGAACGGGGAAACCGCTCCCTGGACGTACGACAAGTTCGCCGGGCTCGTCCGGAAGGATGGTACTGTTGACCCCACCAAATCGGCGGGTATTTGGGTGACGCTACCGGGATGGAGCGAGAATCGTCTGCAGTACTCGTTTGTTGGTGACACATTGCGCGCCGATCCAGCGATCGCGCAGCAGCCGTAAGGAGGCATGACCATGAAAACCCTTACAGTTTTTTTGGCAATGCTTCTGTCCTCGGCCACTTTTGCAGTTGATGAGCCGGGCATTCGCACGGTAGGTGAGCGAGAGGCCAATGAGGTGCGTCGGCAGATGATCGAGAGCGGCGTCCGGGTTATCGGCACCGTGATCGACAACGGGCAGGCGCACATCATCACCGCGTCTGGAGCAAAGACAGGCAGATTCGGATTGCAGCCATTAGGTGCGTCCGAGTTCACCTGGATTCGTGATGCGTGGCAGATGAGTGCCTCGCTCGATTATTCTCACGTCTACAGTATTGACGAGCGCCCGCCGACGCTCGAACAGCGTTGGCAGGCCGTTCAGTCAGTCATTGACTTAGCGAAAGCGAACGGGCGCCCAACGGCAGAGGCTGAAGCGTTGCTCGCGCACGCGAAGCAGTGGATGACGGAAGAGTCGGCCATTGCGGCTATTAACGCTGCCACAGACGCGGACGCAGGTTTAACGCAACAGCGGGTGACCACCGCGGTAACCGCGCGGTCTGCCACGGGGTTGTACTATGACTTCGAGGGCAACCTGGCGACGGTTCCCGACCCGGTGATGGGCGTGGCTGACCTGGATGACATCGCGTTGAAGCAGGACAAGCTGACCTTCAACTACTGGGTCGGCCGAGTACACATTGCGGTGGCGCTGGTGGATGGCGGTGATTCAACCAAGTACCACCTGACTCCTGGTCAGGTTGAACGGTACAAACGGCAAATCGTCATCGGCCTATCGTACCTGTCACGGGTGGCCGCGACGCGCAATATCCCACAGGATTGGGTGGTGGAGTTCGTCTCCAACAATCCCAGCGGCACTGTCCGGGTCCAGCAAACGCCGGTCAAGCGTTCGAGCGGCAAGCAATTTTCCGGCTCATCGAACGTGACTGACTGGGTCAGCTGGGTGGCCGCATCGCAGGGGTATGCCGAAGGCGGAACCGCCGCATACCGCCGTTGGGTGAATGACAACCGACGCGCGAACTGGGCAAACCATGCTGCGGTGATGTTGGTGCCATTTACCGCCGGGTACGACAAATTCGGACTCGGCTTGGGCGACGACATTTGGTGGGCGAATTATCAGGATTACCCCGGCGGATGGGACGTGGACGGTGACAACGATCGTGACGTGAGCGGGTACTACAGTGTCGTGGGAACGGGGAGCGACTCCAGTCTATTCCCGTTGGCGTTCTGCCACGAACTTCTGCACCAACCGAACGCGTGTGACCTGGCCTGGTACGCCTGTACCACGGTCCCGGGTTGCGAGAAGCGGTGCGGGGAAATTCGTCGAGTGAATAACAATTGCGAAGAGTGTTCAGGCGCGCCGCAAGACAGCTCGTTGATGAACGCTTCACGCATGAATTGGGACCTCGACGAGTCGACGCTGGCTATGATCGGATGGACGGTCAACGATAATGACTATCAGCCAAATTGTGTTGATCCCAATTGCATCAATTACTGGCTGTACCACCGTGACGGCGTGAACTTCGGCACGGCGATGACGTTTGCCGTGCTCGATCTCGGGAACTTCAAGTTCCTGGAAACCGTGATTGCAACCGAGTATTCGGCCGTCTTAAGCCCGTTTACCGGACAAGTGAACGTGGCCTATGACGCATCGAACGAAGCGAGGGTGTGTATCGTGAATGGCTCCACGCTGTATACCGTGCTCAACTGGGACTTGAATACGTTTGATGAGGCCCCGAGCTTGCTGGTATTCAACCAAACCTCGCCGAGTATACAGGTGGAAACCGGTGTCAACGGTGTGCGCGTCGGGTTGCTGAATTTCCTGGGAAACCTATCCGTGGAAATCATCGGTGGCCCGTCGCTCATGAACGGTTGCGTCTTCCTTGGCCACCCGACTACGCGGACGTGGTACGAGTTTGACATCCCGGTTTCGCTGCTGCCCGGCACCAAACAGGTGCGCGTGAAAGGAGCGTTCGCGCACTGGGACGGGACGTGGCAATTGCCAACGGTCATTGGGCCTCTGGGCTTCAATATGCAAATTGGCGATCTCAATCTCAACTTCGAGTCGTACGAGATCGGCGACGCCGTCCTCTACTCGCGCTACTTCATCGAAGGGCGGGCAGTATTCGATCCACTCTTCTTTGATCTCCACGAGCGAGTGAGCGAAGTCAATCGCGATGGGATTCCTCTGACCGTAGCCGACCTAGTCTACCTAATCCGGGTAATAGTGCACGACGCGCCTGCACTGGCGAAGGTTGCACCGTTGGCCCCGGCGTACGTCTGGACGGAAGGCAACGAGTTGTGGCTAGAAACGCCGGTGGAGCTGGCCGGGTTGGCGATGACGTTGACTGGAATCTCATCAGATCCGGACAGTTTGCTTCCGGATTGCCGGTTCGAAAGGAAGGGGGACACCTCGCGGTTCCTGAGCATCGATCAAGACCAGTTGCGTACTGTCGTACCGGCTGGCCGCACGCTCATTGCACGGTTTCATTCATCGGACGAGCTAATGATAGTTGTTATGTCGGCGAGTACGCAGGACGGATGGGAGATGCCGCTTGTGGCATCACGCATTCCCGTGCCGTACGCATACTCGTTGGCCCAGAACTACCCCAATCCATTCAATAGCCAAACGGCAATTTCTTACTCGTTGCCGCATGACGGGTACATAGAGCTTAAGATTTTTAACACGCTTGGGCAGCATGTACGAATGGTTGAGCAGGGGTTTCGCCTGGCAGGCGACTATTCCGTAGTTTGGGATGGTCAAAATGAAAATGGCAAACCGGCAGCCAGCGGCATGTACTTCTACGCCTTGTCCTACGACGGTGCGCGGAAAGACATCAAACGAATGATGCTGCTGAAGTAACACGAATGCAGTACCTTTTCAGCTGGGGCGGGAATTCATCCCCGCCCCTTTTTAGTGACTTCTCATGACTTCTGGTCAATAATATATGCCTATAGGTTGAGAGGCCGGGTACGCTTGACACCCCTTACATGATTGCTATTATTTATTCAGTATATTAACATATTAACCATGCCCTTCGTTGCGTTGGGCGTGAAACCAAAAACCAAAAAAGGGAGAAGTTACATAGGACCGACGGCCAACACCATCAAACACTTCTGTCTGGATAGCCCCATCACCATGATGGGGCTTTTTTCTAAACAAAAAATCTGCTGCTAAAATTAAAGCAGATGAAACATAATATTTTGGGAACCTGCGATTGGCCAGGGACGAACCCGCTCATGGTTCGATACCATGACCGCGAGTGGGGAGTGCCGCTCCACAACGACCGAAAGCTTTTTGAGTTTATGGTTTTAGACGCTTTCCAGGCAGGGTTAAGCTGGGCGATTGTGGTGAAGAAGCGAAAAGGGTTCGAGCAGGCGTTCCGGGGATTCGACCCAAAGAAGGTCGCGCACTTCGGCGCTCGGGATGTAAAGCGGCTCCTCAAAGACGAGGGCATCATCCGTAACCGCCTGAAGATTTTAGCGGCAATCGAGAACGCAA
>JACOXZ010000001.1 GCA_016182105.1 Candidatus Liptonbacteria bacterium | reverse complement strand
GGGTGCCGTCGGGTTTCGATGCATCCCACGCTACCTCTCCTTCAAATCCGACAATGCGCCGGATCATCTCGCCGAGCTCTTTGACGGTCATATCGCTCCCGGTGCCGATGTTTAAAAGATCTGGCGCCCCGTCATGATTCATGACAAAAAGACATGCATCCGCGAGGTCTTCGATATGAAGAAACTCCCGTCGCGGCGCACCCGTTCCCCACAGCGTAACCGTTGGTCGTTTCGCAACCTTCGCTTCATGGAACTTACGGATAAGCGCCGGGATCACATGTGAAGTTTGGAGATCAAAATTATCGTTCGCGCCATATACGTTAGAGGGCATCACCGCGACAAACTTCGTCGTGCCGTATTGACGATTGTACGACTGACAGGTCGCAATGCCCGCGATTTTCGCGATCGCATATGCTTTATTCGTGGGCTCAAGTTCGCTTGTCAGTAAATACTCTTCACGAATCGGCTGGGGGCAAGCGCGGGGATAAACGCACGAACTGCCGAGAAACAAGAACTTCTTCACCTTCACGAGTTGGGCGTTATGAATAAGATTGTTTTGTATGGCCAAGTTTTCGTAGATGAATTGCGCGGGGTATGTGTCGTTCGCCAAAATTCCGCCGACTTTCGCCGCTGCGCCGAACACATACTCGGGTTTAGTTTCTTCGAAAAAATCTCGGGTTGCTGCCGCGTCAAGCAGATCAAGCTCCGCATGGGTAGGAACGATGAGATTAGTATAGCCAGCAGACTCAAGACGACGAACAATGGCTGAACCCACCAGCCCGCGATGCCCGGCGATGTAAATGCGGGAATCTTTTTTCATTGCCCCTGCGCAGTTTCGAGGTCAGCATCCACCATAATTTTCACGAGCTCATGAAACTTCGTTTTGGCTTCCCAGCCGAGTTTTTCCTTTGCTTTCCTGGGGTCAGCGACAAGAATCTCAACCTCAATCGGCCTGTAGTAACGCGGATCATTTTGAACATATTCTCTCCAATCAAGACCAGCGTGGGTGAAAGCCGCTTCCACAAATTCTTTGACGGAATGGCTCTCTCCAGTTCCGAGAACGTAGTCATCCGCCTCCGGCTGTTGAAGCATTAGCCACATGGCCTCGACATACTCCGGCGCATAACCCCAGTCTCGCTTAGCCTCAAGATTTCCTAGATAAATTTTCTTATCGAGCCCGGCCTTAATCCTCGCGATACCACGAGTGACCTTTCTCGTCACAAAAGTCTCTCCTCGGCGAGGCGAATTATGAACATGAATTCTTCCCACGCCGCAATGAAACTCCCCGGACGAAGTTTCTAAATCATAGAACCAGCCGTCATAATGAGGTATTTCAATAATTTTTTTCACCTCAAGAGAATCTTTGCGCAAATGATGAACGGCAACATGAGAACCGCCATGCTGAATTTTTCGGATAAATGTACGTGAAATTCCGCTCATCTGATGTATTCCCCGTTGCGAAATACCCGTCGCGACAAGTTCTCTGACCTCTGCTTCTTTCTCTCCATTATCAACCGTGGAAAGCATGTTTAAAGAATAGAATATTCTTCCGTCGTCCTTGGTTTCTATAGTAAGGTTTACGTCCTGCCCTGTTGTTTGCTCAATCAGGTACCACAAACCCATCGCCAGCGTAGCCGAATTGGTTTTGAAATTTCGGAATTCATACACGCAGAGATTGGATTTCAATCCGTCGGTCACGTTATAGCCGCGCAGAAATGCCAGCACAATCTGTTTGGAGGCATTCAAAATGGATTTGGGAACCCGCTTTGTTCTGTCGTGATTATACATATCAAGCTGACGCAACCACTCGCTGCCCCCGTTCAAAACGAGTTGACCTACCACATTTTCCGGCTTAAAACCAGACTTGGTGGGGTAATATCGCGTGCTGCCGCCTGTAACTTTACGCCACAATAAATCAAAATGTTCCCGGATTTCAGGAGATGAATTAGTAAACTTGCCGTGTACTCCGATTCCACGCTTGGCATGAGTGTATGAACCGTCGCCGACCATCATGCCCATAAGTTCGGCTTCTTCCTCAGAAATGCGGCTTTTTTGCGTGGAATCCGGCAAATTTATCATTTCCATCCTGTCGCTTACTTGAATATCTGCTGTTCTTTTTTCTTCTCCATTATCCATAAATGCAACGTGGCTGGAAGTTGCCATATACGCTCCGATTCGCGCATTGATGAAGCGCGGATTTTTGTTTTCGTCTTCAATGTTATGCGGGTAAGCAGAGGCATAATGAACATCTACCCAGCCGTCTTTTCCCCATACTTGAATATCGGAAACCGGCTTTGATTGATAACGAAGAATGCTTTCATCAAACTCTACAATTTCTCTGATGGGTTTTATATCAAATTCTTCGCCTTTATTTCTGCAAAACACTGGCATAAATGACGCCACCGTTTCGTGATTAAAAAGAATGCCGTTTACCGAAAAAATTCCATAGGCCTCTCGATAATTGCGAGCGGTGTGATAAGCGAAAACTTTGGCCACGCCGTAAGGACTCCTTGGGTAAAAAGGGGTATTCTCATTCTGGGGCGGCGGGGCAGCTCCAAACATTTCCGAACTCGAGGCTTGATAGAATCGGATTTTCTTGCCAGCGTGAGCTTCATAATCTTTAATGGCCTCGAGAATTCTTAAGGTTCCTAAGCCCGTGATATTAGCCGTATACTCTGGAATGTCGAAGCTCACCCGAACATGCGATTGGGCGCCGAGGTTGTAAATCTCGTCTGGCTGAATTTTATAAATCAGTTTTCTAACCGTGCTCGCATCAGTTAAGTCTCCATGATGAAGATGCAGCCGGATATCGCTAACGTGGGGGTCTTGATAGATATGCTCAATTCGGCCGGTGTTAAAAGTTGATGCCCGACGAATCACGCCATGAACATCATAACCCTTACTAAGAAGAAACTCAGCAAGATAACTTCCGTCCTGACCAGTGACGCCGAAGATTAAGGCTTTTTTCATCCCCATCTTAATACCACCCTACTTCGGTTTCGTCAATGCCTTGGACTGCTCACTCAAAAATTGTTGAAGCGCATCTCTGGTCCGATTATCGTCTGGCCACTGAGTTAAAATTTGTTCCCCAATAATCTTGGCTTCTTCGGTATTGCCTTCAATACGATAAATATCAAACATACCGTAGAGCGCTTGGGGCCGCTTTGGACCAAGTTCAAGCGCTTTCGAAAAATAGCGCTTGGCTGATACTAAGTATTGAGTTTGCTTAGTCTGAATAAAGGCCAGCTCATTTAAAGCTCCGAGAATATAAAGATCCTGCTCAAAGCTCATCCCTCGGCCGCGTTCAATAACGGGATCAAAATAACTTTCGAGATACTTAATGAGCTCCCCGGCAACTTCTGGCCGACTGCCGCCGCTCTGGCTCACTAAATTCAAAATTACATTACCCAAATTTCGCACCAGCTCTTCTTGGCCAATCGGCGATGGGACATCGAGAGGAGCTGAAAAAACTTTTTTAAACTCATCGAGAGATTGTATCTTGCGATCGCTATTTAAGGCGGAAATAAACATTTGCGACTTACGAAGTGGAAGATACGACCCGTAATAGGCTACGGCTAGAATTACAGCCGCGACAACAATCGCTATTACTTTTTTAAAAACTTCCGGTAAGTTTTTAATTTTTTCTTTAGATTGGCTAATTAATTCCTTACCCTCTTTTGAAAAATATGAGGAAAGGACGAAGCCGGAAAAAGCGAGAAAGAGAAAAAGATTTAAGTAGATTGGCAAAACATCAAAAAGAGCTATACCTTGAATGAGGTAGGCAATTGGCAAAGACGTAAGTAGACCTTTTTGAACGCCATTTAAATGTAAGTGATGGAAATCTTTCTTTTTAAGTATAAATTTTTTTATAAATGAGATGTAAAAGACAAAAAATAAACCGAGGAAGCTCAATAAGCCTAATAAGCCGGTTTCGGTCAAGTAATCGAAAATAACGCTGTGCGCTCGGTCAAACCAGGTTTCAGTATTCTTGCCAGGAACATAGTGACGTGGATCAAAATATTTATCAAAAACAGTGCTGAAATTTTCCGGTCCCCACCCCAAAATCGGCCTTTCTTTAAAACCCCGCCAAGCGGTATTCCACGTCCAGAATCTTGTTTTGAAAGCGGTCTCAGACAGGCTAAGTTCCAGAACCCTGCTCCCCGGCAGACTTTTAACGATTGGAGCTTCGCGATAGTAAAATAAAAGTCCACCTACGACAATAAAGGCCGCTAAGACGACAAGTAGTAATTTTTTTAATTTAGAATTAAAGAAAACGAGACTTGCCAAAAAAACAATAGTGGCAGCGATTAATCCAACGAAGGCGCCTCTGGTCTGACTTATAATAAAAAAGAAAAAAAATATTACTCCCAAACCACCGTAGATTAAACCCTGAACTATCTTATTTTTCCAAGCCCGATTAGCCCAAAGATATAAAGTATAAAAAAGCGTAAACATCAAATAGGGAGCGACATATGCCGGATTGCCGAGACTCCCTTGAAAACGGGTTACGGTAAGCTTGCCCCAGGCTGTGGGAGGAATATTGCCTTGGTAAGGCGAGATAAATCCTCGAATAGAAAAATTCGCGGCTACGCCGTAAAGAATCATGAGAATAGCCGCCGCCAAAGAAAACCTGAAAACCGTAAGCCAATTTTCCTTTTTATCAAAAGCAAGAAGTAGTAGAACAAAGAAAATATAGTAATGAATCATCTGAAAACCGCCCTCCCCTCGTTCGTAATTTGACCAGAATGCGGCGTGGGTGTCATTCGCAAAAATCGAGGCTAGGAGATAAATCAAAACAAAAATAGAAACAGCAATAAAAAGAGGCTGGCTAAAAAGTCTTTCTAAACGCTCTTTTATCTCCCCGGCTTTAGTCTCAAAAGCCCACCAAAGAATAAAAAAAATAAGGGCCAGCTCCACAGAAACTCTAAAAAAATAATATTTCCCGCCGATAAAAGGGAAAAAAGTCGAGGTCATTACAATAACAACGCTGAAAAGCGAAGTATGGAGAAAGAAACGTGAAAGTTTTAGAAACATAAAAAATTAATTAGCGGGCGTATTCCACTGCCCGCACTTCGCGGATGACGTTAACTTTAATCTCGCCGGGATATTTTACCTCGGATTGGATACGGTTCGCAATTTCACGAGCTAGCTCGAGGGCCCGAAAGTCATCAACCTTCTCCGGAATAACAAAAACTCGAAGTTCGCGGCCGGCTGAGATAGCGTAGGCCTGCCGAACTCCGGGGAACCCCTCAGCAATTTTCTCAAGATCCCCCAAACGCTTAATGTAATGCTCAAGAGTGTCCCTTCTCGCGCCGGGTCTGGCCGCGGAAAGTACATCTGCCGCGGTAACCACATAAGCTTCGGGGGTGGCGTAGGGATAATCACTGTGGTGGGATTGCATGGCCTGAATTACCTCTTCGGGGAGGCCGTATTTTTTTAAGATCTTTCGGCCAAGCTCAACGTGGGTGCCTTCAACTTCATGGTCAATAGCTTTACCAATGTCATGGAGGAGCGCGCCTTTTTTAGCAACCTCAACCTTGAGCCCCAACTCTCCGGCCATCATTTGAGATAGATAGGCCATTTCAATTGAGTGTGTAAGGACATTCTGGCCGTAGCTCGTCCGAAAATGGAGACGGCCCAAAAGTTGTAGGATCTCTTTAGGTAGATCGTAAATCCCGACATCGTTTGCGGCTCCTTCCCCAATTTCTAAAATTCTTTTATTAAGCTCGGTTTTGGCTTCCTCAACTTTTTCTTCAATCTTTGCCGGCTGAATCCGGCCGTCTTTAATTAATTTTTCAAGAGCCATTCGGGCTACCTCCCGTCGGTAAGGATCAAACGAGGAAATCGCGATCGAATCCGGTGTTTCATCGATCACAAGCTCAACGCCAGTCGCTCTCTCAAGCGCCCTAATGTTCCGGCCCTCTCGGCCGATTATTTTACCCTTAAGCTCCTCGTCTGAAAGATGAAAAACCGAAGTGGTGATCTCGGAGACATGCGAACGGGCATAGCGCTCTAGACTCATAGTAATGATCTCGAGTCCCTTCTTTTCGGTCTCCTCAAGTCTTTCTTTACTCATCTTCTGGAGCAAGGCCGCGAGGTCTCCGCTCCAGTCTTCTTTAAGCTGAGAAAAAAGTTCTTCGCGCGCCGCCTCCTTGGTTAATCCGCTTATTTTCTCGAGTCGTGCCTCGGCCTCGCGCCTGATTTCCTTCAAATCCTCTTCCTTCTTCTTGAGCTCTTCGCTTTTCTCTCGAAGCCTCGCCTCGTCAGCCGTAAGAGCCGAAAGTTTTTTGTCTAAAGTTTCTTCCCGGCGCAAGAGCCGATCCTGAAGACCCTCGAGTTGAACTTTGGCTTCTTTTTCTTCTTTTTTGGCTTCAGCCAAAATAGAGCTGGCTTTATCTTCCGCTTCTAGCAGAACGCTCTTCGATTTCTTCTCCGCCTCCTCGAGTCGCGATTTTACTTTTTCTTCAATTGAGCTCGCCTGCCGGCTCACCCACGCTCGCCTCCCGAAGTAACCGATGACTAAACCTAAAAATAACCCGACCGCAAAAAGCGTCGGGAACGAATTCTCCATAATAATTTTTTCCTAAATTCTTCATGGACTAGAAATTAGTTTTTGAATTCTCTAGGAATTTTACTTTAAGAATTTTATTGACTCTTTAATAGTACCAAGTATAGTCCCGAGTCCTTTTTTAGTCAATACCTACCCCGCACCTTAGAAAGATGTGAGCGCCAGTCGTTTTTCTTGGTAATACGCTCAATATTCGTAAAAAACTAAATTCTTGATGAAGTCTTTCTAAGGTGACGGGGCCTAAAAAATCCTTTAAAATGTAAAAGAATGAAAAAAACCGTACTTTTGGTTGTTTTAGACGGCTGGGGGCTTGGCCGGAAAGATGAGTCAAACCCCATATATGTAGCGAGTCCGCCAAATTTGAAGTGGCTTGAGGAAAATTTCCCTTTAACCAGCCTTCAGGCTGCGGGCATAAGCGTTGGCCTGCCTTGGGGCGAGGTAGGCAATAGCGAAGTGGGGCATCTTACGCTTGGCGCTGGTAAAGTGATTTATCAATATTTCCCTAGAATTACCCTGGCTGTGAGAGATGGCAGTCTTTTCAATAATTCCGTGCTAAGGGCCGCTTTTGACCATGCCCGAAAAAATAACTCAAGCGTGAATCTGATTGGCCTTTTAACCGACGGCAATATCCATGCCTCGCTTCCACACTTAAAAGCGCTACTTAAAATGGCCGAAATTGAGGGGATGAAGAGGCTAAAACTTCACCTTTTTGCTGACGGAAAAGACAGCCCTCCCCGCTCCATTGGAAAATTCTTGAATGATGTACCCCAAGAAAAACTGGGGAGTCTAACAGGCCGGTATTATGCCATGGACAGAGAAGAAAACTGGCAGCTCATTGAGCGGGCATATCTTGCCATGGTTGGCGAGGGCGGGGAATTAGTAGATAATCCCCAAAAAATCATAAACGAGGGGCTAAATCAGGGATCAAGCGAAGAATTTCTACCCCCTTATCGCTTTACGGGCGGAAAAAATATTGAAGATAATGATTCTTTAATTTTCTTTAACTTCCGTGAAGACGGCGTTAAGGAATTAAACTCAGTTTTTACCCATAAAGACTTTTCTAAATTCCAAACCAAAAAATTGAGAAATCTTTACGTAGTAACAATGACTCGCTACGAAGAAAAATCAGCCGTACCAGCAGCTTTCGAACCAGAAGCTATAGAAAAACCCTTGGGTTTCGCGCTCTCCGAAGCAGGCAAAAATCAAATCAGAATTGCTGAAACCTATAAATATGCCCATGTCACTTATTTTTTTAATGGCTACCGCGAGCCGCCTTTTAAAAACGAGTATCGCGTACTCATTCCCTCGATTTCCACTCCTCATCCTGAAAAACACCCGGAGATGATGGCCCCAGCGATCACTGACCGAATTCTCCAGGGCCTAGAAAACCAGTCTTTTGATTTTATCTTAGCCAATTACGCGAATCCCGACGTAATCGCGCACACTGGCAACTACGAGGCGGCTTTAACGGTAGTCAAACTAATTGATGGAGAGATCGGCCGGCTCTTAAAAGTGGCTTCTGGTCCCAATACCACCATAATCTTCACTGCCGATCATGGCAATCTCGAACAAGTCTTGAACCCTATGACTTCGAGAGTCGAGACGAAGCACGACCCGCATCCGGTGCCTTTTTATCTTGTGGGTGGAGAGTTCAAGGGCCGTAAGTTTCCGAACCAAGAGAATCTCGAAAATGAAACTGCTGGCATAATCTCTGATGTCGCGCCAACTATTCTCGAACTGATGGATCTTGAGAAGCCTAAGGAGATGACCGGCGAAAGCCTGCTTGAGAAACTCCTTTAACAAAAAAGAGGTAAAATTAGGATATGAATCCCGTTAGAGATTAACCATCTATGAATTAAACATCCAGTTTTGTAATCATGCGTTTACATCAGTCAAAGGTCTTGCGTGACATCAACGGAAACGCAAAGCGTTTCCTATCTCTAACGGGATGAAGTGGTTAATAAAGGTGATTGGCGCGGTTTTGGCAAATGGCCTATCGCTTATGGCAGCGGCCTATTTTATTCAAGGCTTTAAACTGACTTCTGATCTTAAAAAAGTAGCTGTGATTGCTTTGATTCTAACGGGGTTAAATTTCGTCTTAAAACCGGTGCTTAAATTAATTTTGGGACCGATTATTATTTTGACCTTGGGACTAGGACTCTTTTTCGTAAACGCGATTGTGATCTATATTCTTGACATCCTCACTAAAAATCTTACGATTGAAACCGTTCCTGCTTTGGTTTTCGCCTCCCTCGTCGTAGGAGCAGTGAATTTTGCCTTCCACCTTTTAATTAAATGATCCCGTTAGAGATGCCCCATCTTATAAACTACATCAAGTTTTGTAACCATGTATTTACATCAGTTAAAGGTCTTGCGTGACATCAACGGAAACGCAGGGCGTTTCCTATCTCTAACGGGATGATACTTACCATCCTCCAACTAATCATCTCGATCGTCTTGGTTATCTTGATTTTGCTTCAGGAAAGATCTGCGGGACTCTCCGGCATTTTTGGCGGCGAAGGCGGCTTTTATCAAACGCGCCGGGGACTCGAAAAAATAATTTTTCGAAGCACAATCCTCCTCGCCGCCCTTTTTATGATAATTGCCATTATTCAGCTCGTCTCCTGAAGTGGGTAATTTAAAAAAAATATACCTGAACCTTAAAGAGGCGGAGCGCCGAGTTTTTTGGTTTGCCGCCTTTTTCTTTGTCCTAAGTTCGAGCGGCTTAACCGCTATCTTTATTGCGGGGGCAACCATAGAAATCCCGGCTCCTGGCGGAAAATATATTGAAGCAATAGTTGGCCAGCCAGCCTACATAAACCCGGTTCTCGCAATCGGCGAAATTGATAAAGGTCTTGTAAGATTAGTCTTCAGCCGACTCGAGGACCTCGCAAGTAAGATCGAATCCGGGAAAGATGGTCGGATCTGGAAGGTGAGACTTAAAGAAAACTTAAAGTGGTCGGACCAGAGGCCGCTCCTAAGCGATGACATCCTCTTTACCGTTCAGAAAATTCAGGACCCTAATACCAATTCGCCTTTTTTTTTAAGCTGGCAGGGGGTGCTTGCCTCCCGCATAAGCGAACTCGAACTTGAGTTTAGCCTAGCAAGTCCTTACTCTTTTTTTGCGGAAAATCTGAAGAACCTCCGTCCCCTGCCTCGGCATATTTTTGGCGAAATTCCAGGAGCTAACTGGCGGCTCTCGGACTATAACTTAAGTCCTGTAGGGAGCGGACCTTATCAATTTGAATCTTATGACAAGGAAAGCGGCGGCTTTATCACTCTCTACGAGCTTAAGGCCAATCCGAACTACGTTCTGGGTCCAGCCTTCATTAAAAAATTCAGTTTTCGCTTTTTCCGGAAGACCGAGGAGCTAGTCCTAGCCTTCTCGAGCGGCGAAGTCGACGGCTTTATAACTCTTCGGACAGAGGAGCTTGGGGGACTGAAACGTCCGCATCAGGTTATTAAGTTTAGCTTGCCGAGCTATTATGCGGTTTTTCTAAACCAAAGCCGAAATCTAAGTTTTAAAGAACTTGAGGTAAGGAGGACCTTGACGCTAACCGCTCCCAAAGAAAAGCTTATCCGAGAAACTTTTGAGGGCGAGGCTGAGATGCTCTCTCATCCCATCCCCAAAGGGGCGGCTTATTTTGATCCGGAAGCCCTAGAAGATTTAGTTTCCACTTCTTCGCTTTCACGAGTCCAATTGGCTAGTGATATTTTAGAGAAAGCTCTTTGGCAGAAATCATCCTCGAGTGGCTTTCGCTCTAAAAAAATAAAGAACAGTGAAATTGAACTCGGATTTAATTTAGTTATTCCTCAAGTACCTTTCCTTTTAAAAACGGCCAATATCTTAAAATCAGCCTGGGAAGAGATCGGATTTAAGATAAACTTGGTCGTCCTCTCACCAGAAGAAATTGTGGAGACTGTAATTAAAAACCGAGATTACGAGGCCTTGCTTTTTGGCAATGTCTTAAACGAAAACTCAGATCTATTTTCTTTCTGGCATTCTTCCGGCAGATTTTCTCCCGGCCTTAACTTAAGCCTTTACAACAACAAAAAGGCTGATGAACTTATTGAAGCTATACGCCAAAATCTGGATCCGGAAAAGCGGAAAAATCAATTCAGCGAACTCCAAAAAATCATTACTCTTGATTATCCGGCCGTTTTTCTATACTCGCCGAACTACCTTTATATAACCAAAAAAGGTCTTATGGGGCTCGCGAGCGGTTCAATAGCTGAATCAGCCAACCGTTTTCAACAAGTAAATAATTGGTACCTTGAAACCGTAAGGGTTTTCAAGTAAAGAACGTAAATCAAGCCCGCTCTCTTGCTATGACCGCTTTCCAGGACTATTATGGGGCTAGACATGATCCCGTTAGAAGCCGCGATCGCGTTGCAAAAACTCCAAATATCAATAAATATATAGTCATTACAATGAATAAAATTAAACCGCAGACTCGCCTAGATCGCGATCTGCTTCTAACGGGATGACCAAGGAAGAGCTTAAAAAATATCAGGAAAAACTGGAGAAAGAAAAGGTCAGGCTCCTTAAAGAAGCCAAAGCCCAAAGCCAACCGGAAGATTTTGGCGATGACACGGATCACTTTGACGAAGAATCTGACGAGGCTGAAGAGATCGGCAACCGCTTAGCTATAAGTCGGGTATTTAAAGATCGAATTAACGATATTGATCTCGCTTTAAACAAAATCAAAACCGGCAAATACGGGATTTGCGAACAGTGTCAGAGCGAAATTTTCGGCAAAGTTCTTTCGATTGTGCCAGCCTCCAGGCTTTGTCAGAAGTGCAAAATCAAAAATACCCTGAAGAAGATTGGCGACAAATTCAAGATCACTCGTGCTTAAAAATCTCGCTAAGGTCCACTCGGCCGAGCTTGAGGGCATTAAAGCCAAACTAATTGAAGTAGAGATTGACCTGAATGTCGGTCTCCATGCTTTTAATATTGTCGGCCTCGCGGACAAAGCCGTAAGCGAAGCCAAGGAAAGAGTTAACTCGGCCTTAAAAAACAGCGGCGCAAAGCCTCCTAATAGAGAGAACAGGAAAATCACCGTAAATCTCGCGCCTGCGGATATTAAAAAAGCCGGCTCGCAGTATGACCTCGCAATCGCCTTAGGCTATCTTTTGGCCACAAAACAAATTAAAGACTTTGAAACCAGCGACAAAGTTTTCGCGGGCGAGCTGGCCCTGGACGGACGGCTCCGTCCAATAAATGGCGCGCTCAATATTAGCGAGATGGCTCGTGAAGCTAGCTTTAAATTTTTGCTCTTGCCCAAAGAAAACGCGGCTGAAGCCGCCGCGATAAAAGATTTAAAAATAATCCCTCTTCAAAATCTTACTGAAGCCATTGATTTTCTCGAGGGTCGGCGAAGTATCGAGCCGGCTGTTTTTAAAAACAAAGAAGAAGGAGTGGTAAATTCTCTCGTGGACTTTTCGGAAATTAAAGGCCAAGAACATGCGAAAAGGGCCTTAGTCATTGCGGCTGCAGGCGGCCACAATCTGCTTATGATCGGGCCTCCGGGAGTTGGGAAAAGCCTCTTAGCCCAAGCCTTAACCGGGATTCTCCCGGGGCTCTCCCGCGAAGAGGCTATTGAAATTACGAAGATTTATAGCGCAGCCGGCCTCGCTCCAGGCGGACTTATCAAAAACCGGCCTTTCCGCGCGCCGCACCAGACTGCCTCGGTAATCGCAATTGTTGGCGGCGGAGGAGATCCCAAACCCGGCGAGATCAGTCTTGCTCACCGCGGCGTTCTCTTCCTAGATGAACTGCCGGAGTTTCAAAAAAATATCCTTGAGGCCCTTCGACAACCGATGGAATCCGGAATGGTGAGGGTGGCCCGAGCCAAAAATACCCTAACTTTTCCTAGCCGTTTTTCTCTTATAGCGGCAATGAATCCTTGTCCTTGCGGCTACTGGGGCGACCCGGAGAAAGAGTGCCGCTGCGGCGCTTATGAAGTCATCCGCTATCAGAAGAAGATTTCCGGGCCCTTGCTTGACCGCATTGACCTTCAAATCAAAGTACCGAGGATTGATCTAAAAGAGTTAAGGCGAAAAAGAATCGGAAATCCTGAAAGCCCGGGTATTAAAAAACAGGTTGAATCTGCTAGGGTACTCCAGAAAGAACGTTTCAAAAAGATCTCCGCCAGAGGCGGATCTCCGCCAAAGGCGGATGGGCCTCGGGCGCACGCCTTCGGCGGACAAACCAATGCCGAGATGAGCTCGAAGCAAACCGAGGAATTGGTAAATCTGGATAAGGCCGCCGAAGATTTCCTAGAAACTTTGGACAAAACCCGACTCTCGCCCCGCGGCTATTTTAGACTTCTTAAAACCAGCCGCACCATCGCCGACCTCGAGCAGAAAGAAAAAACCTCTGCCGAGCATTTGGCCGAGGCCTTTAGTTATAGATTAAGAGAAGAAATCTAAATTTCTACTGCCTAGCAAACGGATTCTGGGCGCCGTAGACTTCGAAGTGGAGGTGACAGCCAGTTGGACCGTGGACATTACCCGTATTCCCCATAGTGCCGATGTCCTCGCCTTGACTCACATAGTTGCCGATTGAGACAAGAACTTTATCTAAATGGCTGTAGCGCGTTTGCGTGCCGTTCGGATGCTCAATAAGCACGAAATGGCCGTAGCCGGAATTCCAACCGGAGATGCCGTCGCCGTAACGCTCATCAGGAATCACTAGCCCTTCGGCGGCTGCTTGAACCTTTGTGCCACAGGTATTCGCGATATCAACGGCATTATAAGGATGGAGTTGGCCCCAATTGAAGCCAACTGCTGGATCGGCGAAATAGCCGCCGAGATTCGGGAGATTCCCGCTTTGATAAGAAGCGCTAAGCCGTACCGCGCCGGGAATGACCAGGGAGACGCCTGGCGCAAGGGAGGAGAAATCAACTGATCGGTTAAAATCTTGAATCTCGAGTAGGTCTATGCCGAAAGTTTCAGCAATTGATTCTGGTGTGTCGCCGTCCTTGACGTCGTAGACAATACCGGAAGCAGGAAGAATTTTTAGCTCCTGGCCAATCTGAAGACTCCTAGCCCGAACTTCGGGATTGGCATTTATGACTGTCTGGACAGAGATGCCGAACTCCAGTGCAATACCCGAGAGAGTGTCGCCTTTTTTAACTTTGTAATTCAAAATGCCTCCTCTAGCGTTAAAAAGCCCGATGGGCTGACTTAAATCGGCCAAAGTCGCGGCTGAGAGTCCTGGCTCGTAAGAATTCTCGCTCCAGTCAGCTGGCCGCGGCTGGGTGAGGACCCCACCCTGGCTCGTAAGAAGGGCGAGTTGGTTTAAAGAAGCAGAAGGCGTAAATGATGGGAAGAGAACTGGTCCGCCAAAAACGTCTCCTTGATCGGCTTTTGACCGCAAGGAAAGAGTGCCTATTAAAGAGAAACCTAAAACGAAAAAAACAGCCAATGTCATTGGCTTCTTGGCATTATTCAAATGGACTAAAATGTTACTAATAGCTGGATTATAGCATAATGAGGAAATTGAACCAATTTGACCAGAAAGACCTGAATCCACAACAACAATCAGCTGTAGAGGCGCCGAATAAACCACTCTTGATCGTGGCTGGCGCCGGCACTGGTAAAACCCGGACCTTGACCAGCCGACTCATCTATTTAATCGAAAAAGGAGTGAGGGCGGATAAAATCTGCGCCTTGACTTTTACCAACAAAGCCGCGAGAGAAATGCTCTTAAGAATCGAGAAACCCTTAGCCCAAAGCCCGAGGCCTCTTATCAGCACTTTTCACTCTTTAGGCGCCAAAATTCTCCGCGAAGAAGCCGGGCTCTTAGAACGAAATTCCCGCTTCGTGATCTTTGACGATCAGGACTCTATCGGTCTTCTCCGAAAAATCGTGAAAGCCGCCGGAATAAAAAATCCTGATTTAGGACCGGCATACTTCAGCCAAAAAATTTCGGAAATCAAAAACGGCAAAATCGCCCTGAACGAGTTAAGAAAATCCGAGAGTCCGGAAGATAAAACGATTGTTCAAGTTTTTAGACGTTACGAAAGCGATCTCGCGAAAAACAATGCCTTTGATTTTGACGATCTGATCGAAAAGGTGGTTAAAATTTTCAAATCTCATCCAGTTGTACTTCAAGAATACGAACGCCGATTCCCTTATTTGCTGATCGACGAATATCAAGATCTGAATAACAAGCAATACGAACTCGTAAAACTTCTTGCCGGCAAAATCGGAAACTTGAGCGTGGTCGGCGACGACCAGCAGATGATCTACGGCTGGCGCTACGCAAACCTGGATATTTTTTTGAACTTTGAGCGTGACTGGCCGGGCTCGCGTGTCGCGCTTCTCGAAGAAAACTATCGCTCAACTCAAAATATTATCACTGCGGCTTCAACGCTTATCCAAAACAATAAATACCAAAAACCGAAGAATCTCTGGACGAAAAATCAGAAAGGCGGCCCAATAAAAATTTCCGAAGCAGGCAGCGAAGAGGAAGAGGCGGCGCTGGTTATCGAGCAAATTAGAAATTCGAAATTAGAAATTAGAAATTATACGACCGCCATCCTCTACCGCACCAATGCCCAATCGCGGCCGATTGAACAAGCGCTCTTAGAAGAAAACATTCCCTATCAAATCTTCGGCGGAGTAAGATTCTATGAGCGTAGGGAGATAAAAGACGTCTTAGCCGCCCTCCGCTTGACATTGAACCCTGAGGAAGAAATAAGCCGCGACCGTTTAGCTAAGACGTTTTCTAGAACTAAATTCTCGGAACTTCGGGAAAATTTATTAAGAAGAACGGATCTCTCGCCTTTGAAGCTAATTCAGTTTTTTATTAAAGCTTCTGATTATTTTGGCTATCTCGAAAAAAACTTTATAAATGCCGCGGAACGCAAAGAAAACATAGCTGAGCTAATGACTTTTGCTTCAAAATTCGGGGATTTATCAGCCTTTTTGGAACAAGTAAGCCTGCTCCAGCCAACTGATGTTATTGTGAGTAGCAAAGCGCAAAGGGCAAGTAATAAAAAACAATCAGCAATAAGCCCTTCGCAATATGCCGTGAATCTGATGACCATTCACCTCGCTAAAGGCCTTGAGTTTGATCAAGTTTTTGTGATTGGCTGCTCGGAAGGACTCCTCCCCCATGCCCGCTCGCTAAAAGACGAAACTGAACTTGAAGAAGAGCGACGACTCATGTACGTTGCGATGACGCGCGCGAAGAAAGAACTTCACTTGAGCTTCTATGATATCCCTTCGCGGTTCATCTCTGAGTTACCGCAGGAGCTTATCCGCTTCGAGAGTTTGATCTCAGAAGAAAAAGTTTTCTCCGACAGCGAGGAGAGATATATCACCCTAGACTAAGGGACCCGTGGACCACCCCATCGCCAAAAAAATATTAATACTCGCGGCAATACTTTTGACGGCAGTGTGGGCCTCATCGATGATGTACCGTTCGAGTTCCGAAAAAGGTCCCGAAAAGAATATCGCGAGTAACTTGAAAGCGTATGCCTACCGCGACGCGTCTCAGGCACTGCAACATAAAACGTGGTCCTCTTACGTGGATACCTTCACATCATCCGGCGTCTGCGTCATTGACGCGAACGGCGACGGCCTGCCGGATATATTCATACCGGGACTCGGCGCCTTCAACACGTCTCTTGGGGTGTTGAACGGAATTAAAGATAAGGATTTCGGGAACAGGCTTTTTCTAAACAAGGGCAACGATTCTTTGGGCCTGCCTATTTTCGAGGAGGTAACCGACAAGGCCGGGATCAGAAATATCGGCAAACTCGGGGTGGGATGCGCGGTTGCCGACTACGATAACGACGGCCGGGAAGATGTAGTTGTCACGAACGCTACGAAAGGAGCCTTCTACAGCGCTTATGGTGAGACGCCGATAGGATTCGGCAAAAGGGTTACCCCGCCATCATTTTTCTACACTGATAAGACGGACGGCAAATATAACTTCCCCGCCGAAGGCGGCGTTACTCTCTTCAGTAATGTTGGCAACGATAAAAACGGTATCCCCCACTTCAAGAACGTAACTATGTCCGCCGGACTCACGCACGGAGGGAACGGTACTTCGGCGGTATGGGGAGACGTCAACAACGACGGGTTCATAGATCTATTCGTCGCAAATTATTCCGATTTCGATTTCGTAGGATTTACCACGCCGCATTTTGCGGGAGAAGAAAATGTTTTATATAAAAACAACGGGGACGGGACGTTCATGGACGTAACCAAAGAATCCGGCGTCGCGGGAAAACCCGACTATGTGTATCAAAGAAACGGAGAGAAACTATATTCCTGGGATAAAAATATTGTGGATTCAAAAGGCAGAGTGGTGGGCGATTCCGACGGCAACAACACGCTCGCCGCTTCATTCATCTACAACAACAAAAACGGATTGCCGGATTTAATAACCGGCGATGACATACCTGGGCGCATACGTATGTACAAAAACTTAGGGAGCTTCCATTTCAAAGACGTAAGCGATGAAAATAACTTCGGCATATCCGGAGCGTGGATGGGAATAGCGGCGGGGGATGTGAACGGTGACGGCAGTGAAGATATTTTCGCTACAAACTTAGGATCGGCGTTCGGGTCCCGATACCGCCCGCAAAGCGATACGGAAACGGAGATGTACGACATCTTGAACCCCCCGAATCGCGGAACGTTTTATAACGGCCTGTGGCTCAGCCAGGATAATTTTTACAAAAACGTCAGTCAAGAAGTTCACGTAGACTGGAGAGATTTGATTCCCAATATCCGCTGGTTTCCGCCGGACACGCTCTCGAAAGGAACTATCGCGTCGCCAAAGCCAGTTGGACTTGAACTCGGCGATTTCGGTTTCGGCGCTCTCATTTTCGATTACAACAACGACGGAAAAAACGACATAATGTGGATCGGCTCACTGCTCCGCAGCGGCATTAACCTCTACATAAATTTCAGCGGTACCGGACATCTGCTCCAAAATGTTGGTGACGGGAAAATGGTAGACATTTCCGATTTAGTCGGCGTCCGGGATTTAACCAGCCAAAGCGATCAAAGCACGTATCAAAACGGCCGCGGACTCGCAATCGCTGATTTCAACAGCGACGGCTATAACGATATCATCATGACGAATGCCGGCGGATTCGATAGCGGAGATCCCAACGTGCCAAAGCTGCCCTTGGGACTAAATTACCTCGTACTTGGACTTGCCAAGGAATACCGGCCCGGACCAACTTTTCTCTTCATTTCAAACGGCGGAACGAACCATTGGATAAAAATAAAATTGATCGGGGCAAAAAGCAATAAATCAGCAATAGGCGCGAAAATCTATATTGAATATAAAGAAAACGGCGTGGTAAAAAAACAGTTCAGGGCAATACATTCCGGCGGTAGTTACGCCTCTCAAAACTCTCTCGAGTCCATATTCGGACTCGGCGCGAGCGCCGAAATCGACCGCGTAACCGTAGAATGGCCTAGCGGAATAGTACAAAAAATCGTTAAGACAAAAGCGAATCAGCGGATTACAATAAAAGAACCTTAATGGACATTACCGCAAAACGTTCCTCTGCAGTATTCCTGGCGGCGTTGCTCCTCCAATTCGCGCACTTCATCGAACATATCGCGCAATTTTATCAGCACGCGGTGCTCAACTTCCCGATTAAGGAAAGTCACGGCATTCTTTTTTTCGCCGATCTGGAATGGAATCATTTTATATTCAACCTTTTGTACTTTCTTCTCTTAGCATATCCGTGTTTCAAAATGCGCTACTTCGAAAAAAAATCGGGCGTCGGCCTGAAGAACCAGTTCTTCAGAATTTTGTTTCTCTCAGGCTTCTACCTGCAGGGTTATCACGTCCTGGAGCACGCCGCCCGCATCGGACAAACGCTTCAAAGCAGCTGCGCTCCCTGTCCCGGTCTCCTTGGATGGTACATTGACGGAATTTATCTTCACTTCTACATCAACCTGATCACCCTCGCCTTACCCCTCGCCGCTTTTGTGGGGCTAAAAACATACCGCAATCTTTATCCGCAGAAGACTGCGGTTTCAATTGTGTGAATCTCCTCGGTCAGCATTTCCTCAAAAATAAATCGGCGATAAAAAAAATCGTTGGCGCACTCGACCTACGCGCAGGCGACATCGCGATCGAGATCGGCGCGGGCCACGGCGAACTTACTCTCGAGCTAATAGCTTATAGCTTAAAGCTTTTAGAAAGAAAACAAAAAAACTCTGAAGATGGGATAAAAATCATCTCGATAGAAAAAGACCCCCGACTAGCTTCTAACTTAGAGCTCTTAACTTCTAGAAAAAATTGCGAGATCGAGATTAAGACGGGCGATGCGCTGAAACTACTTCCTGGCCTCGCCTATCAGCTAAAAGCTATAAGCTATAAGATTGTAGGCAACATTCCCTATTACTTGACTGGTCGGCTCCTCCGGAACATTTCCGAACTCGAAAATAAACCCGAACTTTGCGTCTTAACCCTCCAAAAAGAAGTGGCTCAAAGAATCTGCGCCGTGCCGCCCAAGATGAACCGTCTCGCGGCCATTATCCAGTTCTGGGCCGAGCCGAAAATTATTGGTTTCATTCCGAAAACGGATTTTGAGCCTTTGCCAAAAGTTGATTCCGCAATTATCCAGCTAAAAACACGACGGCCCAATACTACGATTATACCGCAATTGCGGTATAATCGTAGTAAGAATAAAAAGAATAAAAAAGGATTACTCGCCGCAGAGAATAAGTACTATAAAATCGTAAAAATTCTCTTCCAGCAGCCGAGAAAAACAGTAGCTAATAACTTAGTGGCGGCGCTCAAAATGCCTCGGCTCGAGGTCGAGAAAAAACTGAAAAAGCTTTCCATCGCGCCTAATCTTCGACCTCAAGATCTTAACTTGGAAGAAATCGTGAAAATGTCAGCAGTATTTCAACCTCAAGACTAAGTGGGGATATTTTCAGGTTTCTTAGCCACCCTCTATAATATATAATGTAAGTGTGATTAGCCACAAAAAGCTTGTAGCCTCTTTTCTGATTTTAGCAGCTATTGCAAGCTCCTCGATTTTATTTTTCGCAAGCCCCAAAATTTCAAACGTTAATTTAAATCGTGAGGATCTCGAAAAACAAACGGCTCAAAATCAACTTCCGAATTTAGGAAAAAGCGCCTTTGTCGAACCAATTCCTCATTCCGAAGATTTATCCCAAAGATTAGCAGCTGCAGATCTTTCGGAAAATAGCTCGAACAACTTAACAAGCAACTTGGCTGACAATCTTGCCCGCGAACTTGTAGCCTTAAACCCCGAAGGCCCGCAAGACCAGGATGGCCAAACTTCCATAGTCGCCCCGGACACAGATAAACTGCTTGGCACGATAAACATTAATAATGGAGATCTTAAAAAGTTAATAGCCGAGAGATGGAAAATCTCAATTCCGCAAGACAAAGTTAAGGTTATTAATAATTATTCAGCTGATGATGTTCTCGCCTACAGCGAATCTTTAGGTAAAATATTCCAAGATAACTGGGGGGGTCTTCAAGCGCAGCTGCCAACCGAATTGGACCAGGGAATTTCACCTAGGACCTTAGGCTCTCTGAAGACTGCGGTTCAGAAAGTTAATCTTGGTTTGGAAAAAATCTCGGTCCCGAGCATAGCTCTAGATTTTCATAAAAGTTTTCTAACTCTTCTTGCTCATCAAAGAAACGGTTTGGCTCTCCTTGATGAAACAGAAGACCCACTAAAAATAGCTATGCTTATCCAATCACAGGAACAAAATTATTTCAAAGCAGTACAAAACCTTGAACAAGAATTTAAAAAACTTTCTTCCTTAAAACAGTTTTCTTTAGAAAAACAAAATAAACTTATAGCGGGTTTTATCGGACTCTTCACAATAAAACAAGCTCACGCCTTTTTAGGATTCGGGGATATCGTTTTCGATCCGGTGCTTTGGGCTCGGATGGTCTGGGAGTATTTAAAAAAAATAGCGGTTGAACTTCTTAAAAACCAGTTGATCCACCAGCTGGTCCAGCAGACAATAAAATGGATCCAGGGCGGAGGCAAACCGCAGTTTATACAAAACTGGAAGGCTTTTATTACAGAACAAGCGAAGGACGCTGCAGCTTCCGCTATCTATAAAATCCTGCCAGGCGTCTGTGAGCCGTTTCAGCCGCTCCTTAAACTCGCTCTCCAGCCGTCTATTGAAATACCTACCCAACAGCTTTCCTGCACCTTGGATCGAATTATTTCAAACGTCGAAGCCTTCCACGACAGCTTTCAAAACGGCAGCTGGCTGGCCTATACCACTGCTATCCAGCCAAACAATAATTTCTTTGGAAGCATGATCCAGGTAAGCGATGTGGCTCTAAGGCAGTCTGAAAAATCAAAGGCTTCCGCTGATTCAGAATCCCAAGGCAGCCAAGGATTTCTCTCAACCAAGGTCTGCGCCAGCCCCCAAAGGCATACAATGACTGAAATAATAGATACAAACACCCTTCCACCCCCTTATCTAGAAACTGACGCTATCGCTGCCGCAGATGTAATTGGCGAGGACTATCTAAAAAAATCTCTGAATCCCACGACTGGCACTTTTAGAACCTGCACCAAGGACGGATGGCAAAACACCACCCCCGGCGTGGCGCTCGGAAGAGTCGTTGATAGCGCCCTGGGAGCGCCTATTCACCGTATCGTAAACGCCCAAGATATAGTCGGTCTCGTGGCTGCTCTTGTAAACTCATTCTTAAACAAACTTCTCCTTAGCGGCCAAACGGGGTTAGCCGATCCAACTGCCACGTACGGCACGACTGGAAGCAATGTCATCACCGACCCCAAGGGCGCATTCACTCAAGAAGCTTACCAAATCTTGAATAATAACCAGGCTTCTATTGATATGCTGAACCAATTGCTGCCTATTGCAAGTTCTACGCTTGAAATTTTAAGAAAAGCGGCTCTTGGCTGTGTATCCGTAGCCGGCCCGCAGGGCGATTTGTACAGAGAGAAAGTAGCGCGATTGCTGTCTTACTGGACTAACCTTTATAACCAGTGGTTGGTACAACTAACAAACCTTCAGTCCCAAGTTGATAGTCTCGAGATCTTCATAGACAACGCCTTAAATTCGCCGCCTGACCCACTCCCGCCAGACTACTACCTTACTAAAATAAATGACCTTCACACGACGTACGGCACGGTCCAAACGAGCACGGCTTTACTCGAGACATATCTAAATCAACTTTCAAATCCAAGTATTATCGACGGCCCTGCCCAAGCACAGGCGCTACTTGACGTATGCCCTTATGACCCTAAAACCGCCTTTACTTCGGAAGCTAACAAGATTTTGAGCAACAACCAGGCTTCTATTGGCGTACTCGACCAATTGCTAATTGCTGCAAGTTCTACGATTCAAGTTTTAAGACAAGCCATTTCTGTCTGCCAAAGCAAAATCGATCCTAGGGCTGATCAATATGAACAGCAAGCCGCACTATTATTAGCATACTGGACTCCTCTTTATGACCAGTGGCTGGTACAACAAGCAAACCTTCGGTCCCAAGATAGCAGCCTTTTGGCCTTCATAAACAACGCTTTAAATGACCCAGCCGCAGACTACGATGCTCTAATAACTACCCTCTACGCGACGTACGGCACAGGTCAAGCGAGCGCGGACTTACTTAATCAATATCAAACTCAACTTTCAGATCCGCGTATTATAAACGACTTTGACAATGCACAAGACCTACTAAATACATGCGAAGCCTTCAATATTTAAATAGCTGTTTTTAAATGGAAAAGAAATTTAAGAAAATACTGTTGTTTCTCGTTATAGGAGTTCTATTTATCGGGCTCGCGCCTAAACTTGCCCACGCCAACATCATTGAAGACATTGCCTACACCGTCATAGGCAAAATCGTCTTTGGCATCACCTACATTATTTCTTATATCGTTGGGCTCGGGGTTGCTGTCGAGGCCTGGGCAATCGGAGTCATCCTCAATATGAACACTCACATAGCTACGTCTCCTCCAGTGAGGATCGGCTTCCAGATAGCCCTTTCAATTGCCAATTTAGGTTTTGTCGTGGCCATCATTGTGATTGCCATAGCCACAATACTTAGAAGCCAAACTCACGGGATCAAAAAACTCCTCTGGAAACTCATTGTTGCCGCACTTCTTGTAAACTTCAGCATGGTGATTGCGGGCGCGATACTGAATTTCTCCGATCAGCTCACCTTTTTTCTTCTCGACAGGGTAAGTCCGGCAGGGACGAGCGGTTTCAGCAGTTTTGCAAGCGCGATTGCCGGAGCTTTTAATCCTCAAAAGGGCCTTGTGGCCATTAACCAGATTAATAGCGATGACACCAATAAACTCCAGGGTATTGCCGCATTAGGGGCTGATATAGGAAAACTGCTTACCCCAATCACCTCGCTCGTCTTCGTGGTTTTATCTCTTATCGTTATCGTAATCACTCTTCTTGCGGTAATAGTCATGCTTATTATTCGCTATATATTTATAGGCATCCTTCTTATTCTTATGCCTTTTGTCTGGCTACTCTGGATATTCCCCAAGTTCAGTCACAACTGGGACAAATGGTGGAGCAATTTCCTGCGCTGGGCTTTTTTCGCCCCGCTTGTACTATTTTTCCTTTATCTTGGCATTCAAGCATCGCGGAATATGGGCGAAATATTAGGCGGGCCGGAGTTAGCCACTTACCAGGCCGGGAATAGCACCTGGGATTCGATCGTAAGCGCTCTTACAGGCGTGTTAGCCCCGATCGTCCAAGACGTACTAGAACAGCTCATCATCGTTGGCATTATGATCGGCGGGCTTTTTGCGGCGAATAAATTGGGCATGACAGGGGCCGCGGTGGCCATGGGAGCGGCTACTGGCGCCGCCAAAGCCCTTGGCGGCTGGGCCGGAAGAAAGGGCGGCGGAGCTGCAGCACGCTTTGCAACCCACGGACCGAAACCGGCGCCGGAACGGCCGTCGCCAGAAGCTAAGGGCTTTAAGGCAGGACTTCAGAAACTCACCTATCCGTTCCGAAAAGCTGCTCATACCGTCGGTGCCCCGCTCCGAACGGCGGCCCAAGCCACCTCGAAGACGCTTATGCCTAAGGAAGTGTTTAAAGACATTTCAGCATTCGGAACAGCGGCAAAAACAAGTCCGGGTATTTTAGGAAGCGTATACGAAGGCGCGAAAAAAGGATTTAAGAAGAAGACAACAAAACTGACCAAAGCACAGGCAAAAGCGGTGGGTCTTGAAATAGAGGGGGAAGGAGGAGCTCCCACACCAACGCCAACACCCGCACCAACGCCGCCGCCAACACCATCAACACCGTAGAATGGACTACTCTTTAATCACAGAACGAGAACTATTTAAGCGCTTTAACTCTCTGCCGCAGAGTATTCAAAATATGCTCGAACGGGAGGCAAATCACCAAATCATTGAACGCGTCTGCCAAAATCACCGCTTAATCGACGAAGAGAGGGTGCTGATGGTCAAACAATTGACTGGCCTCGTCCTTTTTGGATTCATCCATACTGAAGATTTAGGACGAGAGATCAATGAGGCGCTTGAACTTAATAATCCTCGCCTCGCCGCCTCTATTGCCGACGAGATAAACAGAAAAATTTTCTCCTCGATCCGAGATGACCTAGAACGCAACTTCACGCCCCTTCCAGAGCCGGAAATTGAGTCGGGACCAGCGCCAAGGATCTTGAGTGAAATCAAAAAACCCCTGGAAACCTTTGGTTCCCCGCCTAAAATGATCGAGGAGATAAAGCAGCCGCAGGCGCCGCCGCCAGCGCCAACTGGTCAAGCTATCCCCTCGCCGACGAGTCCGCCAAGAGAACCGAGCGAAACCTTTAAAGAAGAACCGATTATTCTTCATGAGGAAGCCGAATCTGAGCCGGGCAAACCCGCCTCTGGTTTCAAGCTAGAAGCGCCTTTGCCTAAATTCGAGGAGGTTGGAGAAAAGTTTACGCCTCCTATGCGGCCAGCGCGACTCGAGATCGGCGGAGAAACAAACCTCCGAACCCCCTTAATGTCGCCGGAGCAAGAACTGCCCTCTCCGCCTCAACCGGTCAAGGAAGTAAATATCCGAGCAGAAGAAATAAAAATAAATATGACGCCAATGCCGATTCAGAAAAAAAGGCGGGGTTTTTGGGGATGGCTAAAATCGCTCTTTAGCCGAAAGTCCCAAAAGGAAATTATCTTCGCGCCCAAAGTAATCTCCGAAGAAGAACTAAAACGCGAGGCCTTGACCATTAAAGCATCGATGCCTAAGCCCCCATCCCCGCCTCCTCGGCCTAGCGAACCTTTTAGGGCGCCGGCTCCGCAGCCTTCGCCAGCGCCGCCTGATGACTCGAATACTGTCGATCTAAAAAATAATCACAATGCCGGGTAGTGAAAATTCTTCGTTAAAATGCAATTCCAAGTCCCACAATTTATAGAAACCGAAGATAAAATTGTCGGACCTCTCACTATCCGTCAATTCCTTTTTATAGGCGGCTCAGCCGCTACCAGCTTTCTTCTCTTCTTTATGCTCAAACCCGCAATCTGGGCCATAATCACCGTGTTTCTTGTGGGCTCTAGTTTTGCCCTGGCCTTTGTGAAGATCAACGGCCGGCCGCTTGTCAAGGTTATTTTTTCAGCCATGCACTTCTACTGGCAGCCCCAAAGATACGTCTGGCAGCCGGAAAATCCGAAACTTGCCAAAGACGAGTCAGCCTTGAAGTCGCTCGCCCAAGGCAAATTATCCCTCGAGAACATCGTCTCGGGAACAGGCCTAAAAAATGTCTGGCAGAATCTCCAGACAGGCAAAAAAGCGATGTCGCCGGCAGGCCTCATTGAATCGCTGAAAGCAGAAAAATACGAAATCTTCAGCCGCAAAACCGGGGAGCGCCAAGCCGGCCGGAGAATTGATTATCGCTAGATGTTAAAATGGCCAATTTAGCTAACACTCAAGACTTAGTCACAATCGAGGATATCCACGAGAGCACGGTGATCTTAAAAGGCGGGGCTATGAGGCAGGTCTTGATGGTCAGCGGCTTGAACTTCGCCCTGAAATCGGAAAACGAGCAGAATGTCATCACCTCTTCCTATCAAAATTTTTTGAACAGCCTGGACTTCCCTCTACAGATCATCATTCACTCAAGAAAAATCAATATTGAAAAATATCTGGCTGACCTTGAAGAACGGGTGCAAAAAGAAGAGTCGGCTCTGCTCCAGAGTCAAATCGGCGAATATAAAGAATTCGTCACTGGGTTTGTGAAAGAAAATGATATTATGGCCAAAACCTTTTTTATTGTTGTTCCTTGGGCGCCGGTTTCTTTGCCTTCCAAAGAAACCGTCTCTAAATTTTTGCCATTCGTGAAGAAAAAGGGTGGGGCCGCCGAGGAAAAGGCGGAGCGCGAAAGACAGCAAAGCTTTGAACAAAACTCGGGCCAGCTAAAACAGCGGGTCGCCCAAGTTATTGAGGGGCTCCGAACGATTGATCTCGAAGCTGAAGTTTTGAACGACGAACAGTTAATCGAGCTCTACTACAACTTCTACAATCCGGAAACCATCGAGAAAAAGGGGATTCCAATTCAAACAGTTGGCTCCAGCAAAATTCAATAAATGTCAAACGGTGATTTCAAAAATATAAAGAAGATAATCGCGCCGGCAGGACTTGAGGTTAATTCGAACTACGTAAAGATCGGGGACAAGGTGGCCAAAAACCTTTTTATCCTTTCCTATCCCCGCTATCTTTCAACCGGCTGGTCCGAGCCTCTGATCAACCTGCCGAATCTCTTTGATATTTCGATTTTTATAAACCCGATGGAAACTGGCACGGCCCTCAAGAATCTGCGCAAAAAAACCGGCCAGCTTGAAGCCCAAATTATGGAACAGCAGGAGAAAGGCCTGGTCCGCGACCCGCTTCTTGAGACCGCGCTTCAGGACGTGGAGTCCCTGCGGGACACACTCCAGCAATCCCAAGAAAAGCTTTTTTCGGTCGGCGTCTATCTAACGATCTACGCGGATAATCTAGAAGAACTTTCCAAACTTGAACATAGGGTAAATTCTCTTATGGAAGGGAAGTTGATTTATATGAAGCCGGCTCTTTTCCAGCAGCTTCAAGGCATTCTTTCAATTATGCCTTTGGCCCAGGACGAGATCTCAATTACAACGCCTATGAATTCCGGGCCTTTGGCCTCCTTTTTTCCGTTTGTCTCCGAAGACCTTACCTCAAACCAGGGCATTATGTACGGCATCAATCGCCACAACAATAACCTCATAATTTTCGACCGCTTCTCCTTAGAGAACGCGAACCAGGTGGTTTTTGCGAAGTCAGGCTCGGGAAAATCCTACGCCACTAAACTAGAAGTTATCCGAACGCTTATGTTTGGCGTGGATGTTTTGATCATTGATCCGGAAAACGAGTACCAGCGCTTGGCCGACAGCTTTGGCGGCAGCTTCTTTAATATTTCTCTCTCCTCGGAAAACCACATCAATCCCTTTGACATTCCGCTTGTTCCGGAAAACGAAAACCCAGGCGATGTCTTACGCTCGCACATCGTGAATATGGCAGGGCTCTTGAAGCTCATGCTCGGCAAACTCTCTGTAGAGGAAGACGCACTTTTAGATCGGGCGATCACCGAAACCTATGCCTCTCGGGAGATCACCCCAAACGAAGACTTCTCTAAGGCGGCGGCCCCGCTTCTTGAAGATTTGGAAACCGTTCTTCGGAACATCGAGGGCGGCCGGGCAATGGCTGAACGGCTTTACAAATACACCAAAGGCAGTTTTGCCGGATTTTTGAACAAACCTACTGATATTGATATCAATAATCGTCTCATTGTCTTCTCAATTCGCGATTTGGAAGACGAGCTCCGGCCGATTGCAATGTATATCATTTTGAACTTCATCTGGAATCTGATCCGCGCTCGGCTCAAAAAAAGACTGCTCATCATTGACGAGGCCTGGTGGATGATGAAATACGAGGACAGCGCGAGTTTCCTCTTTGGTTTAGTAAAACGGGCGAGAAAATACTATCTTGGCGTCTCAACCATCACCCAAGACGTTGAGGACTTCCTGCGTTCGCCATTTGGCCGGCCGATTATCACCAATTCCTCGCTCCAGCTCCTCTTGAAGCAAGCGCCGGCCACGATTGACGTCGTCGCCAAAGCTTTCAACTTAACCGACGCGGAGAAGAATCTGCTTTTGGGAGCCGCGGTGGGCACCGGGCTTTTCTTTGCCGGCCGCCAGCATGTGGCCATCCAAAATATTTCCTCTTTTTTTGAAGACAAGGTCATCACCACGAGCCCCGAACAACTTCTCGAGGAAAAGGGCGAGGTTAAGGTTTAAATTTAAATAATAATGGAGGAGGAAGAAAAGAAAATTCAGTTGCCAGAAGCGATTTTAATGATAATAATCGTTTTTTTGAGTGACGTTGGCGACATTTTCGGAATGCTGATTTTTGGGATACCTATAATCGGCCAGATTGTTATCCTGGGAACTAAAGCGTTCAGTTTTTTAGCTTGGGCTCTCATCCAATTATGGCTTATAATGAAAGGGGTGAGGGGGCTTTGGTTTTCAGCCGGCAGCTTAGTTGACCTCATAGGACTTCCGTTCGCCCAAACAGCTACTATAATGGTTACTATTTATCTCGCTAATCATCCTAAGACTGCCGGGGCTATCACAAAAATAGCCGGAGTTACGGGAACAGCTGCTCTTGTTGCCGCCGGCGCGAGAACCACAGTTGCTACTGGCGAAAGGCTCGCAGCCAGAGAAGCAACGCTTGGCGCAAGAGAAGTCGTTGCCGACGAAGCAGTGAGCGCCGAAACCGAGGTTTCGGAAGAAGCCTTTGGCGTTCCTAAAGAACCTCTGGAAAAATTAAAAGAGGTAATGGAAGAATTCCCAGAGTCAAATTCAAACCAAAACACAGTATAAAACAGTATGAAAAAAGCTAATCTATTTGCCCTTGCTCTAAGTTTATTAATAATAAGTCCGGGAATAATTTGGGCCCAGCGAACCGAACCTCAAATCTTCATCACTTGGAGCACCAAAGTCTATGTTCCTTCTGACTTCCCTGGAAAAGCCTTTCCTTCAGCGATGTCGCCTATTGCGGCTTCGGTTTTCGTTGTAGATAACGGGAAAGTAGCGGATCTCTCGCGTCAGATAATTTATTGGTATCTGGACGACGAACTCATAAGCAACAGTGTCGGCGTTCAATCAGTGCGATTCATAGCTAAAGATGTTATAGCTGGAATTCAATCTCTTAGGGTACAGTTTCCGAATTACAAAAACGATATACTAATAAAAACAGTGGAGATTCCTATCGTGAGCCCTGAAGCCGTGATTGAGCTGCCGCTTAAAGATAACAATTTCTCGAGCCAACGGCTCGATATGAAAGGTAAACCGTTTTTCTTTAACGTCCCGATTGCCTCAAGGCTAACATTCTTATGGAGCGTTAATGGTCAAAAGGCAAGTTCAACTAAGAACCAGGACGAGCTTAATATAAACTTTGGCTCTGAACCCGCCTTGGGAAGCATTTTTAACGTTGATCTCATTATAAGAAACGTTCAAAATATCCAAGAGTTTGCGAGAAAAAACCTAGTCCTAACTTTTAAAAAATGAGGAAGATATTAATATTTTCTTTTTTGCTTTTGGGATTATCGGCGTATATTTTTCTGGGCGGCCAAGGCAAGGTCTCGGCTGTTGAAATTAATCCTAGACTTATAACTTCTCCGGCGCCGGGCACCCACACTCCTCCTGGCGAGATTGTGAATCAAATCTACTTACTTGCTCTCGGTATTTCCGGACTCCTTGCATTTGGGGCGATTGTCTACGGCGCGATTGTCTATACTTTAGCGGCTGGGAATCCCAGTGGCCAAAACGAAGGTAAAGAATGGGTCAAGCAGGCGCTCCTCGGCCTGCTTCTCTTGGCTGGCGCTTATATAATATTAAATACCATAAACCCGGAACTAACTGATTTAAGTCTTAAGATCGGAGAAGAATACAGGCTTAGAGGGGGAGAGCAAGAAGAAAGAACTGACGAATGCCAGGATAGCGGTGACTGCCCCAGTCTTTTCTGCGGCCAGAATCAAACCCCTGTATGTGTGCCACAAACGCTAGGAAGCGGCGCTGCCGTTAATGTATGCGGGTGTAGCGAACCTACTCCGCCACCCCCGACGCCACAGGGACAAAGCTGTGTGACAGCTGCTGATTGCGGCGGAGTAAGCTCCCTTTCGTGCGCTCCTGGTTCAGGAGTCTGCCGAGGCTCGGGTGGAGCTGCAACATGCCAATGCATTTAGTTCCAAAAACATAAAAACATGAAACGCTTTCTTTTTATCTTCGGCGCTCTAGTTATTATGGTTGCGGTCATAGGAATCGGCTATCTCTTGCGCTATCGAAGCAGCGCACCAGAAGGGATAGGGCTCCCCGAAACTACTGCGCCCGAGGCGAATCTCCCACCCGACACTACTTCTCCTACTCCAACCACGCCGCCAACGCTTACTCCTCCGCCCGGCCAAAAATTGAGTCTCGCGAGCCAGAATCCAATTCGCGACTACTTTCTTGACAGCCAAAACAATCTTACCCTTATAGAGCCGGATGGCCAGATCGTTAAAATCACAAAAAGCGGATCATCAATACTTAGCTCAACTGCCATCCAAAATCTAATTAGCGCCTCTTTCTCTTACGACGGCCAGAAAATTCTCGCTATATTCGGCGACCGCAAAGATCCGCAAATAAGTATTTTCGATATCCAAACAAAGTCTTGGCAGTCGCTGGACTTAAAATTTGAATCAGCCTCCTGGTCGCCGACGAGCTATAAAATAGCTTATTTTAGCCTTAAAGCCGGTTTTAAATTTCTTACTATTACTGACATCGGAGACCCTAAATCAAAACCGCAAGAGCTCTTGAAAATGGGGGTTGAGGACATAATTCCACTCTGGATCGGTCCTCAAGAAATATTACTTAAAGAAAAAAACAGCGCTTTTTGGAAAAGCAGTTCTTGGCTCTTTGATATCCAGAAAAATACTCTTACTACCATTATTCAAGATCAGCTCGGGCTTGAATTTTTGTGGGACAGAGCGACCGGCCGAAGCCTTATGTCTGTAAGTAATCTAAATAACAAAGGGGGGCGACTTAGTTTGGTTGATAAAAATGGCAATCTTATTAACCGATTGAACTTTATAACATTTCCTTCTAAGTGCATTTTTGGCGGGGCAAAAATTTCAACCTCAACTTTTGTATTAAACTGCGCCGTGCCGCGCGATCAACAAAAACTTTCTTCCACTGTTTTACCCGATGCTTACCAAAAGAAAGCAATCTTTACCTCTGACGACTTCTACGAAATAGATTTAACTAACGGCAGTGTGAAAATACGTTTCTCTGATCTTACGAAAAACTTTGACGCCGATAATCTCAAGGTCTTTCTCGGTCGCCTCTATTTTGTAAATCGCTACGATAATCGTCTTTACTCAATCTCCCTTTCTAACTAAGCAGGGGGGGTTCAGACGGAGCTTCTGGCTCGTTCTCGCGAATGAGCTTAACTATCACGTAGCGACCGCGGAGGGCGCCCACGCTTTCGGTTGTAACTTCGGGATGGACTGCCAGGGCCGAGTGAACCAATCGCCGCTCATAAGAATTCATGGCTGGGAGCGAAATATCCTCGCCGGTCACGATCACCTTTTTGGCAGCGGCCCTCGCGAGTTCAACAATTAAATTTTCCCGCTCCTTGCGGTAGTTGTTGACGTCAAAAAAAACTGCTGGCTGGTTCAGACGTTTGGCGAGAAGCCTCGTTAAATGGTTAAAATCTTGAACGAGCACGGGCAGATTTTCTTTGATGAGCGTGGGCTGATCGTAAATAAAAACTAGGCCGCGCTCTGGAGAGCCTTCCACCTCTACTCTAAAATCTTTAAAACCCATGAGTTCCAGTAGTTTTTTAATGAATATTTTCTGATTTTCCATTTAACTTACGATTGATTAACATTTGTTGAAAAACAGAAAAGATTGAAGTGGTAAGCCAGTAGAGGCTGACGGCTGATGGTAAATTGATGAATATAACTATGGTTATAATCGGCCCTATAATTGCCATCTGGCGTCCGAGCTTCGCCGCCTTATCCTGACTCTCACTTTGATTTTTGGGGAGAGCGAGCTTGCCTTGAAAATACTGGGCGATTGCTGCCAAAACCACCATTAGAATACTCTTCTCGCTTAAATTAATCAAGCCCAAGAAAGTCGTCCCGAGGTTGGCCGGGGCCTCAATGAAACTGTAAAATTTTCCGGCGAAAGCCTCGGGTTTGGAAATATTTAAGAAAATTTGATAGAGCGCGATCAAGACCGGCAGCTGAACAAGTAGAAGAAAAAATCCGGAAAAAGGATTGATTTTGTGGTCCTTGTAAAGCTCCATGGTCGCCTTAACCTGGCGCTCGCGGTCGTGCTTGTGGTCTTCCTGGATTTTTTTGAGCTTAGGCTGGAGCTTCTGCATAACCATTTGATGTCGCGCGCTTTTTTGGAAAATCGGGAAGAGGATCAGCCGAATTAAAATAGTGAGAAGAATGATCGCAATTCCAAGATCGTTAAAAGAAATCTTCTGATAGAAAAAAATTAGCGTGTTCAAGAGCGGCTGATAAAGAATTAGATTGTAAAGATAACTCATTTTAATTTTTCTAAAACCTTTTGAAGTTCTATTTTTAAATTATCAGGTGTAAAGCTTTTTATCTTAGAAGAGGTAATGACTAAAAAATCTTTCCCCAAATCTGGCCAGCTTTTTAATTGATCAAGAAACCGTCTCTTCCAAAAATGGCGGCGGACGGCCGATTTTTCCGAGTGATTGCTAATCAAGATGGCGAAGCGGTTATGACTAAGGCCATTGTCTCGAAATTTCATAATAAAAGAGCTGCAAGAGAAAATTGCCGGCGCCCGCTTCGGAAAATCGGCGACCGAAAACCGAAATTTTTTCTTTACCACAAAAATTTCAAGGAATAAGCTTTTTCCGGCCCTTGTTCCTGCGTTTGCTCAGAACCTTGCGGCCGCCGGGAGTTCGCTTCCGGGCTCTAAAGCCGTGCGTGCGGCTGCGCTTTCTCTTTTTAGGTTGATAAGTAACCGACATTTCCCAATTCTATCACTATTCTCCGTTTACACAAATTTTAACCCCCGTTACATCCCAACTGTTGATCCGATTACGTCATTCTTCTCCAACCTGAAGTCTAGAATCTTCTGGATGTAACGGGGTAAATTTAGAAAGATGTGAGCGCCAGCCGTTTTTCTTGAGTGGACGTCCTTCATTCGCAAATCAGATTAAAAATACGACAGCTATATTTTGGCAAAAAGCGTTGTGAAAAACGCGATCTTTCTAAGGTGACGGGGTTGTGAACAGTTCGTCCCCATTCCTAAGCCGCTGGGCCTTGTTTGACTAGAGTAAAATAGAAAATACAATTAAGCCGATGGAGTTAGAACAACTTTGGCAATCAATTTTAGGCGAAATGGAGGTTCAAAT
This sequence comes from Candidatus Liptonbacteria bacterium, assembly GCA_016182105.1. Taxonomy (GTDB): domain Bacteria; phylum Patescibacteriota; class Minisyncoccia; order UBA6257; family 2-01-FULL-56-20; genus JACOXZ01. Next base: position 20,347 of record JACOXZ010000001.1, on the reverse strand, counting down.
CTCGAGAGCTAACTTCGCTACCTGGCTTAAAAACAGCCGGCTTATCGATAAAAAAGACGGCACTTTCTATATTGGCCTCCCCAACAACTTCGCCAAAGAGTGGATTGAAAATAAATATCAAAAAAACCTCTTGGGAATAATCAGAAACTTTGACAGCAGCGCAAAGAATCTGAAGTTTGTGGTCGTAAGCAGTAATCCCAAAACTGCCACGAAAAAGGACTTAGCCCAAGATCTAATGAGTTTTGAAAACCGCATCAGCCTTGATTTCAAAATCGATCCAGAAACCAACCTGAATCCACGCTACACTTTGGATTCATTTATTGTTGGCCCTTCAAATGAACTGGCTTATGCCGGCGCCTCGTCTATTGTCAAAGAACTTGGCTTAAAATACAATCCTTTTTTTGTTTACAGTGGAGTGGGCTTAGGAAAAACTCACCTCATTCAGGCCATCGGCAATGCTGTGGGGGCTCAGTATCCCGGCAAATTTAGGCCGCGCTATGTTTCTTCGGAAAAATTTACGAGTGATATTGTTTGGGGAATTAGAAATAAGAGAATGGAGGACATCAAGAAAAAATATCGCGATGTCGATGTTTTGATTATTGATGATATTCAGTTTATCGGCGGCAAAGAAAAAACTGAAGAAGAATTTTTCCATACCTTTAACGCGCTGTATGAGGGCAATAAACAAATAATCATCTCCTCTGATCGCCCTCCGCAAGCCATCCCCACCCTCGAGGAACGGCTTCGCTCACGTTTTGGGGGGGGATTAATTGTGGATATTGGCTATCCAGAATACGAAGTGCGGGTGGCGATTATTAAAAGCAAACTTCAGGGGCTGAACCGCGACTTAAACCAGGTGGTTATCGAACTTATCGCAAACCGCATCAAGAAAAATATAAGAGAGCTTGAGGGGGTCTTAAATAAAATCCTTTTTTATCAAGAAAGAAAAGGGGTGGATATAACTGAAAAAATCGCCCAGGAAATCATTGAAAAATCAGCTCAAAATCTATCTCGGAGGGTAAGCGACGCCCAGATAATAAAGGCGGTGAGTGAGTTTTACAACATCTCAACTGAAAATATTTTAGGAAGGTCTAGAAAAAAACAAGTGGTTGAGCCGAGGCAGATTGTGGCCTTCCTTCTTCGTGATATTTTGGAAATGTCATATCCGTATATTGGTGAAAAGTTGGGGAGAGATCATACGACCGCCATTCACGCTTATGATAAAATTAACCAAGAAATAAATAAAAATTCATCTTTAAATCAAAAAATTATTCTTATTCGGGATATGATTTATAAAGATTAAACTCACAAAAAATTCCCAGGTAAAAAATATTTTTCTTTTTATTAATAAGTAAAATTAAAGCGCTAAAAACTTTTCCACAAAAACTTATATATAAACTAATAACTATAAATTTTATTTATTATTAATGAAAGTAGTAATTGTTCGAAGTAATTTAAAGGAGGGTTTGGGAATAATTTCTGGCGCGAGTGGAGAAAATTTAAATTTACCAATATTAAAACATTCTCTTTTTGATGTTTCTGATAATCGAATTAAACTTACCACCACCAATCTTGAGATCGCAGCAAGTTTTTTGATACCTGGAAAAATAATTGAACAAGGAAATGCCACTATTCCATTAGGAATTTTTCAAAATCTTATCAACAACCTTCAAAGCGAACGTTTAAATATTGAAAAAAATAAAAACAGTATTGAAATTAAAACCGACAACTACCAAGCTTTAATTCAAGGATTAGCTCCAGAAGACTTTCCTATTATTCCCAAAATTTCAGATGAGAACAAAAATGAATTTATAGAAATAGACTCAGGAGTTTTTAAAGAAGCTTTAAGCCAGGTTGTTGTCGGCACCCAATTTTCAGATCTTCGGCCAGAGCTAAACAGCGTCTTTTTTAATTTTTCTCTAGAGAATATTAAGCTTGTGGCGACAGACAGCTTCCGCCTAGCCGAAAAAACAATCCCCTCGAGTCAATTTAAAACCAACCACAAGAACACTTTTAAACTTTTAGTGCCTCTAAAAACCAACCAAGAACTACTAAGGATTTTAAAAGAAGGAGAAGTTTTAAAAATTTACCACGACCTAAACCAGATTTTGTTTAAAACAGAAAATCTTGAATTTATTTCCCGTTTAGTCGACAGCAACTTTCCTGATTATACAGCGGTTATCCCCAAGAAGTTCGATTCAGAAATTGTTGTGAATAGAGAAGAATTGGTTTCAGCCTTAAAACTCGCCGGCATTTTCGGAAGCCGTTTTAGTGAAATAAAAATTCGGGTGCCCGAAGCTAAAAAAACCGTTGAGGTTTGGTCGGTTGATGAAACAGTTGGAGAAAATCACTACTTTCTTACAGCTAAAGTTCAAGGCAAAGCTAAAGAGGCAAACTTCAATTGGCGACACCTTCTTGATGGCCTCAAGGCCATAAGAGGAGGGGAGGTCTTTTTAGGCTTAAACAGCGAAGACAACAAACCCGCTCTTCTTAAGACTCCAAGCGACGTTTTTTATCTTTATATCTTAATGCCAATTTTGAAGACCTAGAAATAGTTACTTATAGACAATAACGCTCGCCTCGCCGGTTTTATTGTTTTGATCCAGAGCTTTGACCATAAGTAGATTCTGAAGCTCTGGATCAGGCGGCACAAAGGTGAGGTTTAGGAAATAGCTATTACCGAAATCACTTTTAAGCTCGCGGATTAGTTTGTTATTAAAATAAATCCCAATCTGCGCAATCAATGCGTCGCCCTGAATCGCGGCCCGGAGGGAAATCTGGCCTTGAATAAAACTACCAAGAGAGGGCTCCTCGATTTTTACTCTTGGCGCAGAGGAGCGAATAAGATTGGTTTTTTGATTATCTGTGAAGGGGGTTACTTGGTTAGAGCTTAGGAAATTTGGGAGATTCGTTTTCACCCACTCTAAAACTGGAGTTTCCCAATTTTTGAATTGAAGATTGTCCTCGGGACTTACGGGCGGCGGTCCCAAGGGGTCCTTTGGATTAATATAGTAAAGAAGCGAATGAACCCCAGATGAAGAGTAATCGCCGGCTAAAATAGGTTTCTGGACCGTAAGCGGCGCCGGCTTATTAAAAGTATCCAGAGGCTCAAGGCGCAAGGCCTCAACCATAAATTCATGCCACATGGGGAGGGCTGCAAGAATACTCGATCCCTGACGCACCATTGGCGAGTTGTCATTATTGCCGGCCCAGACCCCTACCGTAATGGTTGGCGTGTAGCCGACTGTCCAGGCGTCCCTGTAGTCGTTTGAGGTGCCTGTCTTTAAGGCCACATCGTGGTCCGGAAAAACCGTTAAGTATAAACTGTTTTGATAGAGGCCGCTTCTTGCTTCAGCGTCCGAGAGGATGCTATTCACCAGCCGGGGATATTCCGGATCAACGACTTCGCGGTTTTGGTCTTTGTAGGATTCCAGAATTTCGCCGCGGCTGTCGCGGACCTCGAGAATCATTGTTTGTTTATGCAAAATCCCCTCTTGAGAGAGAACCGAATAAGCGCCTACAAGATCAACAAGTTTTACTTCGCCGCCCCCCAAAACCAAAGAAAGTCCGTAGCGGCCGTATTCGTTTAAAGTCGTAACACCAAAATCATGGAGCGTTTTGATGGTATCTTGAACGCCTGCGAGGTAAAGGACTTTGACCGAGGGCACGTTTAACGATTGCGCGAGCCCCTGCCTGAAGCTCACCGGACCTCGAAATTTTTCGTCAAAATTTTGCGGCTCGTATTTTTTTTGGGGATCGTTAGTTGTGTCAAAATTGGTCGGCACATCAAAAACAACTGTGCTCGGCGTATAGCCCTTTTTAAAGGCAGTAAGATAAACAAAGGGCTTTAGCGCTGAACCGGGTTGGCGAAGGCCCTGGGTAGCTACATTGAAATTACCTTCATTTTCCGCGTCAAAATAGTCGCGCGAGCCAACTAAAGCCAGAATCTGTCCGGTTTTAGAGTCTTGGGCTACAAGGGCAGCATTTTTGCCTTGATAAAGCTTTTCATTCTTAAGACTGCCCTCAGCCACTACTTTTTCGGCCAACTGCTCAAGATTCCAGTCGAGTGTGGTAAGCACCCTTAGCCCCCCGCTCCTTACCAAATCCTCGCCGTATTTCTGGACCAAAGTATCTTGAACGGCAATGACAAAATGAGGCGCTTTAATGGTTTGCGCTTGGGGCTCAAAAGCTATTTTGGTTTTTAGGGCTTCCTCTAACTGTCTTTTGCTGATTTTACCCGAATTAAACATTTTATTCAGAATAAACTGTTCACGTTGAAACAATTCTTTTTTGTGGCTTCCCCACGGCGAATAATAACTTGGCGCGCGAGGAAGCGCCGCAAGAATCGCGCTCTGAGCTAAAGACAGCCCACTTGCCGGTTTATTAAAATAAGCGCGGCTCGCAGCCTCGACGCCATAAATGGTTGGTCCATAGGGTATCTCGTTCAAGTAAAGAGCAAGAATTTGATCCTTGGTATAGTAACGGGTGAGCTTAATTGCCAGAATAAATTCCTTAATTTTTCGTCTCACGGTCTGCTCCGGAGTAAGGAAGGCGTTTCTCGCAAGTTGTTGAGTTATAGTGGATCCACCCTGGAGAATCCGGCCGTGAGTGAGATTAACAAAGAGGGCGCGGAGAATTCCCCGCGGACTGAAACCCGGCTCTTCATAAAATTTTTCATCCTCCACAACGATGGTGGCATCTTTAAGATATTGGGGAATGTCTTCGATGGCCACGACCGTCCGCCTCTCGCCGTTACTGATCTCATAGAGAAGTACTTGGCCGGTTCGGTCGTAAATTTTAGTGGACTCGACAATCTGGCGATTAGAGATCTGGCTAATCGAGGGAAGATCGTGCGATAAAGATGAGATTACAAGAAAACCAAAAAGAAGAACAATAAGAAAACTGCCGGCTGTAAACCAAATCAATTTTTTTAAAAAAGATATTTTTTTAAAACGCCTTCTCCGCTTCATTGCCCTACTCTTATATTTTAATATAAAATTCCCCCAATCGGCGCAAGGTCCTGGTGGGGGAATTTCCAAAATGAGAGATTAATAAAATTTATTCTTCAAGACTGCCGTCGCCTTCCCCGAGACCGCCGTCTTCTTCGTCGTTTTCTTCTGATTCATCATCTTCAAAACCATCTTCTTCTTGGTTCTCGAGAGCCTCGTCTTCGTCGATATTTTGGTATCGCCACAAGGCTAGTTTTGGATTTTTTAAGCCGGTAATCATAATCTCACACCTTAATAGCCGACCTTTTAACAATTAGTTTCTCAAATGATTTTGCGATTTTCAACCAGTATATGAAAGCCTTACTCCATGTCAACCCCCTTTTGGCTCGCAAGAATGGCAACCGCCAAGGCGTCAGTCGCATCATCAATAAAATTTAGCCGGGGTTCGGCTAGGGTCGCGCGCACCATTTTAGCCACTGCTTTTTTGTCGGCCAATCCATAACCGGTAACACCGGCCTTAATCTCGTTTGGGGAGTACTCCTTTACGGTTATGCGATGTTCGGTGGCGGAGAGAATGATTATGCCCCTGGCCTCCGCGGTTTCGATCGCAGTCTTTTGGTTACGGACCAAATAAAGTTTTTCAACCGCAATAATTTTTGGCTGAAATTTTTTAATTAAGAAGTCCATTTGATCTTTAATTTCCCCGAAGACCTCAAAGCTATTTCGGCTTTTTATCTTCAAAATGCCGGCACTTAAGAATTTTAGCTGATTTAAGTTTTTTTGAATTAGACCGTAGCCGATCCGCCGCGAGCCAGGGTCAATACCCAAAATAGTCATTGTTAAAGTTAAAGTTCGGCATTCACATAAACTTCCTGGATGTCTTCCTGATTACGCAAAGCCTCAAGAAGCGCTTTAAGCTTGGTCTTGCCCTCTTCATTTAAAGGCTGGTTGAATTTTACCTTCCAGCCCTCGGCAGTTCTTTCAAAGGCCCAGATAACACTGCCCGCTTCTGCCCACTTGCCGTTAGATTCGCCTAAAATTTTTTTAACTTCGGCAATAATTCTGTTTTTATTGTCACTTACAGCTTTGATCAAAATTGCCGCGCCGCCTGGCCCGTAAGCCTCAAAAATAAACTCTTCTAAATTTTTATGGCTTTCCAAAGCTCGCTTAATTGCCCGGTCAATATTTTCTAGAGGCACATTATTTTCTTTGGCCTTAAGTATGGCTGCTCGGAGCCGAGGATTAAATTGAGGGTTAGGATTTTCCTTAGCTGCAACGGAGACGGCGTTTAAAAGTTTAGAAAACAACTCCCCGCGTTTTTGGTCAGCAACGCCTTTTTGATGTTTGATCTGGGTCCACTTGCTGTGACCAGACATGCTAGCCTAGTAATTATATATTTATATATTTTGGTAATGATTTATTATACAATCTTCTTTATTTGTTGTCAATCCATTCGACTCGTTTAGGATTGATCCTAAGTTCTGTCGAAAGGTCAACGCAAGAAGATCTATACGCCAACCTTTTTCTTCACAAATTAAATCGGAATGTTTAGCGCTAAACATTTGCGCTGAACGACGGATCTTTTTTAACTTGGCTTGGCTTAAATTATCCTCTGGCTTGAGAGAATCCGCCCAATTATCATAAAATTGTCTCGCTTCGCGAGATCCCGCATAGCGGGACCGTATGGTTTTTACCTCAAAAAATACAAGTGTTTTGTCTGGTGTGAAGGCGATAATATCTATTTCACCCCATGGTTTTTGGTAGTTTCTTTTGATTATTTGATACCCTTTAGATTTTAAGAATTCACAGGCTTTTTCTTCGCCTATTTTCCCTGTTCTTTGTGCACAATGTTTAGCGCTAAACATTTTTTACAGATTAACACGATGTTTAGCGCTAAACAATTTTTCCGTGCGCAATGTTTAGCGCTAAACATTGAAAACAACAAAAACCAAAATTTGCCCGTAAAACCTAGTTTTTTATAAAAATAAAAAATAAAATGTTTAGCGCTAAACATTTTTTACAAGCTTTTTTGGCTAAAACGTAGGTTTTATCGCATTATCGGATAAGCTTGATTTTACTATATACGGCAAAAACTAATCCGGCAAAAACGAATCCGGCAATTGCCGAATTAAAATTGCCGATTGCCGGATCTTTTGCCGAATTGCCTCTTTGTATATATTATATCATAAAAAACTATTCCCGTCAATTCCGTCACTTTCTTCTTGACCCGTTTAGAAATCCACCCTCATAGAAGGGGGCGATAGCCCCGCCATGGCAGGGCTTATTTCTAATGGGGTTGACCTTTATAATATGGCTATGCTTTACAGTTTGACTGGTAAGCTTGTAGAAACTGGTGATAATTTTTTAGTTCTTGAAATCAGTGGTTTTGGATTAAAAGTTTTTACTCATCGCCGGACGCTCGCTAATCTGCCCCCCATAGGCAGCGGTTTAAAAATCTTTTCCTATCTTTATCTCCGCGAAGAGGGCCTGGAGCTTTACGGTTTTTTAAATACCCAAGAGCTCGAATTTTTTGAGCTCTTAATTTCTGTCTCAGGTGTAGGACCAAAATCAGCTATTTCCATTATGGATGTGGCTGAACTAAAAAATCTACTCGCAGCAATAAAAGAAGAGCGGCCAGATCTTTTAACTAGAGCTGCTGGCATTGGCCGGAAAACCGGAGAGAGGATCATCCTTGAGCTTAAAAGCAAGGTTCATTTAGATGAGTCAGGAGAGACAGTTAAAAGGATAGAATCAGACGTTGATCTTATAGAAACTCTTTGTAGCTTAGGCTATCGTCGTGATGAGGTCCGTATTGCATTAGAGAAAGTTGGGAGCAATCATCAAAAACTTGAGGATCGTCTCCGGCTCGCCTTGAAAATCTTGACCGGTAAAAAACCAGAATGAATTTGACTTTTTACGGCGGCGCGCAAAGCGTGACCGGAGCTAATTATCTTTTAGAAACAAAAAAAGGAAACGAGGTGAAAAAAATTTTAATTGACTGCGGTCTTTATCAAGGCAGTCATTATGCTGGGCGTCATAACTTTGAAGATTTCCCTTATGATCCTAAAACAATAAAAGCGGTTTTTATAACCCATGCTCACATTGATCATATCGGCCGCCTGCCCAAGCTTTTCAGAGACGGCTTCCGCGGTAAAATTTTCTCAACACCAGCCACTCGCGATTTCGCCGAGCTTTTGCTTTTAGACTCCGAACACATCTTGGCTAGGGAAGCTGAACGTGAGGGGAAGCCGCCAATTTGCACGAGCCGCGATGTTGAAGGCGCGATGAGTCTCTGGTCAGGGCTTAGCTACCACCGCAAACTTAATTTTGAGGATTTTGAGGTTGAGCTTTTAGATGCCGGACACATTTTAGGGTCAGCGATTATAAAGATAAAAACCGAAGGCAAAACCCTTGTTTTTTCTGGCGATTTAGGGAATTTCCCAGCCCCAATAATCCAAAGAACCGAGAAAGTCTCTTCAGCTGATTATTGTTTGATCGAGTCGACTTACGGCGACCGAATTCACGAAGGCATTGATAAAAGGCGAGAACAACTTGAAGACGCGATTGAAGATACGGTGAAGTCCGGAGGCGTTCTCATGATCCCGACTTTTGCAATGGAGCGGACTCAGGAACTTTTGTACCACCTCCACGAGCTCTTCGAGCAGGGCCGGGTTCCTAAGGTGCCTGTATTTATTGATAGCCCTTTGGCCATCAAACTCACCGTCGTTTATAAAAAATATGAAAATTATTTTAACGCGGAAACCTACCGCTTGGTCCGATCAGGCGATGACATCTTGAACTTTTCAGGACTTCACTTCACCCTCACAACCGATGAATCAAAGAGCATCAACGCGGTTCCTTCTCCTAAAGTTATTATTGCTGGTTCGGGAATGTCGCATGGCGGAAGAATCCTGCATCATGAGAAGAGGTATATAGGAGATCCAAAGAGCGCGATTTTGTTTGTAGGTTATCAAGCCAAAGAATCTTTAGGCCGACAGATTTTAGAAGGCGCCCCTTCGGTTAAAATTTTAGGCGAAGAAGTTCTTGTAAGGTGCCGCCGGATTTCGATCAGCGGCTATTCGGCTCACGCTGACCAGCCGCGGCTCCTTGACTGGCTTTCCTCGATGAGAAATTCGCTCAAAAAAGTTTTTGTTGTCCAGGGCGAAGAAGGAGCGAGCGAGGCTTTGGCGCAAAAAATCCAGGACGAATTAGCTTTGGACACCGTGATTCCGAAGCTTGGCGATAAATTTGAGCTCTAAAGGGTGTGCTATAATTAACTCGTGCCGAAAAAGAATCACGGTCACGAGAAAGAACTTTACCATTTGAAATATAAAATCTGCGTTTCTGGCGCGGCTGAAACCGGGCACTGTGTTCCGGGCACTCTCGAAAAAGCCGAAGAGCTTGGTCGCCTCATTGCCGAGCACAACATGATTTTGGTAACCGGGGCCACAACCGGCCTGCCTTACTGGGCAGCCAAGGGTGCGAAAGAAGCCGGAGGCATTGTGATTGGTTTTTCGCCGGCTACCTCAAAATTAGAGCATTCGACCGTCTATCGCTTGCCGCTTGATTACCACGACTTGATCGTCTATACCGGTTTTGATTATGCTGGCCGGAACCTCCTTTTAACGAGGGCCGCTGACGCGGTCGTCATCCTTTGCGGGCGGATGGGGACTTTGAATGAATTTACTATCGCCTTTGAAGACAAAAAGCCGCAAGGGATTTTGACCGGGACCGGCGGCATGGCCGATATGATTCCTGAAATTATCGAGAAGGCGCGGCGCGGTTCTAAGAACATCATTTTTTCGAGCGACCCTACAGATCTGCTTGATAAAGTTATCGGACTTATTCAAAGTGAAGAAAAGGAAAGTAAAAGGTCGTAAATAAAATTTAAATAAATTTTTATGCCCAAAAAAACTTCAGAGCCAAAACCAATTGGCGAGGTCACCCACTTTTACGGTCATTTGAGCGTAGCCATCGTCAAATTTAATAAGACGATCAATGTTGGCGCGAAAGTGAAGTTCAAAGGCGCGACCACTGATTTTGATGAGATGATTTCTTCAATGCAGTTTGAGCACAAGCCGATTGAGTTAGCTAAAAAAGGCCAGGAAGTCGGCATCAAGGTGAGCGGAAAAGTCCGGGAAGGGGACGAGGTCTACGAGGTCGAATGAGTCGTTTTAAAAACTTTGTTTGGGAGGTCGGGCTCCTTACCGCCACAACCATTGGTGCCGGAGTTTTCGCTATTCCTTATATATTCAGCAAATCAGGTTGGCTCCTCAGTATTTTATACATCGGTTTAATCTCGAGCCTAATCTTTTCAGTCCATCTTTTATACTGGCAGGTTCTTGCAAAGGCCGGGGACAGGGTGAAGCTCCTTGGTTTGATAAAAAAATACTTTGGCCAAGCCGGATATTACTCGGCTTTTTTAATTATTATCGGTGGACTGATTTTAACCTTAGTTGTTTACCTTATTTTAGCCCGTGAGTTTATAGCTCTGATAATGCCTAGCGCCGGTATAAGAGAATTTATTTTATTTTGGCTTATAAGTTCGCTCCCCATAATTTTGAGTTTGAGACGGCTCATATCCCTGGAGCTCCTGGGCGCAGTTTTTATGGGAGGAATTATTCTTTTTATTTTCTTTACCGCACCTACTTACGGGATTTTAGAGAGGGTGCCAGCTTTTAATTTCAAAAATATCCTTCTTCCTTTCTCGCCTATTATTTTTGCCCTGGCGGCCTGGACCGCAGTCGAGCCGATTTACGAGTACGCGAAAAAAACCAAGTCCTTGGGTGCGCGGCCCGCCCCTGATAAAGGCGAGGCTCGCCCCACTTTAGTGGGGCGGCCTCCGGCTCGAGCGCTTTTATTCGGCACTTTTTTAGCCGCCCTTCTCTATATTATTTTCGCTTTTGCGATTTTGGGTTCAACCGAAACCATCACACCGGATGCGATCTCTGGTCTCCAGGGTTGGCCTTCATGGAAACTTGGGATCCTGGGCTCTCTCGGTCTTTTCGCAATCTGGACCTCCTATGTGCCGATCGGCCTTGAGATAAAAAGTTCGCTTGAAGAAAGAGGCTGGTCAAAGAATTTGAGCTTCAGCCTGGTTTTGTTTTTGCCGATTACTCTTTTGCTTTTAGGGCTGAATAATTTTTTGGCCGTCGTGAGTTTGGTGGGCGGCGTTTTCTTAGGGCTTCAGTATTGGCTAATTGTTTCCTTAGGACAAAGAGTTTTGAGCTTGCCTAGAGGCGGGAAGATTTTTTTGAATTTTTTGGCCACTGTTTTTGTTCTGGCCGCTGTTTACGAGATCTATCAGTTTATATTAAAGTAGGGTTTAGCCCTCGTAGTTCAACTGGATAGAACGTCGGCCTCCGAAGCCGAAGATTGGCAGTTCGAGTCTGCCCGAGGGCGCATATATATTGACAAAATATATTTTTAGGTGTATTTTTATAGTCAGAAAATTGAATTTTAATCCTAGATAGATAGTGAAAGGAGGTTACACAATTGCCGAAGCTAAACATGACCATCCCTCATCGTCTTTCCCAAGACGAGGCCTTGAGGCGCATCAAGGGCTTGCTGGGAGAGGTGAAGACAGAATTCGCTTACAAGATCAGCAATCTCTGTGAAGAGTGGAACGGCTCGAGAGGCAAGTTCAGTTTCTCGGCTATTGGTTTTTCCGTGTCCGGGACCTTGACCGTGAAGCCGTCCGAGGTGGAACTCGTAGGTCGTCTCCCTTTCGCGGCGAATTTCTTCAGGGGGAAAATCGAGGAGACGATCCGGGAGCGGGCAGAAAAATTACTCGCTTAAAGAGTTTTTACCTTGTTATATAGAAAGTGCCTAACGTTCGCGTTAGGCCCTTTTTTTGTTTTCTTTACAAACACGCACACCCGCCGTATGATGGGGGAAGTTTTTTAAAAAGGAGGTGAATTATTGTGTCATTATTCGGCAGTAAGAAAATGGAGCAACTGATTGATTGGATCGGTTGGTTTCAAGCAAGACATCCCACGATCGAGAGCGTTGAGATCGAATCGCTTTTCAGCTCAATTCGCATAAAAATGGGCAGAGAGCGCTATATGGGCGGGGTTTGGCACAAGAAGGAATCGCAGTTGGAAACAACGCCATCAGAAAAAGAACCGAAAACCCCGAGTCAAAAACAGGACGTCGTCGTCTCTGAGTTGGGAAGCGGCGCTCTAGACGAGACATTCTTCTTTATGAAGTATCCGTGGAGCGTTTACAAATTCAGAGTGTCGCGCGCATCACTAAGTCTTTTAATCGGCAACCAATTGACCGAGTGCGTGCTCGAACCAATTGTCGCTCGAAGAAGCGGCAAGTTTTTTCTCGGTAAGACCCGCGATGAAACGGGAAAGAAAAAACGCTCTCTTCGTTCAGGCGATCTCGTGGTTGCTAATGACCGACTAGGGTTTATCGTGTACAAAGAAAGAGGAAAGAGATTCCCTTCTTATGAGTGGGTTTTAGCGAAAACGATTGGTCACCTTGACATCCCACAAGGGGTTGATTGGGCCAGAGTGAAGGAAGGCGACACTCTCATGCTCATTGCCGTTACGAAGAGCGAAAAGACTGTTAATCCAGAGACGTAGCCGAAACCCGTTTTGCTGATATGGCGGAGCGGGTTTTTGTTATCTGATATAATGGTAGTATAATCCCTCACTCTTCAGAGATTTTCTCTGCGTCATCAAAATGAGTACTATAGACAAAATGTTTCTTTTCAAGGTCGCTCGTGAGGTAAGATCATGCTTTGAAAAAAGATGCATGATCTCTGAAGAGTGAGGGATGAACTTTGCCTTAACCTATCTCATTCAGCGGTTTTTTTATCGGATTTTTGATTTTTTTCACCACTGGTATCACGACGCAGTGAGGGTTTTTAATCACTGGGTTATAATTTTCTATGAACGACTGGACCAGACTTTTGCCCTTCGCATAACGCTTAAGTATTTTTTTCATCCGCTTTATAAAGACTACACGATTGTGGGGAGAATCTTGGGAGTTATTTTTCGCTCCGGCCGGATTTTCCTTAGCCTAATAGTCTACAGCTTTTTCGGGCTCATTTTTATAGGTTTTTATTTACTCTGGATCGTTCTGCCGCCCACAATTTTAATCTATGCCCTCCGAGGTTTCTAGAGTGTACGAGCTTTCGTTTGTCGAACCGCGGCTAAAGATGACCTTTTTTGGCCGTATTTTGGTCAGAGTTTTAAGCTACGTTAGTCATTTGGTTTTGGTGGCTTTAGCCCTCACCTCTTTAGTGTCAGATCTTCGGCCGATTCGCGCCTTAGGAGTTTTCCTGGTTTTATTTCTCATAGATCGTTTTATCCATTTTCGCGAAGCTGACAGGCCGTTTAACGAACTCCCCAAAGGCGGGAAGGTAAACACGGCGCGCTTCATTACGCCTCGCGCTTTTTCGAGCCTCGAGAAAGCTTTTGATCGAAGCAGTCTAACGGAGCAGAGTTTTTTCTTGGAACTAGGGATGCAGCTTTCGAGGTCGCCGGACATTAAAGAGGGTCTAGTACGTCTTGACGTGAACCCCGAAGAGTTCAAACAAAAATTAGAAGAGTTTTTGCCTAAGAGCCGGAAGCCAGGGGGACTTATCAGAAAAGAAGCGCTTCTCTTAGCCGCCCAAACCCTTATAACTTCAGCTTTTGAACACGCCCTAAGCAATGGCCATCGTTTTATCGGGCCAACTGATCTATTTTCGGTCCTGCCGCTTATGAAGGACGAGTTTGTTCTGCGGCTTTTTAATATTTTCGGGATTGTCTCCGGCGACCTGGGCAAAGCCTTGATTTTTACAACCGCCAAACGGCAATTTTCCCACTTCAAGCGTCTTCCCGCTTCCTTGGGCGGCTTTATGTTTGAGAGAGAAAGGGAGCTTAGGCACCGCATAATGAACCGAGCCTGGACTTCGAGACCCACGCCCATTCTTGATCGCTTTAGCCGGGACTTTACGGATTTAGCCAGGCGCCAAGCGATCGGTTTTCTTGTTGGCCATGAAACAGAATACGAGCGTCTAGTTGACACTCTTTCTCGTCCAGTGAACCCGAACGCCCTCTTAATTGGCGAAGCCGGGATCGGCAAGGAGACGCTCGTGGCTCGCTTGGCCTTCCAGATTATAAAAGACGCCGTACCCAAACCTCTTTTTGACAGACGATTGGTGGCCTTGGAACTTTCGACCATTGTCGCAGGCGCCGCCGCTCACGAGCTCCACAGCCGTCTCCAAGCCCTTGTGGAAGAGATAAATATTGCCGGCAATATCATCCTCTACATCCCCGATATCCATAATTTAGTGAAGACCTCGGGTACAGCCTATCTTTCCGCGGCCGACGCCTTAATGCCGATTATTATGAATAATTCTTTTCCTTTTATTGGCTCGACCTACCCCAGGGAATTCAAGGAATATTTGGAGCCGCGGAGCGATTTCGTGGGAATTTTTGAAATCATTCGCGTTGAGGAAATCACCGAAGAGGAGGCCGAGAAACTCCTGGTCTATGAGAGCTTGATTTTAGAGAAGAATTCAAAAATGGTGATTAGTTTCGGCGCCGTGAAAAAGTCGGTGAAGCTCGCCAAAAAATACTTCAGGAATAAATTTTTACCTGCAAGCGCTGAAGAGCTCTTGAAGAGCGCGGTCGTGGAGGCGAGCCGTAGGGACGAGAAGTTCTTGGGGCCGGACGCGGTGATTAGAGCAGCCGAGGCAAAGGTTAATATCCCGATTCATGAAGCCAAAGAATCAGAAGCCAAAGAGCTTTTGAATCTCGAGGCTATTATCCACGAACGTTTAATTGATCAGGATGAGCCTGTGAAGGCTGTAAGCGATGCTTTGCGGGCGTACCGCAGCGGCCTTTCGCGTCCCGGCGGCCCTATTGCTTCTTTTCTTTTTGTGGGGCCAACCGGGGTCGGGAAGACCGAATTAGCGAAGATCTTGGCCGGGATCCAGTTCGGTTCAAAAGACTTAATGGTCCGTTTTGATATGACCGAATATCAAGATAAGCAAAGTTTTTATCGCTTCATCGGCTCGCCAGACGGCAAGATCACGGGCAGCCTCACTGAAGCCGTGCTTCAAAAGCCCTATAGCCTTATTCTTCTTGACGAGTTTGAAAAAGCATATCCTGACATTTTAAATCTCTTTCTTCAGGTTTTTGACGATGGCCGGCTCACGGATAACTTGGGCCGGGTAGTGGATTTTCAAAACACGATCTTGATTGCCACCTCAAACGCCCACTCAGACATAATCAACGAATCTTTAAAGCAGGGACAGACAATGACCCAGATCGCGGAGTACTTGAAGCGCAAACTCACTGATGTTTTTCGTCCTGAACTCCTGAACCGGTTTTCGAAAATCATCATCTTTAAAGATTTATCCGCGCCTGATGTTCAAAAAATCGCCGCTTTAAACCTCAAAGATTTAGCCGAGACTGTTTCCTCGCAAGGCATCACTCTTACCTTTGACTCCGAAGTCGTGAAACTCGTTGCCAAGTGGGGCTATGATCCGGCTTCGGGCGCCAGGCCGCTTCGCCGGGTTATAGAAGACAAAGTTAAAAACCCACTGGCTCAGGGGATCTTGAAGAAAGAATTTGTTCGGGGGAGCCGGGTTAAGGTAGTGGTCCGTGGAGAGGAGCTCGAGTTCCAAACCGAGGTATGAAGGGCTTGGTTGACCGAGCACATAAACTAAAATATTATGTGCTCGGTTAGGCAAAATTGGCATGAAAATAAAAATCACCGTTAATCTCAAAATCAACCGCTGGATTAAGTATTTGATCTTTGCCGATCTCGCACTTTTAACTGGCTGGGGGCTCATCGGTCCGATATTTTCGATTTTTGTGATCGAAAAAGTTCAGGGCGCAACCTTGGTTACGGTAGGCGCCGCAGCTTCTATTTACTGGATTTTGAAGTCGCTTCTCCAGCTGCCGATAGCGAATTTTTTAGATAAAAAACCCGGCGAAAAAGATGATTTCTACGCCTTGATCATCGGCCTCTTTACTGCTTCGCTCGCTGCTTTTTCTTTCGGTCTTATAAATAGAGTGTGGCAGCTATATCTCGTTCAAATTATCCAAGCCATTGGTTTTGCCCTCTACGTTCCTTCGTGGTCCTCTCTTTTTTCAAGGCATTTAGATAAAGAAAGGGTTTCCTTTGACTGGTCTCTTGACTCGACCGTTGCCGGACTCGCGGCGGGAGTGAGCGGTTTTTTAGGCGGGATAGCCGCCAAATTTTTTGGTTTCCAGCCGGTTTTTATTGCGGCCGCGATTCTCACCTTGGCCTCAGCTTTTATCTTGCTCCTCGCTCCAGAACTGGTTTTGCCGAGAAAAACCATAACTGACCCCCTAGTTCAAGGCACAAAGCCAACCGATGCGCTTTATCGCTGACCTTCAGCTTCACTCTAAGTACTCAAGAGCCACCTCAAGCCGGATGGTTTTGGAAGAGCTTAACCTCTCTGCGAGAAAAAAAGGCATTAGGGTTTTAGGTACCGGCGACTTCACTCATCCCCAGTGGTTTTTAGAGCTCGAGCGCAAACTCATGCCGGCCTCCGAGGCCGGTCTTTTTGTGCTAAATTCCGAAGAGAAAAATCTCAAAGCCACGAGGTTTATGCTAACTGCCGAGATCTCGAGCATTTATTCCAAGGGCGGTCGGGTGCGCAAGGTTCATAATTTGGTTTTTGCGCCGTCTTTCGAAGTTGTGCGTCAGATTAACATACAACTTGGCTGGATAGGCAACTTGAAAAGCGATGGCCGTCCGATTTTAGGACTCGACTCCAAAGAGCTCCTAAAAATTGTGAGTACTATTTCGGAAGAAGCTTACGTCATTCCGGCCCACGCTTGGACGCCGTGGTTTTCGGTCTTCGGTTCGCAATCCGGTTTTGATTCGCTCGAAGAATGTTTTGAAGAACTCACGCCAAAAATTTTTGCCATTGAAACCGGTCTCTCGTCTGACCCGGGAATGAATTGGCGCCTTTCCCAGCTCGATAAGGTGGCGTTGATCTCGAATTCGGATTCGCATTCGCTCCCAAAGCTTGGGAGGGAAGCGAACGCCTTTGAGGGGGATGAGCTTTCTTACCGCGCTATTTTCCAAGCGATCAAAAACGCTTCGCCCAAGGCGCTTAGCGAAAAAAGAGATAGTGGAGCCAAGCTTAAGCTGGCTTTTACAATCGAGTTTTTTCCCGAGGAAGGGAAATATCATTATGATGGCCACCGCCAGCACCAAGTGGTTTATTCGCCAGAAGAGACAGCTGCCCAAAAAGGGATATGTAGGTCTTGCGGACGGCCAGTCACAATCGGCGTGATGAATCGAGTGGCAAGTCTAGCTGATAGAGGAGCGGGCTATAAACCGCCTTTTTACACGCCCTTTAAAAACCTCGTGCCGCTTGAGGAAATTATAGCCGAAGCCAGGGGTCAGAAAGTGGGCACTAAAGCAGTACTTCAGAGTTATGAAAAATTTATTCAGGTCTTTGGTTCGGAATTTGGTGTTCTACTTGACGCTCGAGTCGAGGATTTAGGCGCTCTTGATGATGTTGTCGCCGAAGGCATTCGCCGCGTAAGAGTGGGTGGGATCAAGATCGAGCCTGGCTACGACGGCGAATACGGAAAAATAAAGATTTTTGAAGATTTGCCGAAGCAAAAAACGCTTTTTTAAATTTTGAGGATAAAAAAAGACCCCGTAACGCTCACGCGTTTTCAGGGTCTAGATGAGAGTAGTAGGTGTTTGCCATGGGCGTTATAGAAATAACGAAGTTATGTTGCCCGTCCTTGTTGAAGGGGCAGGCAACTCAAAGAATTAGCGGCCGCTTTTGTTGCGGCAACAAATTCCCTTCGGTATTTCCCATCTGGGCTTAAATAGCTGTCCCCGGTAGCTATTTTACCGTACCCACATTTTGCCCTGGCCATTCATTGGCTTTTCGCGGTTTTGAAGCCGCTACTTAGCCGTTTCGTCTCCCTTGTCAGTCAGAGTCAGTACTTGGCTTTCGCCTTTCCGTGTCCGTCTGAAAAAAAGACTAGGCACCAGCTGAGAACCGGCATTACCCAGATGACCATACGGGTCATTAGGATAATTGCCATTTAAAGCAGCCAATCCAAGTAGGCGAGCTGGTATACCCTCTAGCGAGAGACCCTTGATATAATCTTAGGCTTCGCGCCTCACGTAGGGAATGACTTCCCAAGAGGGTTCTGATGAGTTCTTACGGACCCAGCAAACACTTCCACCACTCACGTCGATTTCAAAAGACTGATTTTAAGATAAAGCATAGTAAAAACGGCGTCAACACCAAAAACTGGATTATTTGGGGATGAGCCGTGGATAGTTCAACAAAACCCCAATTTACAAAGGAAATTGTTATAATCCAAGAAGAACAAGAAGAAGTTATGGTCATAAAACCTATCAAAAACGCGGAAATTGTGAAGGCCCTAAAAGAATTTTCAGCATATCTCGCGGCTGAAGGTGTGGCGTTTAAGCCGAGGGCTTATGAAAAAGCCGCTCTTGGCCTTGAGGGGATGGAAGAGGAGCTCGCGGAGATCTATAAAAAAGGCGGGCGCAAGGCCCTTGAAGATTTGCCAGGAGTTGGTAGGGGCATTGCCGAGAGAATCGAAGAGCTTTTTAAAACCGGTAAAGTGAATGACCTCGAGCGTCTCCGAAAAAAATACCCAGTAAAGATCAATGAGATAACCGAGGTTGAGGGTATTGGCCCCAAGATGGCCTTGAATCTTTATAAAAAGCTCGGCGTAAAAACTCTTGCGGACTTAGAAAAATCTGCGAAGGCCGGGAAGGTTAGGAATATCGAGGGTTTCGGCCAAAAAACCGAGGAAAATATTTTGAAAGGCATTGAATTTGTAAAAAAGTCTGGCAGCCGGTTTCTTTTAGGACTCGCACTGCCCGAGATACGAAAAATCGAGGAGCGATTAAAAAATTTAAAAGAAGTGGAACGGTTAACTGTGGCTGGGTCAGTGAGGCGTTGGAAAGAAACTATTGGCGATGCGGATATTCTGGTTATCTCGAAAAACCCTAAGCCCATTATGGATTATTTTGTCGGAATGCCCGAGGTGGTACGGGTTTACGCTCATGGCGAAACCAAGTCAGCTGTAAAGATTAAATCCGGCCTTGATATTGACCTTCGGGTGGTTGAAGCTCGGTCATACGGCGCAGCCTTGAATTACTTTACCGGCTCAAAAGATCACAATATAGCCCTTCGCGAAGAAGCTCTCAAAAAAGAACTGAAGCTTAACGAATACGGCCTCTTCCGCGGTAAAAAAATGGTGGCTGGTCGGGGAGAAGTAGAACTCTACGAAGCTTTAGGTATGGATTATATAGAACCTGAAATGCGCGAGAATACCGGCGAGATCGAACTCTCTAAAAAGCACGCCTTACCCTCGCTTATTAACTACGGCGACATTGAAGGCGATCTCCAAATACAGACTGATTGGACTGACGGCTCGGATTCGATTGAAGAGATGGCCAAGGCGGCCTTGAGCCAGGGCTTGAAATATATAGCGATTACTGACCATACAAAGCGTCTCGCGATGACCGGCGGTTTGGATGAGAAGAAAATTAGGCGTCAGTGGGCTGATATTGATCGGATTCAAAAAAAGATGGGGTCAAAGATAAAAATTCTCAAAGGCACGGAATGTGATATTTTAAAAGACGGTTCTTTAGACTTGCCGGATGAAATTTTAGCTAAGCTTGATGTTGTCGGCGTTTCGGTTCATTCTTATTTCAATTTGTTTCGTGAGGAGCAGACCAAAAGGATCTTGAAGGCAATAAAAAACCCTTATGTTGATATTCTTTTTCACCCGACCGGCCGTTTAATCAACCGCCGCGAGCCTTATGAGGTGGATATGGAAGCAATAATTAAAGAAGCGAAGCAGACAGGCACGGTTCTTGAGATCGACGCTTTTCCGGACCGCTTAGACCTCAAGGACGAGCATATCAAGAAGTGCGTTATCTCCGGTGTCAAAATGTCCATTGATTCAGACGCCCATTCCGTCTCGCATTTCCCGTTTTTAGAGTACGGCATTGCCCAGGCTCGTCGCGGCTGGGCCAAGCGGGGAGATATAATTAATGCTTGGCCAGCGCAGAAAATGATGAGCTTTTTAAAGAGCCGTCATTAAGAGGATGGCCCAAGCCGCACGAAGTGGGGTCGGGAGAGAGCGGGAGGGCTCTCCCGCGTAGGAAATAGCCCCGCCAATGGCGGGGCGTTTAGAAACCGAGGGTGTCTAAGGAGCGTAAGCGACTGTGGCGGGCAAAGAAGGATATTATAAATGCCTGGCCGCTCGAGAAAATGTTCAAGATGCTCAAATGAAACCAAGCGGCTATTCCTTCCGCGCGGCTATGCGACCGAGCGGGCAGGGTGCCCGCAGGGCGAGCGAGGGAGCATCGCCAATGAGAGCTCACGCTGGGAGCTCGAGTGGTAGCGGAAG